>CANAZG010000029.1 GCA_947365965.1 uncultured Clostridia bacterium
CCCGCCAGCCGGCCTTACCGATGAGGATACGCTTGCGGCCCAGGCCGGAGATGATGTAGGCGGTATCCGGCGGAGCCTTCAGATAGCCCAGGAAGAACAGCAGCAAAACGGCGGCCACAATGGCGATGGGCAGAATAATTTTCAAAATATCAGGCATGTTTTCTCCTCCTTTAATCATATGTCCCATGTTTCCTCTGTCTGTCGGGGAGGGTTCTCTCGCACCCGGGTACGAAAAAACGAGACTTCTACCTCCCGGTAAAAGTCTCGTTAAGATCCCAGCTGGAGATCTCCGCACGTCCCGGGCGTGGTAAACGCCGTCCTGACGGTGTGCGCCCCGGCATACCGGGGAACTACTCCCTTTTGACACTCTTATCATACCACATTTGTCGAAAAAGGGCAATAGGCATTGTGATAAATCTTTAACAAGGTTTTTGTGCATTTTGCACGGATGCCTGTCCCCCAAAAGAGGACCGGCCCCTGGGGGAGCCGGTCCTCTGTGCGGCTTACGACTTCACCGTTCCATCGGGGTTGAACACGGGCAGCGGAGCCAGATAGGTGATGTCCTTTCTGGGCAGGGCGTCGCCCTCGGCCAGGACAGCGGCCCGGCCGGTGACCGTGCCGCCGGCAGTCTTCACCAGCTCCTCCAGGGCGTGGAGGCTCTCGCCGGTGGAGATCACATCGTCCACAATGAGGATCCGCTTGCCCTTGATGAGGGCGCAGTCATCCGCGCCCAGGAACAGATCCTGCTGGCGCAGGGTGGTGATGGAGCGTACGGAGACGTGGATGGGATCGGGCATGTAGACCTTGGACCCCTTGCGGGCAATGAAGTACTTCTTTGCCCCGGACTGGCGCGCCATCTCGTGGATGAGCGGGATGCTCTTTGCCTCGGCGGTGAGCATGTAGTCATAGCTGTCGGCGGGGACGGCCTTGAGCAGGGCAGAGGCGCAGGCCACCGTCAGCTCCGCGTCGCCGAACATGATGAAAGCGCCGATGTACAGCTCGTCGCTGACCTTGCACAGCGGCAGTTCCCGCTCCAGGCCGGCGACTTTCATGGTATAAGTCATGAGAGAGCCCTCCATTCATTTTGTTTTTCCGCTCCTTATTATACCTTCTGAGAGAAAAATGTCAAGGCGGGGAATGGTGTGAAGGGTACATGATAGGGGGATGCGCAAAAGCAATCGAACGCGAAATTCGGACAGTCTGTCTGCTTTTTGAGGATAACGCCATCTGTCCCCCTTCCCCTGACGCAACTGAATCAAACAGAATATGTTCGCATCAATTGGTTGTAATGCCGAGAAAATCGTGTAAAATAGGGGATGCATCCGGAAGGAGGAATCAGAAAAGTATGAAAAAGAGTCATCTGGCGGAGAATCTGGCCGCTCTGCGGCGGAGCAAGGGCCTGAGTCAGGAGAAGGTGGCGGAGGCGGTGGGGGTGACCCGGCAGGCGGTGGCCAAGTGGGAGCAGGGGGAGACGGCCCCGGACGTGCTCCACAGCGACGCTCTGGCGGCTCTGTACGACGTGTCCCTGGACGATCTGGTCCACTATGACCAGGAGCGGGCCGGCATACCTGCGCCGCCCCGGGGCAAGCATATCTTTGGCACGGTCCAGGTGGGGGAGCGGGGCCAGATCGTCATCCCCAAGCGGGCCCGGGATCTGCTGGGCATCCGCCCCGGCGACACCCTGGTGGCGCTGGGGGACACCAACCCCGGCACGGCCGGGCTGGCCCTGGTCCGGGCGGAGCAGTTCACGGGTATGCTGGAGCTGGCGGGCCGGGCCATGGAACGGGAGGAGAACCGATGAGCGCGCTGCGGGTGGAGAACCTGACCAAGTCCTACCCCGCCTTCACCCTCCGGGACGTGTCCTTCACCCTGGAGCGGGGACGGATCATGGGCCTCATCGGCAAGAACGGGGCCGGCAAGAGCACCACCCTGAAGGCCATCCTGAATCTGGTGCACCGGGACGGCGGCAGCATCGAGGCCCTGGGCCTGCCCCTGCCGGACCAGGAGCTGGCCTGCAAGCAGCGGCTGGGCGTGGTGCTGGGGGGCGTCGATTTCTACCAGCACAAACGCCTGCGGTCCATCACAGACGTGACCAGCCGCTTCTACCCCAACTGGGACCAGGGGGCCTACGCCCGGTATCTGAGGGAGTTTGATCTGGACGAGAGCAAGCGCGTCCGGGAGCTGTCGGCGGGGATGCGGGTGAAGTACCAGATCGCCGTGGCCCTGTCCCATCAGGCGGAGCTGCTGATCTTCGACGAGCCCACCAGCAGTCTGGACCCGGTGAGCCGGGACGAGCTGCTGACCCTGTTTCAAGCCATGGCGGCGGACGGAAAGCGGAGCATCCTCTTCTCCACCCACATCACCTCGGACCTGGAGCGGTGCGCCGACGACATCACCTACATCAAGGACGGTCAGGTCCTCTCCAGCGCCCCCAAGGCGGACTTTATCGCCGCCTTCCGGCACCTGCGCACGCCGGAGGACCGGGGGGAGCTGACCCTGGAGGAGATCATGGTCCGCACGGAGAGGAGGGCATTCCATGTATAATCTGCTGCGCAAGGAGCTGCGTCTGGCGGCCCACCCGTCCCTGTACGTATTCATGGCCATGGGCGCTCTGGTGCTGATCCCCGCCTACCCCTACGGGATGGTGTTCTTCTTCGGCGGGCTGGGGGTCTTCCAGACCGTCATGTTCGGCCGGGAGACCCGTGACGTGTTCTACACCGCCCTGCTGCCGGTGCGGAAGGGGGACGGGGTGCGGGGGAAGATCCTGCTGGCGGTGTTCTCCCAGCTGACGCAGCTGGCCCTCTCCCTGCCCTTCGCCCTCCTGCGCACCTTCTATATGGTGGAGGGCAACCCGGCAGGCATTGAGGTCAACGCGGCCTACTACGGCTTCGGTCTGACGCTCTACGGCCTCTTTAATCTGGTGTTCTTCACCCGATTCTACCGCACCGCCTATCAGGCCGGCGTGTCCTTCCTCCTGGCCCTGATCCCCCTTGCCCTGGGCATTGTAGCCATGGAGGCGGCGGTCCACTTCCCGGGCATGGGGTGGCTGGACAGCGTGGCGGGGCCGGATCTGGTCCGGCAGATCCCCATTCTGGTCCTGGGCATCCTGGTCTATATCGCCTCCAACCTCCTGGCCTGCCGGCTGGGGGAGCGGAATTTCTCCAGGGTGGATCTGTAGCTTTGCAAGAGGAAACGGTCCCCGGCTGACGCGTGCGGCCGGGGGCCATCTCTGCCTCTTAATAAAATCGTAAGAATTAGTTTGCCATATATCCTTGACAGGCGATGCAATGCGTTGTATAGTATTGTGCGAAAGGGGGCGTGGAAATGATTGACCCACAGCTCAAGCGGGGACTGCTGGACATATGCGTTCTGTCGGCGCTGCGGAAGGCGGACTCCTACGGCTACCAGATCATCAAGGATCTGTCCGGCTGCATCGAGATCTCCGAGTCCACCCTCTACCCCATTCTCCGGCGGCTGGAGGCGGCGGGGAGCCTGACGGTCTACTCCGTGGCCCACGCGGGCCGTCTGCGGAAGTTCTACCGCCTGACCCCCGGCGGCGTGGAGCAGATTGACCAGTTCCTCACCGGCTGGCCGGAGATCGAGCGGATATATGCTATGATAAAGGAGAGTGCCGAATATGACCCGTGCGCAGTTTCTGAATGACCTGTACCGCCGCCTGGAGGGCCTGACCCAGGAGCAGGCGGAGCAGCACCTGACCTACTACGCCGAGATGCTGGCGGACCGCATGGAGGAGGGCATGAGCGAGGAGCAGGCCGTGGCGAGCATGGAGGACATCGACGTCATCGCCCGGCGGATCCTAGAGGAGGAGGGCCAAAGCGCTGCGTCCTCCCGGCCGCCGGAGCCCCCTGCGTACCCGGACGCCTCCCGCCTCCCCGGCGGCGGGGGCGCGAGAGCCTATCAGGGCAAGGAAAAGCGGGACTGGCGCAAGCCGGCCAGTATCCTCCTCTGGGCTCTGGCCATCCTGTGCGCGCTGGGGGCTCTGGGGCGGCATCTGATCCGCTCCAGCTATCGGGAGATGGAATTCAGTCACGTCATTGAGGAGGTCACGGATAACGCCCCTATGGTGCAGGTGCAGGAGGGCACGGCCCAGTATTGGGAAGCCGCCGAAGACGCTGTTGATTACGGCTACGAGGGCGATGGATTCTGGGCGCCCCTGGAGGGGATCAGCGCCGTGAATATCCAGATGGTCACCGGCGCGGTGTGGGTATCGGCCGTAGATGGGGGCGGGATCTTCCTGCGCACAGACGGCGACGAGAGACAACTGCACTGGGAGCAGGATGGGAGCACGCTGAACATCTCCTCCCGGGGCAGCGGAGACACCCTTTACGTGGCGGTCCCTGACGACGTTTTGGGCAACCTGACCATCAACGCCTCCTCCGCTGATGTGATGATTGATACGGTGAACATCAATACGCTGGACATCACCACCGTCAGCGGCGACGTCAGGGCCGGCTGGGTGAATGCGGCGGAGATCACGGTCAAGACCACCAGCGGGGACGTCTATCTCGACGGCCTGACCACGGACAGTCTGAACGTCTCCACCGCCAGCGGCGATGTGGAGGGGCTGTCCTCCACCGCCCGGATCCTGGAGGCCAAATCCATATCCGGGGGGCTCGAAATGGACCTGCTGGGCGCGGAGCGCATTGCTCTGGAAACCACCAGCGGCGGCATCGACATGTTCCTGGCAGCGGCGGATTGGACGGTCGGCTCCATGGACCTGCGCAGCCGCAGCGGAGACATTGATCTTGGGCTGCCGGCGGAGCTGGGCTTTACCCTGACCTTTGACACCACCTCCGGAGACGCGGAGCTGGAGATGGCCTGTCTCCGGCCCAGTCAGAACGTGTACGTCTGGGGGGACGGCGCCTGCGGCATCGGCGTTAACACCATCAGCGGCGGGCTGGAGGTGGAGAGCTGGTAAATGTCGGACAGCCGTTTATTCAAAATTCTCTACTACCTCTTGGACAGGGGCCGGGCCACCGCCCCGGAGCTGGCGGCGGCGTTTGAGGTCTCCCAGCGGACCATTTATCGGGACGTGGAGGCCCTCAGCGGCGCGGGCATCCCCATCTACGCGGAGCCGGGGCGGAACGGGGGAATCTGCCTGCTCCACGACGCGGTGCTGGACCGGGCCCTCCTCTCGGAGGGGGAGCGGCGGGAGGTGCTGGCGGCCCTGGAGAGCATGGCCGCCGCAGGGCGGGCCTCCGGAGAGCTGCTGACAAAGCTGTCCGCCCTCTTCCGGGTGAACGCCGGGGACTGGCTGGAGGTGGACTTCTCCCGCTGGGGGAAGTCCGACGGGGACAACCGGAAGTTTGAGACCCTGAAGGCTGCGGTGATCCAGCGCAGGGAGATCCGGATTGTCTACGAGAGCGCGGGCAGCGGGCAGAGCCGGCGGACCGTGCAGCCCCTGAAGCTGTCCTACAAGTCCAAGGAGTGGTACCTGAAAGCCTTTTGCCTGGAGCGGCAGGACTTCCGCCTCTTCAAGCTCAATCGCATTCTGGACCTGGAGCTGCTGGAGGAGACCTTCGTACCCCGCCCCTACCCGGCGGAACCGCCGCCCCCGCCCTGCGCACGGATCGTCCTGGTTTTCCCCGGGGAAATGGCCTACCGGGTCTACGACGAGTTCGACGGCACGGAGATCACCCGGCATCAGGACGGGAGCCTGACCGTCTCCACAGAGCTGCCGGCGGACTCGTGGCTCATCGGGTACCTGCTCTCCTATGGAGCCCAAGTGGAGGTGCGGGAGCCGGCCCGCCTGCGGGCGGTTCTGGCCGCCCGGGCCCGGGAGATCTATGAGAAGAATCAGTGACAGGCAGCAAAGCCGCCCACGCGCCCTCCAGGAGAAACTTTTCTGGCTGTGGAAACCCTGACAGAGGGTGTCATGATTTGTGTGCTATCATAGACCTGCGCCGGCGATACGGCGACACACGACAGCGTTACGCGACGGAGGTACAAATCATGAACCTGATGAATCAAGCATTCTGCCAGTGCTGCGGCATGCCCATGACCGACGAGCTCCACGGGACCAACGCCGGCGGCGGCAGAAACGAGGACTACTGCAATTACTGCTTCAAGGACGGAGCCTTCACCTTCCAGGGCTCCATGGAGGAGATGATCCAGCTGTGCGTCCCCCACATGGCCGCCGCCAATCCCGGTATGAGCGAGGAGGAGGCGCGGCAGAAGATGCAGGCTTGGTTCCCCACCCTCAAGCGCTGGAAAAAACAGTAAGCGAACGCCGCTCCCGTTTTCACGGGAGCGGCGTTTGTCTTGGATTTGTCAGTGTCTGTTCAGCATCTTAGGCCTTGGCCATAGCCATGACATAGCGAACCAGGGCATAGAGCACCATGACCGCAGCAATGACGGTTTCCACCAGCACCACCGGGGACAGCCAGGAAACGCTGTATCCCAGGTTGGTCAGACATGCCATGGACTGCTTGGCGGCAATGGCGGTGATCACCATGGGGAAGGTGAAGGCCGCGTAGCTGGGGTAGAAGGGCAGCTTCAGGAAGCCCGGCAGCTTCACCAGCACCATCAGGTACAGCGCCGTGGAGAGGACCAGCAGTCCTATGACCATCACCGGCTCCTTGGGCGTGACAGACTGGATGTAGCCCGCCAGACACAGGCTCGCCGGAGCTGCGTAGATGCAGAAGATGGGCTTGGCCGGATCCTTCCCCACGGGAAGTCTGATGTAGCGAACGCTCACCAGCGCCAGCAGGGCGATGAGGCAGACAAAGCCGAACCAGAAGGCCCAGGTGCCTACCGTGGCGGCCATCTCAAAGGCCGGCGCGGTGAGACTGGCAACCACAATGCCCACATAGACGATGTAGTAGCTGGCGAACACCTTCTCCAGCCGGAAGCTGCCGAAGAACTTCACCGTGAACCAGACAATCAGCGCCACGTGCAGCGCGATTCCCAGAAACCAGACCACCTGGGCCGCCGCCGCGCCCACAAAGGGCTTGCCGTAAACCGCCAGCAGCATGGTGGCCATGGGGAAGGTGGCGGAGACACTGGCCACAATGGGGTCCTCCATGGCCTGGCAGACGCCCTTCCAGCAGAAAATCACCTTGAGCACCAGACACACCCACAGCGCCAGGGCCAGTGCGCCGAGGACCAGGCGCACGCCCTCGCTGTAGCTCTGGAGCAGATTGCCCAGGGCCGCCAGACCCAGCGTCACGCCGGCGGCGGGGAGGGGCAGGGCTTTCAAGAACTGTTTCATCGCCGCTTACGCCTCGTCCGTGTTCTTGACGCCCAGCTCCCGGCAGACGATCTCGCCCACCTTCCAGGCGCACAGGCCGGTGAAGCGGATGCACTGCTCCTTGTGCTCCCCCTTCCCCATGTCAAACTCCCGGGTCAGCACCCGGCAGCAGATGGCGTTCTTGCCGTTGCTGCTCTTGAACCACTCGTGGAGCTCGTGGGTGAGGGCCATGCACTTGTTGACCTGGGGATCCTGGGGTCCCCGGGGCTCTGTGCGTCCAAAAAACAGGCCCAGGGCGGCCACGCCGCCGTTGAAGGCCCCGCAGGTGCAGCCGGAGCGGCCGATGCCCACGGACATGCCGGACACGGCGGCAATGACCTCCTCCGACACATCCAGGTCAAAGTTGGACCGGACGGCGGCCATCAGGGCCTCGCAGCAGAAAAAACCGTTTCTGAAGTTGTCCTCCGCGTCCTTTTGCAGCTTCTTCAAGCTGACTTCCTTGGCACGAATTTCCATTCTTGTTCTCCTCTCCTTATGAAAGCCTTGCGGATAAGACGGTCAAAAGCGGACATATCCCGTCGAAATAGACCCGCTTATGCCGATGTTCCGCATAAAGTGTAGCATATCAGGAGGAGATTCACAAATTGTTTCTTTTTATAAAAGGAGACTCTGCCATTGAATTTGACGATTGCCGGCTTGTGCTTATCCGCCGCCTATGCGTTCCCCGCCTTGATGGCGTGGATGCCCTGGACCTTGGCGTAAGCGTGGCGGCGGATGAAGAGGAAGAAGAGCATGTGGACGGTCAGCGTGATGGTCCAGCTCACCGGGTAGGACAGGTACAGCACCTCCGGACTGCGGTAGACCTGGAAGATGGTGGCCACCCAGACCAGCCGGGTGACGCAGGCGCCCACCATGCTCACCACCATGGGCACCACCGAGTACCCCAGCCCCCGCAGCACGCCCACCATGGTGTCCATGACGCCGCACAGGAAGTAGAGACTGCACACGTATTGCAGCCGCAGCACCGCCTGGGCCACCACCTCCGGCTCCCCGGGGGCGTAGACAGCGGCCAGCTGGGGCCCGAAGTACACCGCCAGATTCCCCATGGCAAGGCCGATGGCCACGACGTACCCCAGGCACAGCAGCAGCGTCCGGTCCACCCGCTGGCACTTGCCCGCGCCGTAGTTCTGACTGGTGAAGGTGAGGCAGGTCTGGTACATGGCGTTCATGCCCGTGTAGACGAAGCCCTCGATGTTGGAGGAGGTGGAGGACCCGGCCACAATGGCGGTGGAGTTGAAGGAGTTGATGGAGGACTGGATCACCACGTTGGACAGGGAGAACACGATCCCCTGGAACCCGGCGGGCAGACCCACCTGACAGATGCGGATGATGACCCGCTTGTCCAGGCCCAGCTTTTTCAGATCCAGGCGCAGGGCCCCCTTGTCTCGTATCAGGCACTGGAGCACCAGCAGGGCGGAGATATACTGGGAGATGATGGTGGCCAGGGCGACGCCGGCCACGCTCATCTCCAGGACAATGACGAACAGCAGGTTCAGCGCCACGTTGATAACCCCGGCGATGGACAGGAAATACAGCGGCCGCCGGGTGTCCCCCTGGGCCCGAAGGATGGCCGCGCCGAAGTTGTAGAGCATGTTGGCGGGCATACCGCAGAAGTAGATCCGCAGGTACACCGTGGCCAGCCCGATCACCTCCGCCGGGGAGGCGGTCCACACCAGCAGCTGGCGGGCCAGAATCGTCCCCACGGCCATCAGAACCACGCCGCTGATGAGGGAGAGGGTCACGGAGGTGTGCACGCTCTTGCCCACCTCCTCCTCACGGCCGGCCCCCAGATCCCGGGCCACCACCACGTTGGCGCCCACGGAGAAGCCGATAAAGAGGTTGACCAGAAGGTTGATGAGGGAGCCGTTGGAGCCCACGGCGGCCAGGGCCTCCTTGCCCGCGTAGCGGCCCACCACCACCACGTCCGCCGCGTTGAAGAGCAGCTGGAGCAGACTGGAGAGCATCAGGGGCAGGGCGAAGAGCAGCAGCTTCCCCGCCAGGGGACCGTTGACCATGTCGATGCTGTAGCCCGGCTTCTTCACCGCCTGACCGGCTTCCGGACCCGGGGCACGGCGTTTCTGCATCACAAAAGTCACCTCGTTTTCCTCAAGAATTTGTATTCTTTTAAGGTTATACCATATCCACTAGGAAAGAACAACCCCGAAATCAGGAAAAACAGGCCAAAAAGCCCACCGTTTTTCCCTCTTCTTTTGGAACCTCTTCCCCCACAGAAAATTTTCGCCACCCCCTTGACAAACTGTTAATACTGTGTATACTGTTTATGTACAGATGAACAGACAACCAAAAGAGGTGAGGCCATGGATATCATCATCAGCAACACCGGGGGCCAGCCCATCTACGAGCAGATCTGCCGGCAGATCAAGGGGGCCATCGCCGCCGGGAAGCTGAAGCCCGGCGAGCCGCTGCCCTCCATCCGGGCGCTGGCCCGGGATCTCCGCATCAGCGTCATCACCACCAAGCGGGCCTATGAGGAGCTGGAGCGGGACGGCTTTATCTGCACCCTGGCCGGCAAGGGCAGCTTTGTGGCGGCCCAGGACGCGGAGCTGGCCCGGGAGAGCAATCTCCGGGAGATCGAGGAGCATCTCCAGGCGGCGGTGGAGCTGGGCCGGCAGATCGAACTGCCGGCGGAGGAATTACGGCATATACTGCAAGTACTTATCGAGGAGGAGTAAACAAAATGGAGTCAAACGCCATTGAGATCCGGGGCCTGACCAAGCGGTACAAGGACTTTGCCCTGGAGGATCTGAACCTGGACCTGCCCTACGGGTGCGTACTGGGTCTGGTGGGGGAGAACGGGGCCGGCAAGAGCACCACCATCCGGCTCATCATGGACGCCCTGGAGCGGGACGGCGGCACGGTGTCCGTGCTGGGTATGGACAACCGGAGCCCGGAATTTCTCCGGCGCAAGGAGGATGTGGGCGTGGTGCTGGACGAGACCTTTGTGCCCGAGATTCTCACGGCCAGACAGCTGGGCAGGATCATGGCCGGGACCTTCCGGAGCTGGGATCAGGCCGTCTATGAGAAGTGGCTGACGCGGCTGGAGCTGCCGGAGGGGAAGAAATTCAAGGAGTACTCCCGGGGCATGACCATGAAGCTGGGCATTGCGGCGGCCCTGAGCCATAACGCCAAGCTCCTGCTGCTGGACGAGGCCACCGGCGGGCTGGACCCCATGGTCCGGGAGGAGCTGCTGGAGGTGTTCGCGGACTTCGCCGCCCAGGACGGCCACGCGGTGCTCCTCTCCAGCCACATTGTCAGCGATCTGGAGCGGATCTGCGACTACATCGCCTTTCTCCACCGGGGGAGGCTGGTGCTGTGCGAGGAGAAGGACGTGCTGCTGGACACCTTCGGCATCCTCAAGTGCTCCAGGGAGCAGCTGAAAAACATCCCCCAGGAGGCCGTCCACGGCAAACGGATCGGCAATTACGGCGTGGAGGCCCTGGTGGAGCGGGCGTGCATGCCCCGGGACGCGGTGGTGGACCGGGCCAGTCTGGAGGATATCATCCTGTATCTGTCAAAGGAGGAGACGAAATGATCGGATTGCTGAAAAAAGATCTCTATGTGGCGGACAAAACCGGCCGGCTGCTGCTGGTTCTGGCCCTGGCCTTCAGCATGGTCCCCTCTCTGCGCAGCTTCGGGTGTACCTACGCCATGATGCTGGCGCTGATGATCCCCCTCAACGCCATCGCCTATGACGAGCGGTGCAAATGGGACCGGTACGCGGCTATGCTCCCCTACCGGCCGGAGCAGCTGGTGTGGAGCAAGTACCTGCTGGCCTATCTCTTCACCCTGCTGGGTGGGACCATCATCGTGGTGAGCGCGGCCATTCAGCGGGCGGACTGGCGGGAGACCCTGGAGATGGCCGCCCTGCTGGCCGGAAGTATGCTGTTCGTCACAGCCCTGGGCCTGCCGGCCCTGTATCGGTTCGGCGCGGAGAAGGGGCGGTATGTGATGATCCTGGTCATGGGCGTGGGCATCGGCGCCGCCCTGGGGGTGATGGGGCTCTTTGACGGACAGCTGAAGCTGCCGGACCTGCCCCTGCCGGCGGCGCTCCTGCTGCTGGCCGTTCTGGCGGCGGGGGCCACCTACGTGTCCTTCCGGGTGAGCGTGCGGTTCTACAGGAAGAGGCAGAACGGAGCGTACACCTGACCGGCTGCATCTATATAAATTAGGAGGAGAGAGACGAGATGACGGGACTGCTGAGAAAGGACCTGTATTACATGAAGGCCTACGCATGGCCCTACCTGCCCCTGCTGGCGCTCCTGTGCCTGTCGCCGGGGGCGATGGGACCGGCCTACGCCATGGCCCTGGCGCTGGCCCTGCCCCGGATGACCATCGCCAATGACGAGCGGCGCTGGGACCGATACGCGGTGATGACGCCCCTGCGGGCGGAGCTGGTGGTGGCGGAGAAGTACCTGCTGCACCTGACCTGCATCGCCCTGGCGGCGGCGTGCATGGCCCTGAGCTTCCCGGCGCAGAACGGGGCGCTCCGCCTGATGGGCCGGACGGAGGTCATGTGGGGCGCGGGATTCAATCTGCCGGCCTATGTCCTGATTCAGGTATGGCTGACGGCGCTTATCGCCGCCGGAACCCTGCCGCTCCTGTACCGCCTTGGGACCAGAGCGCCGATCCTAGTGAACATTCTGGTCATGCTTTTCCTGTCCCAGACCGGGACAAAGCTCCACAACATGCTCTTTGGCTTCCGCAGTCCGGCGCTGGGGGCGGCCGCTGCCGCCATGGCCCTGGCGGCGGCTGGGGCTCTGGTCCTGTCCTTCCGGGTGAGCGTGGGATTCTACCGGGCCCGTCTCCGGGGACGCTTCGGCTGAGAAGGGGGATTGTCCGCAGGAAACTCGTTTTTTGTTGCGTTTTGTACGCATGTGACGTATAATGGTTTTTGGCAAATCCTGTTAATTTGTTCCATCAATAGAAAGGAGAACCAAATATGAAGCCCTTCTGTAAAGCGGTCCTGCCCCGCGTCGCGGGAGCCCTTCTGGCTGTCTACGCCGCATGGATGTTCTGCACCCAGTTTGGCCTCATACCTGTCCTGACCAGCTATCTGCCCTATCTCATCCTTGCCCTTGTGCTCTTCAAGGGCAACCGCGACACCCCCCTGGCGGTTGTTGTGACGCTTGTGTTCCTGGCGCGCCTGTGGGTTACCAATATCACGATGCACCTGTCCAACGCCCTGCCGCACTGGGGGTACGTGCTGTATCCCTATCTGATCGGGGAGCTCCTTCTGACGGCCTTTGTCCTGGTGAACACGGTGACAAAGCTGAAGAAATTCCGTCTCTGGGTCAACTACCTGTGGTTCCTGCCCGGCGCAGCGATGCTGGCGTGCCCCGTGGCCCTGCGTCTCCTCTTCCCTGACAGCCCACTGGTCCAGACGGTCCAGACCATGGAGGCCTTTGCCTGCGGCCCCTTTGTGGTTCTGGCTGCGTTTCTGATCCCCCTGTGGCTGGTTTACAGCGCGGAGGACGATCTGCGCTCCTACGAGGAGATGGGCAGCATCATCACGCCGGAGGAGCTGGAGGCCAAGCGGCGGGAGCTGGGTCTGAGACGCCCTGCGGGAAAGTGACGGGAAAAATATATAAAAAAGGCGAAAAACCGGCAATTTCCCTGTTGACATAAAAATTTAATCATGTTACCATAGGGAGCGCCGCTTGCAAAAGACGGCGCTTTTTTGCACCTCCGCCGGGTCAAGCTCCGGCGGCTATCATCAAACAACGCGGGAAGCGGAGCCCGGAAAGGACGAGAAAACAATGAACGAGAGAGAAATGAAGGAGAACAAGATGGGCGTGCTGCCTGTGGGGCGGCTGCTGCTGAGCATGTCCGTGCCCATCATGCTCAGTATGCTGGTCCAGGCGCTCTACAACATTGTGGACAGCGTGTTCGTCTCCCGCATCAGTGAGAACGCCCTGAACGCGGTGAGTCTGGCCTTCCCGGTGCAGAACCTGATGATCGCCGTGGCCACCGGCACGGGGGTGGGCATCAACGCCCTGCTGAGCAAGAGCCTGGGGGAGAAAAACTATGAGCGGGCCAATCTGGCCGCCGCCAACGGGGTGTTCCTGGGGGTGTGCAGCGCCGCCGCGTTCGCCGTGCTGGGCCTTCTGTTTTCCCGGACCTTCTTCACGGTCCAGACGGACGTGGCGGAGATCGTGGAGGGGGGCGCGGCCTACGTGTGGGTGTGTACGGTCTGCTCCCCGGGCATCTTTATCGCCATCTCCTTTGAGCGGCTGCTCCAGGCCACCGGCAGGACCGTCTACAGCATGATCTCCCAGATGGTGGGCGCGGTGGTGAACATCATCTTTGACCCCATCTTCATCTTTGTCCTGGGCATGGGCGTGGCGGGCGCGGCCTGGGCTACGGTGCTGGGACAGGTGGTGGGTGCGGCCCTGGGCGTCTACTTCAATGCCGCCCGGAACCCGGAGATCACGGTGAAGCTCCGGGGCTTCCGGCCCAACCGGGCCATCATCGGCCGGATCTACTCGGTGGGCGTGCCGTCCATCATCATGGCATCCATCGGCTCGGTGATGACCTTTGGACTGAACAAGATCCTCATCGGCTTCACCACCACTGCCACCGCCGTGCTGGGGGTGTACTTCAAGCTGCAAAGCTTCGTGTTCATGCCCGTGTTCGGCCTCAATAATGGCATGGTGCCCATCGTGGCCTACAACTTCGGCGCCCGGAAGCCGGAGCGGATGATTTCCACGGTGAAGCTGGCCGTGGTCTACGCCACCGCCATCATGGCTGCGGGACTGGCCGTGTTCCAGCTGCTGCCGGGAACGCTGCTGGGCCTGTTCGAGGCATCGGACTACATGCAGGAGATCGGGGCCCAGGCCCTGCGGACCATCAGCTTCCACTTCCTGCTGGCCGGGTTCGGCATCGTCTCCTCCTCCATGTTCCAGGCCCTGGGCCACGGGGTGCTGAGCCTCGCCATCTCCCTGGTGCGCCAGCTGGCGGTACTGCTGCCGGCGGCGTGGCTGCTGAGCCTGTCGGGCCGGCTGGAGCTGGTGTGGTGGGCTTTCCCCCTGGCGGAGCTGGCCTCGGTGACCATGTGCGTCTTCTTCCATCGGTACGTGTACCGCCGGGAGATCCTGCCCATCGCCCAGAAGGCGGAGTAAATTTTTCAGAGGCAGGGCCGTGAAGGAACGGCCCTGCCTCTTCGCATCGGATTGCGATAGGTAAGCCTACAGTTTCAAATGTTTCCGGCTGTTCCACCGCTTAGCACCGTGCATGCGACTTTCACCGTACACGGCGCCCCATCGAATTTAGAAATTGTTCGTTTTAACATAACTTACACACTTCGGTACAGCATTAAAAGATTTGCTATGCGATTGCAGGCGTACCCTCCAGTTTTCGCAGTTTATTCAGTTTTTCCAGTTGTTTTTTGCTCAGTTGGAGTTCCTTTAGGTACTTCTGTATTGTTTCTTCCAAGGTGAGAACTGCCTCTGTAAATCGTTCCTGCTATAAAATGCGCGAAAGGACCCCCCCAATCTCTCCCTTGTTTTTTTCTCCCGGATGCGCTATACTGTTCACAGGGGGCATCCCCCTGACCTGCTGAGTCTGACGAACAAGGAGGAGACCGCTATGGCAGTGATCCAAGCGCCCTTCGGCGCCACCTGGGAGGGACAGGCCGTGGACAGGTTCACCCTGCGCAGCGGCCCGGCGGAGGCGGAGATCATCACCTTCGGCGCCGCGCTGCGCACCCTGCTGGTACCGGCCCGGTCCGGGGAGCTGGTGGACGTGGTGCTGGGCTATGACGGCGTGGACGGCTACCAGCAAGGCAGCGGCTATCTGGGGGCGGTGGTGGGCCGCTGCGCCAACCGCATTGCCGGCGCAAGCTGCCTCATCGACGGCCGCCGGGTGGCCCTGGAGGCCAACGAGGGCCCCAAGCAGCTCCACGGCGGCCCTCTGGGGTTCAGCCACCGGGTCTTCCAGGCCCGGCAGTCCGGCGAGAGCGCCGTCACCCTCACCTATACCGCCGCCGACGGGGAGGGCGGCTTCCCCGGCGCACTGACCCTGCATGTGACCTACACCCTGTCAGGAGCAAATCTCACCATCCGCTGCGAGGCGTCCAGCGACAAGGACACCTACTGCAACATCACCAACCACAGCTACTTCAACCTCAACGGCGGCGGCGACGTGATGGGCCACCGCCTCTGGCTCTCCGCCAGCCGCTACACCCCCGTGGGGCCGGACAGCATTCCCACGGAAATGGCCCGGCCCGTGGCGGGCACGCCCTTCGACTTCACCATCGAGAAGGCGCTGGGCCGGGATGTGGACGCCGATGACCAGCAGCTGCGCTTCACAGGCGGCTATGACCACAATTTCGTCCTGGATCCCGCCCAGGGGCTGCGCCGGTGCGCCCGGCTCACTGGGGAGCGGTCCGGCATTGCGATGGAGGTGTGGACGGAAAAGCCCGGCGTCCAGCTCTACACTGGCAACGGCCTGGAGGGCACGGGCAAGGGGGGCAGCGTCTACGGGCCCCGGCAGGCGGTGTGCCTGGAGACCCAGTTCTTCCCGGACAGCCCCAACCACCCGGAGTGGGGGGACATCCTCCTCCGGCCCGGACGGCGCTACGATTACACCACCGCTTTCCGCTTCTCCTGCTGAGGGCCGGAAAAATTTTTCACCGGGCGGAACTTTTTGGCCCCTTTCGCCGTCTATAAGGCAGAGCGGGCCGGAAGGAAATGGAGGCGTGATTGTAAGAGATGATGCAAAAATGATGCACCTTGGATACCATCCCTTCACAATGATCTGCTATATTTATCCTGTTGTTAAGACCTTATGCGGGGCCTGCGCTCCGCGCCGAGAAAGGAAGGAAAGAGGAACATGAAACGTCTATCAAGAAAAATTCTGTCCCTGCTGCTGGTGATGGCCATGGTCTGCGCCATGGCGCCCGCAGCCATGGCGCTGGACAACCTGAGATTTACCCTGGACCGGGCTACATACAGCGACAGCGCCTCCATCCCCTATAACGGCTCCGCCACCTTTTCCACCACCTATACCCTGAAAGATTACTACGACCAAGACTACTCCAGTCTGGCCCAGGTGGAATACTCCTGGACCCTCTCCGACCGGGACGGCCGCTCCTGGTCCGTGGGCAGCAACACCAGCTCCTGCACGGTGTACTCCTCGGACCTCCGCTACTATGATTACGATTACAACTACGATTACTACTATTACGGCTACACCCTGCGCTGTGACGCCACTGCCTATTACGACAACGTGACCTACACGGATTATACCTACTGGTCCATCAACGGCAACGGCAGCAACGGCAATAACAACTACGGCTCCATCTCCGTCAGCGCCACGGTCTACGACACCACCTCCGGCTACAGCCTGGGGGAGACGGACGACGCGGGCGGCCGCTCCATCATCAGCCAGATCGAGAACGCCCTGCCCTCCGGCTACTATCTGCGCTACCTGAACTTCCACAACACCACCAGCTCCAACGGAAGCCTCAACGCCTCCACCTACACCAGCTACTACAACGACTATGACTACTACTACGGCAGCCGCTACAGCCTCCTGTCCGACGTGACCTTCACCCCCAGCTCCTACAGCGGCAGCGCCTCCTTCAATTTCACCGCCTACGTCTCCGACCGCTACAACAGCTCCAGCTATGACCGGACCTACTCCGGCACCATGACCTTCAAGATCGAGGAGGGCACCACGGGCAACGCCGTGGTCTACAGCGCCAAGTCCGGGGACACGGTGTACTTTGACGCCAGCGACTTTGAGACCTACTGGAATGAAATCTATTCCCGGGGCTCCCTCAGCTATGTCCGCTTCACCAGCCTCTCCAGCGGCTCCCTCTACGGGGACCACAGCGGCGCGCGCCGGATCTCCGTGGGCTCCGCCAGCAGCGCCACCTCCTGCTACGTCAACCCCACCAGCACCCAGATCGGCCTGGATGAGGTGGCCTACGTGCCCAGCGGCAGCAGCAAGTCCATCACCATCCGCTTCACGGCCTACGGCTCCAGCAACTCCTCCTCCGGGTCCAACACCTCCCGGTCCGGCGTGGTGACCATCCTCTACGTGGACAGCACCGCCACGCCCATTGTCTACAACGCCACCGGAAACTCCATCTCCCTCAACGGCGGGGACTTCACCGACAAGTACTACAGCGTGGTGGGCTCCTCCGCCTCCAACGTGACCATCAAGCTGCGCTCTGTGCCCAGCAGCGGGGCCCTCTCCTACCAGTCCCGGGCTCTGACCAGCAGCAATATCAACAGCTACACCTTCTCCTCCAGCGACCGGGGCAGCAACCGCATCTCCGACATCACCTACACCCCCGGCCGGGCCGGCACCACCGACACCGTGGAGTACGCCTGCTACAACGGCGGCACCCTCCGCTTCATCGGCACCATCACCTTCAACGCCACCCCGGCGGTGGTCAACAATCTGGTCATCAACTACAACAGCGGCAGCAGCGGCGTGACCTTCAGCTCCATGGACTTCTTTGCCAGCAGCTCCGCCATGGCCGCCAGCAGCTACCTCACCTTCGGCGTTCCCTCCAGCGGCGGCCTGTACGTCAATAACGCCCCCGTCAGCAGCGGCACGCAGTTTGCCTTCTACACCACCGGGGGCAGCGGCTACCAGAATCTGAACAACCTGACCTACAAGCCCGCCGCCGGGTTCAACGGCACCGCCACCATCGCCTTCACGGCCTACAACATCAACAACACCATGGCCGCCAACGGCACCGTGCAGATCGCCGTCAGCCAGCCCGTCAATCCCAGCACCCCCTCCTCCGGCATCTTCAAGGACACCCCCGCCAACGCGTGGTACGCCGCTGCGGTGTCCTCCCTGGTCCAGGCGGGCGTGATCGCCGGGTATGACGACGGCACCTTCCGTCCCAACAACTCCGTCACCTACGGCGAGGCCCTGAAAATGATTATGCGGGCCGCCGGCTATCCCGCCCAGCAGGAGGGCTCCGGCGCCAACTGGGCCATCAACTACAAGAATACCGCCGTGGCGGACGGTCTGGTGGATGAGAGCATTGTGCTGAGCAATCCCATCAGCCGCAACGCCGTGGCCGCCATCGCCGCCAAGGCCCTCCACCTCTCCCCGGTGTCCGGCGCCAGCCCCTTTGCTGACACCAGCGACGGCTATGTGCTGGCCCTGCATCAGGCGGGCATCGTCCAGGGCGACGCCTCCAGCGGCACGGCCTACTACCACGGCGGCGACACCATCAACCGCGCCCAGATCAGCGCCATCATCTACCGCATCAACAACTACCGTACCCCCGTGAACAACACCCCGGACACGGATATGCCCGGCTGGCTCCTGAACTAATTCCGGGCAAAGCGTATCTGGCTGAAAAATATAGAGGCAGCGCGGCTGACGCGCTGCCTCTATGCTTTTATCCGCAGTCCCCGCTCCCCCATTCCTGATTGCTATTTTTTCCCGGATCTGCTATACTGCTTGCAGACCCACGCGGAGAATACGAGGGGAGGAACCACCATGTCAAAACCCATCACCTTTGCCATCTGCGGCTGCGGCAGCCGCGGACTGGACGCCTATGCCGTCTACCAGAAAAACCACCCGGACCGGATGCAGATCGTGGCCGGAGCGGACTGCCGGCCGGGCCGGTTGGCGCTGCTGCGGGAGGAGTACGGCGTGCCGGAGGACAAGTGCTTTGCCTCTGATGACGAGCTCCTCAGCCAGCCCAGGCTGGCGGACGTGATGCTCATCGCCACCCAGGACCGCCAGCACGTGCCCGCCGCCCTGCGGGCCCTGGGCAAGGGGTACCATATCCTGCTGGAAAAGCCCATCTCCCCGGACCTCGGGGAGTGCCGCCGCCTGCTGGAGAAAGCCAGAGAGACCGGAAAAACCGTCGTCGTGTGCCACGTGCTCCGCTACACCCCCTTCTACGCGGCCCTGGAGGCCCTGCTGCGGCGGGGGGAGATCGGCCGGCTGGAGACCATCGACGCGGTGGAGCACGTGGGGTACTGGCACCACGCCCACAGCTTTGTCCGGGGCAACTGGCGGCGGTCCGATGAGACCAGCCCCATGATCCTGCAAAAGAGCTGCCACGATATGGACATTCTCCGCTGGCTGGCCGGGGACCGCTGTCTGAAAATCCAGAGCTTCGGGTCCCTGGACCACTTCCGGCCGGAGAACGCCCCCCAGGGCGCGGCGGAGCGGTGCCTGGACGGGTGCGCATGCAGGGAGCGGTGCATCTATGATGCGGAGAAGATCTACTTAGACGGCCCCCACTGCGGCCTCCGGCAGGGGAAAACCGGCTGGCCCAACACCGTGGTGGCCGGGGGGCCGCCCACGGAGGAGAAGATCTACGCCGCTCTGCGGACGGGGCCCTACGGCCGGTGCGTGTACCACTGCGACAACGACGTGGTGGACCACCAGACGGTGAACATGACCTTTGCCAACGGGGTCTGCGCCACCTTCACCATGACCGCCTTCACCGAGACCTGCCGCCGGACCATCAAGCTCACCGGCACGGAGGGGGAGATTCTGGGGGATATGGAGAAAAACACCCTGCTCCTGCGCCGGTTCGGCGAAGAGGAGAGGGTGATCTCTCTGGACGACGCCAAGAGCGAGTTCGCCGGACACGGCGGCGGGGACGCGGGGCTCATTGAGCAGTTCTGCCGCCTCATCGAGACCGGCGGCACAGAGAGCCTCACCGGCATCGACGCGTCGGTGGAGAGCCACGTCATGGCCCTGGCCGCCGAGGCCTCCCGCCTCCGAGGCGGCGAGACCATAACCCTGGCGGACTTCCGGTAGCTACCGCTGTCCCAGCTCCCGGTTCTTGGCCTCGGCGGCCATCACCGCCTCCATGGCCGCAGCCCGCAGGCCGCTCCGCTCCAGGGCGTGGACCCCGGCGATGGTGGAGCCGCCGGGGGAGCAGACCGCGTCCTTCATCTCCCCGGGGTGCTGGCCGGTGGCAAGCATGAGCCGGGCCGTGCCCTCCACCATCTGGGCGGCGTAGAGGAGGGATTTGGGCCGGGAGAGGCCGCAGGCCACGCCGCCGTCGGCCAGGGCCTCGATGAACTGGCAGACAAAGGCCGGGCCGCAGCCGGTGAGGGCGCAGGCCGCGTCAATGAGGCTCTCGTCCAGCCGGTCAATGATCCCCGCGCCCGCCAGGGCGGCGGAGAAGTCCTCCAGCTCCCGGTCCGTCACCAGGGGATTGGCATCGCAGAGCACCACCCCGGCCCCCACGGCGCAGGGGGTGTTGGGCATGATGCGGATGACGGGCCAGTCCCCGCCGGCCATCTGGGCAATGCGGGCCATGGTGAGCCCGGCGGCCATGGTCACCAGCACGAAGCGGTCCCGCCGGGCCGCCAGCACCGGCGTCAGGTCCTCCAGCAGGGCCGCCATCATCTGGGGCTTTACCCCCAGGACGATATACCGGCCCTCCCTGGCCGCCTCCTCCGCGCTGCCGGCAGCGCAGCCCAGCTCCCGGGCCAGGGCCTCCGCCTTGGCGGGGGTGCGGTTGGACAGGAGGATCTCCTCCCCAGGGAGGGACTTGGCCGCCGCCCGGGCCAGGGCCGCGCCCATATTTCCGGTGCCAATGAATGTGAATTTGTATGCTGCCATGCTGGTTGCTCCTTACTCTTTCCAATTTTCAGCGGTCCACGGTCCTCTTTGCGCACAAAGAGGACCTCTGGCGTTGATGACGAAACAAGCCCCCGCCGCCGTCTCCGGCCGCGGGGGCTTCAGGGTACGCGATTTTTGAGCGGGTGCGCTGTCCGGTCTGCCGCTGTACGGTCCGCCGTCCTGTCCGGACGGAGGCGGGTCCGCCCGACTCCGGCTAGTTAGCCCGGCGAGACGCGTCCCAGCCCGGCCGGGACAGCAGATCATCCGGCGGCTTCCCAGGCGGCGGCCCGCTCCGGAACCCCCTGCGGAGGTCCCGTGAATTTGCCCTCCATGCACAGGGGGGACAAACTTCTTTTTGCATCATACCACAATCGGGCGGTTTCGGCAATAGGAAATTTTCACATTGCAGCCATTCCGGCCCGCCCGGCTACTTACCGGGCTGGACCACCATGTCCGCAGGGATGGGCCCGCTGTCCTCCAGCCCCATCTCCTGGTTCCACTGGCTGATCTCCGCCTCAGTCACATACCCCAGCTCCATGAGCTTCTCCAGGGTGTGGGTCATGGTGGGGTAGACCTCGATCCGCTTGTAGGTGTGGATATAGCCGTCCTTTTTCCAGCAGCGGTACTCCAGCTCCATACCGAGCTGGCTGTAGCCCTCCGAGCTCTCCCGGAGCAGGTCATAGCCGGGCACGTTCCCCTCCGCCGCGTCCTGGAGGAGGGCGTCGTATACGGCCAGGTTCTCCACCACCGGCCGGTTGGTCACCTCGCCGTTATCATTATAATTGTAGATATACACGCTGCGCAGCTCCCCGTTATCCGGGATCTTCACCCGGTCCTGGGCCGTGGAATCCTGGGTGTACAGCGTCAGCAGCATGCCGTCATAGGTGGACGGATCCGCCGCCCGGTCCGCTGTGACCCACAGATCGTAGCCCCGGCTCACAGTCCTGCCGTTCCGGAGGGTGTAGTTCAGATTGATCCACCGGCTGACGCACTTCCCGCTCTGATAGGTGTCGTGCCGGCCGTCCCGGATGTAGTTCCGGTCCTCCACAATGGCCCGGTGGATGTCGATGATCTGCTGGAGCTTCTCCGGCTCCGTCTGGTCAGCGGAGAACTGGACCTCGTAGTCCCCCAGATATACCATCTCCACCTCCGACGGGTCCGGCACCCACCGCTCCGCGCCGAAGACGTCCATGCTGACGGTCCCACACACCAGCGCCGCGCCCACGCACACCGCAGCCACCCCGGGCAGACTGCCCCGGAACACCCGCAGGGACTTCTCCAGCAGCATGGAGGCCACATAGTACCCCAGCACGCCGGCCAGGGCCATGCACACCCACACCGGGATCACGAGGGCGTAGTCCCGATAGTGGAACAGGGCCATGCGCAGCAGCTCGTAGAGCAGGCGTCCCAGGGTCAGGCCGCTCAAAAGGGCCGTGCCGTAGCGGAACACGGGCCGCAGCCACCGGAAGGCCACCACGTCTCCGGCCCGCTCGCTGTGGCGGCGGCGGCAGAGCAGCCACGCCAGCGCCAGCAGGACCAGTCCCGCCAGGGCATAGAGGGCCACCACCCAGAGACCGATGAGGTACGGCGCGCCCTCCCCGTTCTCTACCGGCTCCACGCCGTAGGAAAAGCGGTGGTAGATGGCAAGGATGGGCGAGAGGGGCTCGGTCAGGGTGAAGTTGTTAAAGCCGACGCCCACCAGGAACATCTCCGATAGGCTGGCCACCAGCACCTCCAGCAGGGGCGCCAAGAAGTTCATCAGCAGGTAGAGCACCGGCAGCATGAACACGTGGCCCGTCAGCATGGCGCAGAAGGTGGCCAGGCCGAAGAATAGAAGGGTCATGAACGCCACGGCCAGCACCGAGTTCATCACCGCCGCCAGATCGAAAAATCCCCAGAACAGGGCGATGAGGCAGCTGAACGCCCCCACAACGGCGTAGGGGATGAGCATCATGGCCAGCCCTGAAAGGGTATTGGTCACAAAGAGTCCCGTCCGGTCCACGGGCAGGGTGTGCATCAGCCCCACGCTCCGACTGTTGTACAGGTAGCCCCACACCGCCATGGCGCAGAGGATGGCGTACCCCGCCGTGACGGCGGGAACCGCGTACACATCCGTGGTATAGAGGGCATAGGCGAAGTCCCGGGCGGACACATTGGCGTCGGGCATCCCCAGCAGGGCCAGCAGAAGGTACAGGGGCACCATGGACCCCGCCAGGGCCGCGCCGCCCCACAGGGGCCAGAAGCGGGTCAGATTTTTCCGGAACAGGGTCCGGTTAAAGAATGATCTCTTTGACAGCATACTGCTCACCTCCCAGCTCATAGATAAAGATCTCCTCCAGGCTCAGGGGCAGGGCCTCCAGCATGAGGGGCTTGAACTGCTCCAGCTGGCCCGTCACATCCTCGGCCCGGCCACGGACAATGTAGGTGTACACCCGTCCCACGTGGGAGGTGTGGAGCACCTGGAGCTGGCCGGGCAGCACGGGCACCTCCCCGGTGCGCCAGACTGCCTGGAGCTTGACGATGTTCTCCTGAAGATCGCTCAGGCTCCGCTCCAGCAGTACCCGGCCCTTGTTCATGATGCCCACGTGGTCGCACACGTCCTCCAGCTCCCGCAGGTTGTGGGAGGACACCAGCACCGTGGTGCCGTGCTCGCTGACGTCGCTCATCATCAGGCTCCACACCTGCCGGCGCATCACCGGGTCCAGCCCGTCCACAGGCTCATCCAGGATGAGGTACTTGGGCCGGCAGCACATGGTCAGCCAGAAGGCCGCCTGCTTCTGCATGCCCTTGCTCATGCGGCGGATGGGGCTCTTCTCCGGCAGGGCGAAGACCTCCTTGAACTTCTCATACCGGGCCATGTCAAAGGCTGGATAGAAGCCCCGGTAGAAGCGCATCATGTCCGCGATGGTGGCGGAGGGGAAGTGGTACCAGTCGTCGGGAATGGCGGCAATGAGGGCCTTCTTCCCCGGGTTCTCATAGACCGGCTCCCCCTCCACCAGCACCTGCCCGCTGTCGGGTCGGTAGATGCCAGTGATGTGGCGGATGACGGTGGACTTGCCGGCGCCGTTGGGCCCCACCAGTCCGTATACGCCGCCGTCCGGCACGGTGATGTCCGCCCCGTCCAGGGCGGTGAAGCCGTCAAAGGTCTTGACGACGCTCTTTACCTCGATCATTGGGCCACCCCCTCGTTCATCAGCGCGATGATCTCACTGTCCGTTACGTTCAGATACCGCAGCTCCGCGATCAGCTCCCGCAGCCGCTCCATCAGGGCGGCCCGGCGGGCCTCATGGGCCCCGTCGGCCCCCAGCCGCCGGGCGGCGAAGCTCCCCTTTCCGGGCACGGAGTAGATAAAGCCCTCGGCCTCCAGCTCGGCGTAGGCCCGCTGGATGGTGTTGGGATTGATGGCCAGCTCCATGGCCATGGACCGGACGCTGGGCAGCTTCTCGTCTGGCTCCAGAGCCCCGGTGACGATGAGCCGGCGCAGTCCATCCTTGATCTGGCCGTAGATGGGCCGGGAATCCCGGTAGTTCAGTGTCAGCAAAAAGACTCGCCTCCTAACTTTTTCGCAGCAGCAGCGCCCCGGTGTAGACCAGGGCGAACATGCCGATCACACCCAGCAGCAGCAAATTGACCATATTCATCGGATAACACCTCCACAGCAGCTGTATTATTTTTGCTAGTACACACACTATACAGGACTGCCCCCGGTAAAGCAAGAGAGGATGGTATAAGAAAATATTAAGATTTTCTTACGGCGCTATCCGGCGAAAACCTGGGGGCCTTCCGCCTCCACCCCCGTCTTTTTGGGACAAATCCGAGATTTTGTCCCTTCCTATTGGCGGGAAAGAGAGGTATTCTGAAGCTGTCCATTTTAATTTTAAGGAAAGATAGGCGGTGTGTCCGGCATGAAAGCAAACGCCTTCACCAGAACCGTAGTGGAGTCCCTGGTGGACCGAAGCATCCGCAAAATCGAGGAGGACCCGGAGCGGGGCCTGCGCAATCTGGTGGATATGGGCGCGGTTATGGCCACGGGCCGGTTTCAGAAGAAATACATGGGCACGGTCCAGCGGGCGCTGCGGGACGAGAACTGCCCCTACTATGAGTTGGTGTGCCGGCTGGTCCAGGAGACCAGCCGCCGGAACCTGACCGCCTTTGGCGTCAACGTGGGCTGGCAGAGCTGGACCATGGGGGCCCGCCGGATCCGCGCCTGGAAGGCCGCCCGGGGCGTGGACGTGCCCTGGTCCCTCACCCTCCACATGGAGACCGGCGGGGAGGCGGTGGACTGGGCGGGCCTTGTCCGCCGCGGCCAGGAGGCCGGGATATTTACCTACTTTGTCCACACCGGCGGGGACCGGGCCGCTCTGGAGGCGGCCATGGGACTGGCGGAGGGTGCGCCCCTGTGCGCGTTTCTTCTCTTCGTCTCCCCCGGGGCCCTGACCCCGGGCCAACTGGCGGTGCCGGACAACGTGATGACGGTCCTGGAGGCCGGAGCGGGGCAGGAGGCCGCCGGCCAGCTCCGAGAGGAGCGCCGGCTCTATGGCTTCTGGCGGCTGTGCGCCGGGGACAGCGATGTGGAGCAGGCGGAGGGCTGGCTGGAGGAGCTGCGTCGGGAGGGCGGGCTGGCGGTATTCCTGCTGGCAGGCCCGGCGTGCACGGAAGCGGGCCGGGCCCGGCTCCGGGAGATCACCGAGAGAGCCCGGGAGCGATACCCTCTGCTGGTGTTTGACTACTACGGCGACATCCTCCGGGTGGACCGGATCATCTCCGGCGGCGCCTGCTTTGCCGGCGTACTGCCGGACGGACGGCTCACCGTCTGCCGGGACGGCCGGGAGCTGGCGGCGGAGGCGGGAGAGGCCGTGTTCGTGAGGAAGCTGCTGGGAAAGAGACCGGCTGCAAAGACCGGCTGAGGGACGAGGAGAGGCGGCCCCGGACCAGGGCCGCCTCTCGGGCGTCATATGTAACGGCGCGTCTCCGGCGCACCCGTAGGGCCCTCCAGGTCCTCCAGCACGTAGCGCGCCCCACGCACCAGCAGGCGGTGGAGCCGGTCCAGATACTCCTCCGGGGGCTCGGGCCGGGGCTTGGACAGCCAGCGGAGGGTGGCGGAGAGGATGGCGTCGGCGAAGAAGGTGACGCAGAACTCCCGGTCAGTGCTCTCCACGAAGAGGTCCGCCGCCAGGGTCTCAATCACCGGCGCGGTGACCTCCCGGAAGTACTCCCGGAAGGAGTTCTGCCCCTCGATCCGGATGGCGCAGCGATAAAAATTCCGCTCCTGGTAAAAATAGGCGCACAGGGCCTGGAAGAGTTCCCAGCTGCTCTCCTGCTCCCGCCCCCGGATGGACTGGAGGAACTCCACGTCGAAGATCCAGTGGACCAGATCGTACTTGTCTTTGAAGTGGTAGTAGAAGCTCTTCCGGCTCATGCCGCAGCTCTCGCAGATATCTGCAACGCCGATCTTGGAAAAGGGGTGATTGGCCATCAGATCCTTGAGGGACTGGGCCAGGGCTCTCTTGGTGATGTTGGAATCAGGCATATTGACGGGCCACTCTCCCTTGCGCCGGTCAGGGCGGCGTATCTTTTGAAAAGTAAGAATATTGTAACAGATTATTCCTGTCGGGCAAGTGACAAATCCCACAAACTGTCCAAAAGCGGGACAGGTTTTCCCATGTGTTCTCGCCGGGAGGCGGGAGGAATGTACAACAAGGAGGAACGCAGAAAATGAACGACAGCAAGAAGATCGCGGTAGGCCGGGCCATCCTGGCCGCCGCCTGCATCACCCTGGGGGTGATCCTGATGGTCCACCCGGGCTTCACGGGCATCGTTATCTGCCGGAGCGCGGGGGCGCTGGCCCTGGCCTTTGGCGGGTCCCGGGTGTTCTCCGCCCTGCGGCAGCAGGATGTGATGGGCTGGGTGCGGCTGGATATGGTGGTTGGGATTCTGCTGCTGGGGTTCGGGGTGTTCGCCCTGGTCCAGCCGGAGGCCATCCTGTCCATTCTGCCCATTGTCCTGGGCATCTATCTGCTGGTGGAGTGCCTGAGTAAAACCCGGCGGGCCATCACCCTCAAAAAGATGGGGTATGTGCGCTGGTGGTCCGTGCTGGTGATGGGGATTCTGGCCGGGGCGCTGGGGGCGCTGCTGATCGTGAATCCCTTCCAGGCGGCGGAGACCATGCTGATGTTCCTGGGAGCCAGCATGGTACTGGACGGCGCGGCGGACCTCTGGGTGCTCTGGTGCTTCGCCGCCCACGGCACGGAGTGAGGGCATGAGAGAAGGGGACCGGCTTCCGCCGGTCCCCTTCTCAGCGTCCAGACGAGCTTACAGGTTCTTCTCGTAGGACTCGATCATCTTCTTGAACGTGTGACCCGTACGACTTCGGAGA
>CANAZG010000030.1 GCA_947365965.1 uncultured Clostridia bacterium
GCTTCCCTCTTCACAGATTGGTGCACTTGACTTGACAAACTAGGTCAAGAAAAAAAGAATGACTACTCCCGTACCTGCAACAGCTCCAGGGGATTCCTTGCCGTGACGCTCGCCGCGCTGAGCGCGCCGCCGGCGATGGCCGCCGCCAAGTACAGCAGCGCACACGGAACGGCCTCAGACGCGATCCTGTCAACAAATTCCGGATGGGCTCTGCTGACATAAAGAATTACCGCAATAAGGCCGACCAGCTGCCCGGCAATACAGACGAATATCTGCTGCGCACTGAGAATGAAGCCGGTCCAGCGCTTCGGCGTCCCCAGTACCCGCAGTATGGCCGCCTCCTTGGCGGACATGAGGGCAAACAGCACAGACACCCCTGCGGCAACCAGCAGAGAGAGAACCTGAACCACTGGATATAAAACCTGCATCAGCTCCAGACTGTCCTTTAATGGCTGCACCGCCTGCGTCAGCTCCTCATCCCAGACCGTTATGTTGACGGGGACGCTGCCGATTCGCGGGGCATTGGCGAGGCCGTCAATAAACTCCCGAAACGCGCTTAGATCCCGATTCTGGCCTGGATCCACAATAAAGCTGGCCCTGCTGTACACCATTCTCTCTCCTGCCAGCGCCCGCAGCGCGGAGTTCGGGATCAGAACGCGGTCCTCAAAGCCCCCGTGAACCCCAGCCACCCGGCAGAGCCGAAGCGTATTTTTGCAATTGAGAATAACCATGTCCCCCGCGCCGTACAGATCCTCCGTTCCCCCTGCGGTCTCCATATAGTCCGCGCTCCACTTCCTGGGGATAATGACTGGAATCACAGCCGTGTCGCCGCCCGGCCGGGCGGCGGCTTCACGCCAGTCCGCGGCAAACAGGCTCTCATCCCACCCGTCGCAGTATGTAATCGGCATATGGGCTCCTGAACCCGCGCCAGAGGAAAATTCCTCCGCATCGTCAAAGGAGAACAGCTTGCAGGAGGTCATCACGCTCCTTCCATCCCTTTGCGCTGTTTCCTTTGTGACAGACGCCGTGCCGTCATTGTTCCAGAGAGAGACGTCGGTAATGATTAAGCCGTCGGCAGCGCCCTCCAGGTAACAGCTCTCCATCATCCCGGTCCCCAGAATGGCGTCTATCGTATCACCAAACAGAAATCCGCCATTTTCCGCTCTGGCGGAAGCGGTCTCCGGGAGAAGATCCATGCGTACATATGTGTTTTGATACAGCCAGTCGATTTTTACCGCGCCGTTTTCAATGGCTAAATGGATTGCCGCCAGACCCGTGACAAAAATGGCCGCTAACGCCAACGCCAGCAATGATTTGACCGGCGAACGGATCATATGGCGCTGAATAATTCCCAAGGCCGCCGCCGCTGTCCGATGGAAGGATGTGTTTGACGGGAGGGCGGGCCCTGCGGTGCGAGCCTCCGCTGACGCGAGGGGTGCCGGCGGGACGCGCTCTGTCTCCTCCTGTACCGCCTCCTTCGCAGGATGAACCGCAGCCCCGCCGCCCTGCATCAGCGCAAGCGCGGGCATATGGGTCAGGAAACAGGCGCAGCCTGTGGCCAGGGCTGTTAGCACAGCCGCCTCAAAGGCCCACAAAAGAATGAGCCAGTATATCGGCATGGCTGGCGCGGCAGCTGCCTCAGAGATACCCAGCGCGGATAACGAGCTGAGGGTTACGGCCGCGTTTTCCAGGGTATTTTTCCAGCCGGAGCCTCCTCCGGCCAGAATCCCCGCCAGTCCGATGAGAAGGAGCGGCAGCGTAACCTCCCGTATACACAGCCCGGCCGGCATACCCAGCGCCCGCGCAATAGCGATCTCCTTCCACCTGGAGCGGAAATAGAGGAAAGCTGTCAGGCAGAGCAGAACAATCAGCAGCAGCGTATAGATACATACATTATAGAGCGAGGACCGCCGCAGGGGCCCTGTGGTCTGATGAAAGTTCTCCCAGTTGGTTTCCAGCAGGGTCACCTGATAGCCCAGCTCCTTCAGCTCTCCAGCGGGGCCATTCAGAAAGTCCTCCGCGTCCTCCGGCCTCTTTAATCGGAAGGTCACCTCACCTGCGGCGGGCATGTTCCCCTTCTGGTTCTCCACCATGATGCGGAAGGATAGCTGCGAGACCGTCCGTTCCGCGTCGTGGACAAAGGAAGCGGGAACAAGGGACGAGGGGACATAAACCTGGCTGCGAATAAAGGTCTCTGTGAAATCGGCCGTAAATTCATAGAATCCAATGATTTCACAGCTTGTCTCCCACGTAGGCGTCTGCTCATCGACAGCCCCCTCGCTGTAACCAAAGTCAGAGGGGATATCCCGCAAGGTGAGCGTGAGCGTGTCCCCCACGCTGAAATTCCGGAGCTTTGCCAGACCCGCATGTATGACGCACACCCTGGCTCCTGCCGCAGTATCGTCCCCATCAAACCAGCGTCCCTCTGTCAGATAGACCGCCGGGCTGCTCCCATAGGTCTCAGGCAGCGCGGACATGTCCTGGGTGGGAATCAGATACAGCGCCCGCTGGTTGTCGTGCAGCTTCCGAATTTCGCTTTCCACGCCCGCAAGCCGTGGATGATGAAAGTCCGCCTCTTGTCCCGGCGGTACGGGATCGTACCAGAGCTCGCTCTGCGGCAGCAAACGGACCAGCTCCAGCTTTGTCCTCTGCGGATTGACCGCGCTTGCGCGGCCCCGCAGCAGATAACGCTCCCCCTTTTTCATCCCATCGCAGGCCTTCAGCGCACTCTCGCTGAGCTCCAGCTCCAGGGACTCCCCGTCCGCCGCAATGTACTCCGGCCGCCCCGCCAGAACGGCGTCCGGCGTGAAAACGGCTGTCGCTGTTCCCACGGAGCGGAGGGTTCCATAAAAGAAGAAGTCCTGGCTTCCGTATTCGGAGGTAAGGCTCGTATCGGCATTGTAAAAACCGTCATTGATGAGGGCGGAGACGCCCCGCCTCTGTTCCGCAAGCTGAACGAATTTGTTTCCCGCCAAATACTCCAGGGCGGGCGACATGTCCTCCTGCGACGCGCTATTGATCCCCTCCAACAGCCCTATGGCCCGGTAATATCCTCCCAGCCGGTCCGTCTCCTGACGAATAAGGAGATACTCCGAGGCCCGGGACACAAAGACGAAGGTCATGAGGGCCGTCACCAGGGCCAGCAGAGCCGTTTTCATCGGCTGGCGCAGGGTGGACTTGAGAAAGACGTTGTTTTTCATGGAACGCACCTCCCGATTGATGGATTCTCCTTGGATCCCTGAATCATGCTGCCGCACTCGTCGGGCAGAGATGCGGCGGATCTCATCATTACGGCCGCTACTCCTTCACTTGCAGCAGCTCCAGCGGGTTCCGCCCGGTGACTGCGGCCGCGCTTGCCGCCGCGCCGGCAATGGCCGCCAGCAGATACAGCATCGCGCACAGCACGCTGGCCCCAACGAGCCCCGCCAGCAGCTCCGGACGGGTCCGGCCTGCGTAGGCCATCGCCCCGCCAAGGCCCAGGAGCAGGCCCGCCAGACTGGTCACCGCCGTTTGCAGTGCCAGCATAACACGGCTGCGGAGCTTTGTGGTGCCCAGGATACGCATGATGGCCGCCTCCTTGGCTGACGTCATCACAAACAGCGCCGCGACCCCAGCGGCCGTCAGCAGGCTCAGAACCAGCGTCACCGGGTAGAGCACCTCCATGAGGGTGACGCTGTTTTCCAGCGGAGCCACCGCCAGACGCAGCTCCTCGTCCCAGATCACCGCCCGCAGGGCCACCATGCCCGACTGCCGGGCGGAGATCTCGGTCACCACCTGGTTGAAGGTCTCCAGCTGCCGGTTCAGGGACGGGTCCAGGGTGACGTGGACCTTGCTGTAGGCCACCGCGCGAATCGCTCCGATATCCTGATACGCGCTCAGGGGCATGAGCACTGGGTCTTTCTCCCCGGCCGCGCCCGCTAACTCGCCCTCGTAGAAGCCCGCCACCTCGCATCGCCGGAACCCCTTGCAGGCCAGGCTGACCTCGTCCCCAAACTGCTCCCAGACCGCCTTGGGGAGCACCACCGGGAAGGGTTCGTCCGCCGCCCAGTCCTGGGCAAAGAGAGAGCCGTCCCAGCCCTCAAGGTAGGTGATATCCACCGCGCCGCCGCTGCCCGCAGGGGACAGGAAGACCGCCTCGTCCGCAAAAGCCCGGAAGGCCTTCTTGATGGTATCCTCCTCAGCGGCATGGACCCCCCATCCACCCTCCGCGCCGGGAGCGCCGCGGATCACCGCGCCATGGGCGGACCCCTCCAGATACGCGTCCTTCACGTATCCGCTGTCCAGCAGCGCGTCAATGGTGTCCTGCCGCAAAAAGCCGCTGCTCTGCACGCTGTTGACCGCGTCCGCCAGCAGAAGCTCCGCCTCCGCCGACGTGTTCTCATAGAGCCAGTTGATGCGCTCCTGACTGGCCGCGATGGACAGCCGGATGGCCGCCAGCCCCACCGTGAACCCGGCAGCCAGCAGGACCGCCAGGCCGGTTTTCAGCCGGGACCGGGCCGTGTGCCGCCACACAAAGAGGAGTATATGGCGTACCGCGCCGCAGGGCGCGGCCGGGAGGGATGGAGCCGCTCTGCGGTCAGCTGCCTGGGGCGCTGCCGGTATGTCCGCCGGGGAGCGGACCGCTGCTTCCGCCGGCTGCGCGGCGCCGTCCGCCCACCGGGCGGCTGGGTGGACGCCCTGGATGAGGACGAGCGCCGGGCGGGTGGAGAGGTACGCCGCCCCTGTCCACGCCGCCGCCAGCAGCAGGGTCAGGGCCAGGGTCAGCAGCGCCGCCAGCCATGCCCCCGGAAGGGCCGCTCCGGCATCCGCCCCCAGCGCCGCCAGGGTTTCGGCGGCGTTGGACATGGTGTGCGCCCAGCCCAGAGCGCCGCCTACGCCCACGCCCGCCGCCGCAGTCAGGATCAGCGGCAGGCACACGGCCCGGGCGCACCCCATCGCCGGAACACCCAGGGCCCGGGCGATGGCCACGTCTTTGCGCCGCATCCGGTAGTAGATCACCGCCAGCAGGCACACGGCCGCCGCCAGCAGCACGGTGAATATGGCCGCGCTGAGCAGGGAGGAGCGGCACATGGGCTCCACCGCAGCCTGGAAATTCTCCCAGCCGTTCTCCATCATGACCGCCTCAAAACCCATGCGGGCCAGATCGGCGCGGGTCTCGGCCATGAACTGGGTCTCATCGGCGGGGGAGCGGAGCACAAAGCTGACCTCCCCGGGGAAAAAGGCGGTGGTATCCGGGGTGAAGATGTTCTCAAAGAAGTACATCTCAAAGAGCTCTGTCCACACATTGTCCCGGGTGGTCATCTGGAAGGTCTCCGGCACGGCGGAGGCGGGGAGATAGGTGAGATTGCGCACACTGCTGCCCGGGTACTGCCGCAGATATTCGTAAATGCCCACAATCTCATAGGTATCTGTGGCGGTTTGGGCGGACCGGAGGACGCGCGCATCTTCTGAGATATCCTCCAGGTTATTGCGATAGCCGAAGAAGGAGGGGATATCCTGGAGCCGGAGGGTGAGGGTGTCCCCCACCGCCAGATCACGCATGGACGCGAAGGACGCGTTGATGACGCAGACCTTCCGGCCCTGCTGGTCATCCTCGCTGTCCAGCCAGCGGCCTTCGGTGAGATAGATGCCGGCGGCGGCGTCCTGGACCGCCGGCAGGGCGCTCATATCCCGTACGGGGATGATGCTCAGGCTGCGCTGGATGTCATGGGTGTACTGGATGCAGTCCTTTGTGGGATATCCGGGATCCTCCGGTGTGGGGCGCAGCAGCGGGCTGTTCCAGTCCGCCTCCCCGCCCTGGGCCACGGGGTAGAAAAGCGTCTGTTCTCTGAGCCGGGTCAGGCAGGCGTAGGTGGTGCGCTGGGTTCCGTCGGCGGTCTCCTGTGTCTCTACCCGGCACAGGGGATACGCGCCGGGCCGGTAGTACCCCATGGCGAGGTAGCGGCCGCCGCGCTCCAGCTGGGCGCAGAACGCCTCGTATTCCCTCGCATTGGTCTTCTGCCGGGAGCTTTTGAAGAGTGTGACCCGGTCCCCAACCTCCACAATCTCCGGATGACCGGCCAGAACCGTGTCCACGGTGAAGTAGAAGGCGTCGTAATCCCAGTCGTAGAGGGTGCCGTAGAAGTAGAAATCGGAGGCGTACTTGGAGGGGCTGTCGCCGTCGACATCGGCGTTGCAGAAGTCCTCCTCCATAATGGCGGAGGTGTAGTGAAAGGTGTTTACCGACTGGACGCGGGGGTTATCCTCCAGGTAGGACACAACCTCGGCGGTGTCGGCCCAGCGGTCCCCGGTGGCGGAGCGGAGGGTCCCGGCGGCCCGGTAGAAGGAGCTCAGCCGGTCCGTCTCCTGGCGGATAAGCAGGTACTCCGAGGCGCGGGACACAAAGGCAAAGGTGATAAGGGCCGCCACCAGTGCCAGCAGAGCCGTTTTCACCGGCTGGCGCAGGGTGGATTTGAAAAAGACGTTGCTTCTCATGGAACCTACCTCCCGTTCTATAGTTTCTCCTTGGATCCCTGAATCATGCTGCCGCACTCGTCGGGCAGAGATGCGGCAGACTTCACATCATCACAGCAGCTACTCCTTCACTTGCAGCAGCTCCAGCGGGTTCCGCCCGGTGACTGCGGCCGCGCTTGCCGCCGCGCCGGCAATGGCCGCCAGCAGATACAGCATCGCGCACAGCACGCTGGCCCCAACGAGCCCCGCCAGCAGCTCCGGGCGGGTCCGGCCTGCGTAAGCCAGCGCCCCGCCAAGGCCCAGGAGCAGACCCGCCAGACTGGTCACCGCCGTTTGCAGCGCCAGCATAACCCGGCTGCGGAGCTTTGTGGTCCCCAGGATACGCAGTATGGCCGCCTCCTTGGCCGAGGTCATCACAAACAGCGCCGCGATCCCTGCCGCCGTCAGCAGGCTCAGGGCCGCCACCACCGGATACAGCAGGCGCATGAGGGCAATGCTGTCCTCCAGGGGCTCCACCGCCATGCGCAGCTCCTCATCATACAGAAGCGCCCGCAGGGGAAGACCGTTCCTGATGGACGACATCGCCCCGTCCAGCTCATCCCGGAACCTGCCGATCTCCCGGTTCTGGGCGCTGTCCAGAGAGAACACCGCCTTGGCGTAGAGCATCTTGTTCCCCTCCATGGCCTCCACGGCCGAGAGGGGCATCAGCAGGGGCGCGGAGATCGCGCCGCCCTCCACCTCTCCCTCGTAGTATCCCGCTACCTGACACACCCGGAAGCCGCCGCAGAGGATCCCCACGGTCCGTCCCGGCCCCATGCCGCAGTAGTCATAGAGCTCGCAGGGCAGGAGCACCGGGAACAGCTCCTCCGCATCGGACCAGTCCCGGGAGAAGAGCTCCGCGTCCCAGCCGCTGTGGTAGGTGATGGTGAAGCCGCCGCCGCTCTTCTCCTGGAACTCCGCCAGATCGTCAAAGGAGCGCACCGTCATGCGGGCCTGGGGCGCGTCCCTGATGTACTTCTCTGTGCTCCAGGCCTCCTCCTGGAGAAAGACCACGGCCTCGTTGTCCCCCACCAGATATTCCTCCGCCATAAAGCCGGTCTCCCGGAGGTTCTGCACCGCCGAGACGCCAATATAGCCGTCGCTGCGTCTCCCCCGCTGGCGGAATACGGATTTGTCCTGCACCAGCTCCAGCTTTATCACGGTGTTGTCATAGAGCTGGTCCAGCCGCTCTTCGCTGACGGAGATGGACAGGTGTATGGCCGCCAGCCCCAGGGTGAACGCCGCCGCAAGCGCCGCTGTCAAAACGGATTTCGCCCTGGCCCGGACGATATGCCGCCAGACAAAGCGGAGCGTATAGGCCGCGCCCAGGCCTCCCCGGGCCTGGGGCATCCCGGCGATGCGGACGGCGGCGGGAGCAGTGGGAACAGCGGAAACCTCTGGGACCGCCCGGGAACCCTCGGCCGGACATGGGGCGGAAGCCCGGCCAGCGGCGGGCCGGCCGCCCTGGAGCAGCTCCAGCGCCGGCATCCGGACCAGCAACAGCCCGCTCCCCGCCGTCAGGGCGGTAAACAGGACCCCAGCGAGGCCGCACAGGGCCGCCAGCCAGCCCCCGGACAGGGCGGCCTCCTCCACCGCGCCAAAGCCGGCCAGTGCGTCCAAGAGCTCTCCGGCGTTCCTCATGGTAAAGACCCACCCGCCAATGCCGCCGGCGAGGATCCCCAGTCCACCGGCCGCCAGCAGTGGCAGGACGTAGTCCCGGGCGCACCGCCCCGCCGGGACCCCCAGGGCGCGGGCAATGGCCACATCCCTGCGCCGCATACGGCCGTAGATGAGGACGATCAGGCACAGCGTCAGCGCCAGCACGGCGGAGTAGACCGCCCCATTGAAGAGGGAGGAGCGGCGCATGGGCTTTGCCGCGGCCTGGAAGCTGTCCCAGTTGTTCTCCAGCATCAGGAGCCGCAGTCCAAAGTCCGCCGCAGCTCCCACCGCCTCCGCCATGAAGCCGGCCTCTGCGGCCGGGCTGGTCAGCTCAAACAGGACGTCCTCCGGGCCCGTCTTGACGCCGTACCGGAAGGAGGCCGGGCGAGCGGAGGCCGGGAGGAAGACCCGGCTCTTGTCCCAGGCGTCGGCGCTGTTGAAGATCCCCACAATCTCGTACTGCTCTGCCTCGCCGGAGACGATTTTCCTGGACATGTCCAATTCCTCGCAGAGATAGCCGGTGGAGCCCCGCAGGTCCCGGAGCGTCATGGTCAGCGTGTCCCCCACCGCCAGCCTCCGCTGGGTGGCCAGGTGCTCGTGGATAACGCACACGCGGCGGTTCTCGCTGTCGTCCTGGCTGTCCGGCCACCGGCCGCTCAGCAGGTAGAGGCCCCGGGTCTCCTCCCACACCTGGGCCAGGGCGCTGACGTCCTTGACAGCGATGGTTTGCAGGGAGTGCTGGTTGTCGTCAAAGAGGCGGATCTGCTCCGCCACCCCGGCCAGCAGCGGATCGCTGAGGTCCGCCTCCCCCTCCGCCACGGGGTAGTACCAGAGCCCGTCCCGGGCGGGCGTGAGGGGCTTGAACACCAGAGTTACGTCATCTGTCATGTTGTATGCGTACTCGCCCCGGAGCAGGTACCGCCCGCCGATCTCCAGCTCCTCATATACGTCGGTCAGATCCCTGTAGCTGAACTTGATGCTGTTGCTGGGGTTGATGAGGGCCACCCTGTCCCCTGGCTGGACGGTCTCCGGGTAGCTGGCAATCACATCATCCACCTTGAAGTAGAACTTGTAGATAGGGATCCTTGTGTCCTGGGCCCCCGAAATCGTACCGGCGTAAACATACTCCAGGGTTCCGTAGAAGAACGCGTCCTCCCGGTTAAAGCGGTAGATATAGCCCTCGCTGCCGTCCAAGCCGTCCAGGTTGTACACGCCCTCCATTACGGCGGAGTCGTAGTGGACCTGATCCGCCAGCTTGACGTCCGGGCGCTGGTCCAGGTAGGCCAGGAGCTTGTCGACCCGTTTCTGGCCCCGGATGCCCAGGGGCTCCACGGTCCCGATGGCGCGGTAGAAGGCGCTCAGGCGGTCCGTCTCCTGGCGGATGAGCAGATATTCCGAGGCGCGGGACACAAAGGCAAAGGTGATAAGGGCCGCCACCAGCGTCAGCAGAGCTGTTTTTACCGGCTGGCGCAGGGTGGATTTGAAAAAGACGTTGTTTTTCATGGAACCTACCTCCTGTTCTATAGTTTCTCCTTGGATCCCTGAATCATTTTGCCGCACTCGCTGGGCGGAGCTGCGGCGGATCTCATCATCACAGCCGCTACTCCTTCACTTGCAGCAGCTCCAGCGGGTTCCGCCCGGTGACAGCGGCTGCGCTCGCCGCCGCGCCGGCAATGGCCGCCAGCAGATACAGCATCGCGCACAGCACGCTGGCCCCAACGAGCCCCGCCAGCAGCTCCGGGCGGGTCCGGCCTGCGTAAGCCAGCGCCCCGCCAAGGCCCAGGAGCAGACCCGCCAGACTGGTCACCGCCGTTTGCAGCGCCAGCATAACCCGGCTGCGGAGCTTCGTGGTCCCCTGTACCCGCATAATGGCCGCCTCCCTGGCCGAGAGCATGATGAGCAGGGCTGTGACGCCAGCCGCCGCCAGCAGGCTGAGCGCTAATGTCACGGGATATAGGATCTCCATGAGGCGGATGCTGCCCTCCAGGGGCTTCACCGCCATGCGCAGCTCCTCGTCCCATAGGATGATCCGCACAGGTACGCCTCCGATGCGGGGGGCGTTTGCCAGTTCATCAATGGCGGCTTGCAGCTCGCTGATATTTCGCGTTTGGGCGGGATCAACGGTAAAGACCGCCTTGCTGTACAGCATCCGCCTGACCATGGTGCGCAGGGCGGAGGTGGGCATCAGGATGGGGCGGCTCTCGTTGTACGCGCTCCGCCTGGAGCCGCTGGACGCGCCGCCGATATCGCCGGTATAGTACCCGGCCACCGCGCACATGCGGAAGGAGCCCTTGCTGGCCACACCCATCAGCTCGCCTCCCTCCAGCGCATACTTGGTCCAGATCTCCTCCGGCAGGATGATTGGGAATGCCTCGCCAGAGGACGTGTCCCAGGCCGTGGAGAACAGGCTGCCATTCCAGCCGTCCGCGTAATATATTTCCGCATACTGACCGCTGCCGAAGGGAGACAGGAACTTTTCCTCACTGTCAATGGAGCGAATGGCGCATTTGGTCTGGTCCTGATCCCGCACCGTCACCCCCTGTCCAGGCTGCCATGTCTCCTCGTAGCGGAACATGGAGCCGTAGTTTGCCCCCTCCACATAGGAATCTGCGATAAAGCCCGTTTCCACAATGGTCTCCAAGGTCTCCTCAAAGAGAAAGGCCCCGGCTGTGGTGGTCTGCGTGGTGTCGGCCTTTACCAGCTCAAGGCTCACCGGGGTGCGCTCATAGAGCTGGTCAACCTCTTTACGGTTGTTGGCTATAGAGAGCTGGATCATGGCGAGGCTCACCGTAAAGGCCGCCGCTAAGCCTACGCTCAGAAGGCTCTTTCCACAGGCGCGAACCACATGCCGCCAGACAAAGGTCAGGGTAAAGCGGGCGTTCAGTGGATCCCGCTTATGGGTATTTTTCCTAGTGGGCAGGGAGACTGCCGCTGCGGGGGCAGGGGCCTCAGCCCGGACAGCGGCCGGGGCTGTGGGAACCTCTGACCCGGGCTGAGCGGCAAGACCCTGCCCTTTTGCGCCGGTCTGGCCCAGGAGCAGGGGCCGCCTGGACAGGAGGACGGCTCCGCCCACCGTCAGCGCAGTCATCAGCGCCAGCGGTATGCCGCACAGCAGCGCACAATATCCCAGAGGCAGGGGCGCGCCGGCCTCCACATTGCCTGCGGCGGGCAGCGAGGATAGGAGCGCCGCCCCGCTGCGCCCGGCGTACTGCCAGCCCGCGCCGCCGCCCGCCAGAATCGCAGGGCAGCTCACCGCCAGCAGCGGCGACGCCGCCTGCCGGGCGGCGCGGGAGGCCGGCACCCCCAGGACCCTGGCAATGTACATCTCACGCCTGCGGGAGAAGAAGTAGACAAAGGCCGCCATGCCAAGGGCCGCCAGCAGTACGGCGGAGAAGATCACGGCATTGTACAGGGAGGATTCCCGCAGGGGCCCGGCCGCGCCCTGGAAGCTCTCCCATCCGCTCTCCTCCATCTGCGGCTTGAACCCCAGCTCCGCCAGAGCAGGCTCCGCCTCCGCAAGGAACTGCCGCTCCGCCTGGGGCTCCTCCAGCTCAAAGAACACACTCCCGGGATAGGGCAGGGTGGAGGCGGTTCCACGGAACAGCATGGGAAAATCGCTGTAGGGCGTGTAAAAATAATCATAGTACATTTGACTGCCATAGTCCAACTGGAAGTCCTCCGGCAGGGCGAACGCCGGGACATAGGCAAAGCTCTGCACATCCGTGTTGGGCCGCTCGTTGTGGATAAACGTATCCAGATAGTCATAGATCCCCACAATCTCATAGGTATCTGTGACACTTTTCAGGCTGTCACGATTCAGGTCCCAGCCCGTGTCCTCAACGATACCGAAATAGGACGGGGCGTCCTGGAGCGTAAGGGTCAGGTTGTCCCCCACCTTCAGCCCCCGGGCGGAGGCAAGGGCGTTGCCCACAACGCACACTCGGTTTTCCTGCGCACTATCCTGGCTGTTCAGCCAGCGGCCATCTGTGAGGTAGATGCCGGCGCGGGTGTCCCGGGTCATGGGCAGGGCGCTCATATCCTGAAGGGGCACCACGTTCAGGGAGCGATGGTCCGCACGAACACAGGCCAGATGCTGGCGGATCTCACTGAGTTGGGGATCAGACCAGTCCGCCTCCCCGTCGGCTACAGGATAGAAAAAACTGTCCGCCAGGGGGTGGGAATAGATGGCATAGGTGATATAATCCTCCGTCTTGTCGTCATACGCTACGCGGCAGACCCTCTGCTGGTTAAAATAGGCCATCACCAGATACCGCTGCCCCCGCTCCAGCGTTCCATAGGCGGCGTCCACATCCTCCGGGTCCCCGGTTTTTGCCGTTGTAAGATACCAGTCATTGAATGTCGCGCCGGGATACTGGGGATTGCCCAGGCTTCCGCTGGTCCGGTACAGGAATACCTCCCGTCCCTCTACTACCCACTCCGGGTAGCCCTCCACGACCGTGTCCGCCACAAAGCGGAAGCTCTTTTGATCCCAATCCCGCAGCGTCCCGTAAAAGGCAAAGTACGTGTTCGCATAGCTGCGATAGGCAGACGTATTGACGTTGCAGATATCGCCCTCCATCACGGCGGGGACATAGTTATATGTGTTGACCGTCTTGACCAGAGGATTGCTCTCCAGATAGGCGGCCGCCTCCCGGGCATCCACGTACTGCTCCCCGGAGATGGCAGAGACCGCACCTACGGCGCGGTAGTACCCGGACAGGCGCTGGGTCTCCTGCTTCACCAGCAGGTACTCCGCGCCCCGGGATACAAAGGCGAAGGTAATCAATGCCATCACCAGCAGCAGGAAGACGGTCCGCCCCGGCTGGCGGCGGGTGGAACGGAGAAAGACGTTGCGCATCATGGTATTGACCTCCTGATCTTAAAATAAATGTAGATTTACCAAATTTCGCGCGTTGTCTCCAGACTCTTTCATCTATTGTTTGAAATATTGATTTAAGTCAGCTTAACACACTTTTTTATCGCTGTCAACTTCTGCGGTACCAATGTCTTTTTGTTGCGGACAGACGAAAAATTTTTATTTCCACGGAAATTGGATAAGCTCTTCAAAGGATGCCTACAGCCGGTTTTTATTAAAATTCCTAAAAAACGCTTGACTTATAGCTTACTTAAAGTTGTAGGATAAATGACAGCCCTGCCCCATAGCAAAAATACTGTCAACCCCAAAAGGAAAAACTTCTATGTGCAAAAAGGAGGAGCAGCTATGATAAAGCAAACTGCGGGACGGGATCAGTTGGGGGGATTTGCCCCCAAGTTCGCGGAATTGAACGACGATGTGCTTTTCGGCGAGGTCTGGAATCGGGAGGGACTGTCCCCCAAGCTGCGCTCGATTCTTACCGTCACCGTGCTGGTAAGCAAGGGGCTCGTGGATCATTCTTTTCGCTTTCACGTGGAAAACGCTAAAAAGTACGGCGTGACCAAAAACGAAATCGCAGAAATTCTCACCCATGTGTCCTTTTATGCCGGCTGGCCCAACGCCTGGGCCGCCTTCCGCACTGCAGTGGAGGTCTACAAAGATGATCCCGGCATAGACGGCGGCATGTTTGGCCTGGGATGTCCGAACGACGCTTTTTCCCAATATTTCACGGGGAATAGTTACCTGAATCCTCTCACAGACCCGAACCTGACCGTCTTTCTGGCCAACGTCACCTTTGAGCCCGGGTGCCGAAACCACTGGCATGTCCACCACGCGTCCAGAGGCGGCGGGCAGATCCTGCTCTGCACCGACGGCCGAGGCTGGTATCAGGAGTGGGATCGGGAGGCCCGGGCACTCCGTCCCGGCGAGGTGGTCTATATCCCTGCGGGGAAAAAGCACTGGCACGGCGCCGCTCAGGACAGCTGGTTCAGCCACGTCGCTCTCGAGGTCCCCGGCGAGGACTGCTCCACTGAGTGGCTGGAGCCTGTGGATGATGGGGCGTATGAAAAATTGGGATCCGTGGGGTGAAATCCCCAGGACCGGGAGCGCAGCGCATTTTATGAAAGCACCGCCACAAGCACAATTTAGCTGAGAGGCCCGGGGCGGATGCTCATGTACTATTAAGTAATGGTTACAAGAAGAAATGTTTTAGGTTGGGCGGTCTACGGACCGCCCTTTGCTGTTATACAGCGGAAAGAAATTTTATGAACATCTTAAATCACAATACGCCGATCATCATCGGCATTGACCACGGATATGGCAACATCAAAACTGCCAACTGCTATTTCAAAACCGGCGTGGCCTCCTTTGACAAGGAACCAACCTTTCCCGTCTGCAAAATCGCCAATGCGGTTGACCGCAGCCCCATGCTTGCCTTTGGACTGCGAGTGCTATATGCTGGGGAAAACCTGGACGGGGCCCCTGTGCCGCTACTTCCGGGCGGCGGTCCTGCCCCTGGACCCGGTCCTGGAGGCCGCCCTGACCGCCCCCGGCCCCGTGGAGACGCGGATCTGTCCCCTCTGCGGACGGCCCGCCCTCCTGGGCGGGCGGCGGCGCTACTGTTCCACCGCCTGCGCCCAGGCCGCGCTCCGAGCACAAAAGCGTTCTTATATTCGAAAAAAACGGGGTTGATGTGTGGAAAATTAGGCCCCGAAAAATCTAGTGTTTTCAAGGCTTTCCAGACGCCAAACAGGGGCGGGGCGTATCATTTCACGTCCTGCCCCTGTTTTCCGCTGATACTTTCCACATTTCAGGTTTTGAAAGGAGGTTATCATGGAAGAAAATCAAGGCTATGTGATCCGGCAATCCGTCCTGTTTGACAATGGCCGGGGCTTTGCTCTGGGGGAGCACCCCAGGGAGGGCTTTGTAACGTGGCAGTTTACCCAGGAGGGCAGCCGCCGTGACTACTATTGGGGCCACTACCATAGCGCCCCTCAAATGGCCGAGGCGGATTATCGCAACCGGGCCGAGGACTATCAACGCCGCTATTACGTCCGGGAGGTAGAACAGGAGCAGCCCAAGCCGGGTCCCTATAAATACTACTCCACCCAGCGGCCTATTGATATTGGGACCTATCCGCAAAGCTACTTCACCCGCTCTATTGACTTCGGCCTAAAAAATTTGCAGGAAATTTTGAAATTCTCCCGTTGATAGACGCAACAGACCGCCAAAAATCCGCCTGATAGGTGAGGAGGGACAAGCCTCCCACCAACAACTGAATAGACAGTATTATCCGTGTCCAGCGGCAAATCCCGCGACAGAATGGAGCAGTAGTGGAAGCACCTCTGAAAACAAAAAACTCCTACCGCAACATCGCGATAGGAACCGACACGGTAGAACTGCTGCGGCAAATGAAGCAGAGATCCACCAGTGAATATGTATTCCCGTCACCAACCGGAGGCCCCATCTCCCCGGACAGCGTCCTGCACATGCTCCAGAGGGTGCTGAAACGGGCAGGTCTGGAAAAAATCCCCTTCCACAGCCTTCGTCATACGTTCTCAGTCCTGGCCCTCCAGAACGGCGTGGACATCAAAACGCTATCCTCCATGCTGGGCCATTACTCCGCAGGGTTCACCCTGGATACCTACGCCCACGTGACAACTGCCATGCAGACCAAAGCCGCCAAAAACAGCCCTCAAAACCAAGCAGAATGTACCTGTTCTCAGGCAAAAATCAAGGTGGGCCGGAGCCGCCGCTTCAGTTCGGCCTTGGCCCGCTCCGTCTCCGCTTCCGACAGAAGCTTTCGCACCGCCATGCTCTCCAGCATCCGAAGAGCGGAGAGAAAGGTGACATTGTCCCGCAGTTCCTTTGCAGTCATAGCATTAACGCCCTCCTTATCTGAGAGCCGCCCATCGGGAACCGTGAGCGGCCCCGATGGGTTGATGGAAAAACAGCAGAGACAAAGTCTCCGCTATGTATATAGTTCAGCGGTATGTTTCTGCAAGCCCCACGCTGATGTGCAGAGCGGCGTCCACTTCCCACATCTTGTCCTCACCCACGCTGCCCATGTACTCACCCAGGCGGGACTTGTCCAGCGTCCGAACCTGCTCCAGCAGGACAGTGGAATCCCGGAACAGGCCGCAGGCCGCGCCCTTGAGCCGCACATGGGTGGGCTGGCGTTTGCCCTTGACGTACCCCGTAATGGCGGCGGCGATGACGGTGGGGCTGTGGTGGTTGCCCACGTTGTTCTGGAGAATCAGGACAGGCCGGATGCCTCCCTGCTCCGAGCCGGTGACCGGCGTGAGATCGGCGTAATAGATATCGCCCCGCTGAATGGGATGGGTCCTCTTGAAATCCATAGTCGTTTTCTCCTCTGTTTTGACAAGACGGGGCCGCTCCTGCGCAGGTTGGTGCAAAGATACTGCTATCCTTTTTGCGGGGAGCGGCCCCGCTTTCTTATCGTTGATCATTTGCTGGCTCTATTCGACACTACTTCCCGAGCCTTGGGCGGCAGTCTGGAACTGTGCTGGCGCACATCACGGGCGTTTCACCCCTCCGAGGTTCTCTCCGAGCTGCCCCCATTGCGTGATCCTGCGTAGCAGGGCTGTGGCTGGGCAGGAGTATCATTGTGTTCTGACGGGGTCGTTGCGAAACAGCTTGCCAGGGCTGTTTTTGTCTGGATGGGGACCGCTGGGCACCTTATTTGGCCGTCTTTTATAACAGAAAAGAAAATTCACTGCAATTCCTTTGCCGCTACAGGTGGTCTTGGCGCATCTGACCTATCGCTTTCCGTTTCTCACACGGACCGTCAGGGAACGTATTCCAGTTGCCGGATATGACCGCAGGGCGCGGTGTTTTTCAAAGAGCACGAGGGGCTGTTTTGCCCTCTCATCCCTTTACCACAACCTCCAGAGCCTGAAACCGACATTATTTTTTCAAAAATTCCAAAACAAATTTTTCAAAGGCTTCTTTCCGCCTCTGAACAGTCCGATCACTGAGACGGTATTTTTTGCATAGATCGTTTGTGCAGGAACGCTTTGCCCCGGCCATGTAGAGATCCATCAGCTCCTCCGCCCAGGGCTGCCAGGCCCGCAGCGCACATTTCAGTTCTTCTATGAGAACCTGATCCGCTACAGCGCCCTCGAGATTGAATCCAGAGGGAACGCATTCGTGCAGCGTCTCTACATCAGTATCCGGGACTCCGGCGTCCAGAGACTGATGTGTATAGCGCATACCAAGCTTACGATTCTTCTGTCTGATCGTATTTTTGCTGTTCCACTCCCGATGCTCCGAGGCGGGCACTTCGATATACATACAATCCACTTCATCCCCGTCCTCAATACAGTCCTTCATGAAGCGGCGGCGCTGCTCTAAAGGCAGCCGTCTGTTTTTTTCAGAATGGCGTCCCACTCCTCTTGTGTCGCAGCGGCAAGCTGCCGGGTACCGTTGACCTGCTTATAGACCAAATATGTAAATTTCATTTGGGTGATCTCCAATCTCAAAATTTGGGGGAAAGGTGCGGTTTTGAGATTGGAGGTCACGGGTATTTCGCTGTATAGGGCTGCCAAAAGTGCAGAGACATAAAAATCCTTTCCGCCTTTCAGCTGGCGAAAAGGACAACAAAAAAGGAGCCTTACACATAGCTAAAAAGCTACCTGTAAGGCTCCGAACGCGATGGCTCCCGTAGTTACATCCCTGATATCCCGGCCTGCCGCGGCCCGAGTATCGGGCGGGGCCGGTCAGGAGAGGCAGTGTAGTGCGATGTGATACGCTGCCTGCTCGGTGATGACGGGCGGTTGGTGCGCTTGACTAAGTATTGGGGTTGAGGGAGAGACGGGATCACGCTCCCGCCTGCTGCTGCTCAATATTTACTTCTCTCTGAAATATCATGCCGATCTGTGCCCCGCATTTTGGACATTTGGTGAACCACTCCGCTTTGGCGGACTGCCGCGGCCCGAAGAGCCGCAGGTGCGCGGGGTCTGTCTGGCTTGCCGCGTCCAGAATACGGCCCCGGTGACAAACCGGGCAGTAGATCGTGCGGGATTCCTTCTCCTTCATTTCCACCTCCTGCTGTTCCCTTTTTAGTGAACATAACGATAAAACTTTACAGCAGTCGGTGGTTGGTGAGCCGGATGCGCATGGCCTGTCTGGACACCTGAAACACATTGGCCATATCGTCGATGAGCTGGCCGTCCTGACGGCCTCCCCGGAGCTGGTAGAAGCACCGCTTGATTTGGGCGATGGGCATAAGGATGGCGGAGCCAAGCATATTGGCCTGTACTTCCAGGGTAGTCTCGGACTGTTCTGTAATCATAGCCGCGCTCCGGCCTGTGCCGGTGTACAGCTTTTTGTGGAGAATCCAATGGGCCAGCTCGTGGGCGCAGGTAAAGCGCAGACGGCCTGTGCTGGCGTCCTCCTCACAGAGCGAGGCGTCAATGAGAATGGTGCCGGCTTGGACAGGGAAGAGGGTGTACTCCCGGTTTTCCATGTCATACACCGCCTCCAGACCTTCGTCAAAAATGGTCTTGCCCAGGATGCGGCCATTCTTCCGGAGATACTGGTACTCCAGGGATACGCCGTGGGCCTCGATCATCTCCTCAATGGGGACGGCGGCAGGGGAACCGTAGTACAGAGCGGAATCATAGCCGCACAGCACCTTTCGCGCGATATTTTCAAGCACCTGTTCCTGATAATAGATATTTGTCATGGTCCATCCCTCCTGTTCTTGGACGTCCGTTTGGTGATACGGTCAATAAACTCCTGCCACTCCTCGTCAGTGGCATCCACCTCCTTGGCGGTGCGCAGAGCGGCGCGGACGATGTCCCGCTCCATGATATACTCCGGCAGGTCTGCCGGGACCTTCATTTTTTGGGACGCGGCTGCCAGATCCAGAAACAGCTCCCGCTCCTCTTTGCTCAGATGCAGTTCCTCTGCCAGCCTGTCCAGGTGTTCCTTGGCCGGCGCAGGTTTACGGTCTGTTTCGATGATGCTCATATATACGGGAGACAGGCCCAGCCGCGCGGCCAGCCCCCGGAGGGAAATTCCCAGCGCCATCCGCTTCTGGCGGACAAAGGCGCCGAATGTCTGATTCATTTTGCATACCCCCTTTATCGTTTACCCAGTGGTAAACGGCTTGACCATAGTATATCGTATCTTTGTTCGGATGGCAAGGGGGCAAAAAGGAGGTGTCCCCAGTTGGGAACACCTCACAAGGTTTCGACAGTTTTTGACGCTATATTGGGCAGTACCCTGGAAGTTTAGTGTGTATTTTCCATATAATCCAAATAATCAGCACCCACATAAACGACACTATCATTTTTTATAACAAAACCGATATTCTCTCCCCACTCACCTTCGCCTTCAACCGCATAGGCTATTTCATCATCTTTGCTTTCCATCCCCACATACAACACCATGAACCAGCAATAATTTAATATATCAAGCGGATTATCAAGGGCAGGTAATTCGAATTCTTCATTTAAGCCGCCCCCCTCTTGAGCACAGCTTATGAGCTTTTGACAAATCTCATTTATCACAGACACCGAAAGGTTGTTGAATGCTTTAACGCACTTTTCCGCATATTCCATGAAGTCAGGATGATCGCTGTTTGCGTAAACAATAAATTCATCCTCATTTTCATCATTGCGGAAAAAACTGCTGTTGAAACGCCCTTCTCCACCTTCCTGCTGTAACCAACGAATCATAACATTGTTCCTCCTTAAATTTTTTATTTTGCGAATTTGTAAAATAGTAATTTATTATATAGATCATACCCCAGACATCGCTCAATTCAACTTGTGTTGAAAACGACCCTATTGCAGCCATCTTGCCATCTCTCTCATTTTCGCCGCAATCTCCTCCGGCTCCATAATGCGGATTTTCCCATCAAAAGTAAAGACCCAAGCGAAAAAGGGCGGGCTGGGGGCAACATCCACGGTGGTCTGGAAGTGCGCTCCGTCCACGATCTCCGTCTGCACCTCCTCTCCGAAGCGGTCTACAACGCTGCGCATGGTGCTGTTCTCGCACAGCAGTGTTATCCTCCGGATGTCGGCTCCGAACATCCCGAACACCTGGTGGACATACGCCGCGGGATCGAAGTCCTGCGCTGGTATGGCCTCCTGCACCAGCAGCTTCACAGCGGTCATGCGGTCTACACGGAACTGGGCCAGCTTGCCGTGTTTCTCCGACCAGCCCACGGCGTAGTAATAGTCCCGGCTCCAGATCAGGGCATAGGGGCTGAACTTGTACCGATAGCCGTCGTGCTTGAGGACTTTTTCTTTCTCTGCGGTGTACTCTATGTACTGGAAGGCGATCCGCCGCTTCTCCTGGATGGCGGTGTGGATCATGTCCACCGCATAGTAGATCGCCTCGTTGTCCTGCTTTGCTGTGCCCTTCATGTAGACAGGGCGGTTGAGCTGTTTGGCCTGCTCCTGGCTGGTGAGGGAGACCAGCTTGCGGATCAGGCTGGCGCTTTTCTTCCTGGTGATGAAGTGCGAGGACTCCACCGCATCCACCAACAGCTTCAGTTCCGGCAGCTCGAACAGGCGGGAGGCGACGAAGTAGCGGTTCTGGGTGCTCTTGACACAGACAACGTCCACGCCTTGGTCAATCAGGATCTGGATGTCACCGTACACACTCTTGCGGCCAGCCCGGATGCCGTGGGATTCCCAGAATTGGAGGATGTCTGAAACGGAGGCGGCGTGCTCCTCATCTGTAAGGGTGCAGAGATACTGCTGGAGCAGCAATATCCGAATTTGCGCTTCGTTCTTCATAGGTCACCTCCAGTTGTCAATGTTTAAGGCTTCTTTTTCCGTCGCTTCTCCAGGATCAGCTGAAGCCGCCGGGCCTCCCGCTCCTTTTCCTGACGATCCTGCTCCGCCCACTGTTGCCTGATTGCCTCATACCGGGGTTCCGCCTGCTTCTCCCAAGCCCGCTCCTGGCTGCCCCACCGCCGGATCTCCGCCTGATACAGCGCTCGGTTGGCGGGGTCCAGCTCGATCAGCCGCTCCAGGGCTCTCAAGGCCCGGTGGCGCTTTGAGAAGTCCGTCAGCGCCGCCCTGGCCCGGAGGACATAGACGTCGGTAGGCTTCTCATAGCTGCCATACACAGGCTCATAGGTGGCATAGTCCAGAAAGCCCCAGGCGATGCTTCCTCTCAACCAGAATGCGCAGAAGGCGGCCAGCACTGCCAGCCGCTGGCATTGGGGATCGCACTCCGGGCGGCTGACTGTCTGCCGGTGAAATCTGACCGCCTCAATGATCTCCGCCGGGTCCTTCTCCTCGAACTCGAATTCCTTCACGCCGCTCTCCTCCAGCAACCGGCGGACATACTCCGGGGACAGTGCGGAGGGCAGCCTGTCCAGCAGGGCCTTCCCCTCCGGCGGCACTTCCGTGGAGACAGGCGGCAGCTCCCGTTCCAAAATCTCCCACAGTTTGGGATAGTCCGGCTGGAGAGGCGGTGCGTCCTGTACCTGATCGAAGGCCCAGGGGAAGCCCAGCCGGGCCATGAAGTCCGTCATCTGCCAGCAGTCACCGTAGGTGAAGCGGTCATCAGGGCAGGCGGTCTCGTCCATCGCATCTTTATCCAAATCGGACCAATGAACAAGATACCGCCGCATCATGCCAGTGTCCCAGGTGGGGAGCCAGCCCGACAGCGCCGCCGGATTGCCGGTCAGGCGCTGTTTTTCTTCCGGGCTGACAGGGCCAAAATAGTCCGGAACGGTGTTGAAGTGATCCTCTTCGTCTCCGCCGTAAAAATCATAGCCCCAATAGTCGCCATCGTAGATGTACAGCAGCAGCACAGGGTTCTCCGCGACGTCGGACAGGGCCTTTGCAAGCGGAGCAAAGCCCAGGGTGTCCCCCTCTATCAGAACCTGCATACCCTCATAGTTCTGCGCATATCTGCACGTTTCCGGGTCTATATGGAACGCTGGGATCTTTGCTACTGCTTCCACGGCATCACGGGCTATGGATTCATCGCAGCCCGGGAACAGAGCGGTTTGCAGGAATAGTCCCATATAGGCGATACTCCTTCAAAAATTATGGGTGATAGGCTTTTATGTATTTAACAGGCAATTCCCTCTAACATTTGGAGAACCCATTGATAAAAGCCTTCGTTTTCAGGATCAATCCGGGCAGCACGAATATGCCATACTTGCCCACGAAAAGGTGCTGATAGAATCAAAATGGGCTGGGTGGCTTGTGGTCTCCATGTTGGTTTATCATCGTTGTAGGTTGCAAAAGGCAATGCGCCCCATAGCACACTGTAATCCTCGCAGGCCCACACCGGACTGAGCGGGTTCTCTCTGGGAAGATCACGGAATAGAGAGCTCCAAATCGGATGTTTTCCCGTATAAGCATTTGGGCCAAAATAGTTCATTAAGCTGTTACGAACTTCTTCCGTATCTTCTGTAAAATAGAAGGGCTTTCCCAGATTAGGCAGACAATCCAACTGCTCCAAGGAGAAAAATATGCCGCCTTTTCCGCAGCTGTTCGCCGCCGGGAAATTCTCACATCCATTGGCGATTTCCGTGATGAATGTAACATATTCCTCTGGCAGAGTGATCCCGTGTCTTCTCTCAAAATCCCGCACAGCCTCCAGCGAGATAGGGGGATTCCAACGAATGTCCCTCCACCGTTTGCCAGCCATCAGCCCCCGAATCCTGGTAAGAGGGTCACCAGCTTTTTGCCGTTCCTTTTCCTCCCGAAATAGCTGATCGGTGTAGGGCGTCAGCTTTTTAGACAGGTACAGATCCACCCAGTCCAAGAAGGTACAGCCTGGCAGACGAAGCACGCCGCCCTCGTCCCGCTCCCAGACTTCGCCCTGGCAGGGGCCGGAGACGATCAGGAACCAGGTTTGACCGCCCTCAACCGTCTCCTCCACCAAGACAAGGACGCCATTCTCCTGCACCCGCTTCCACTTTTCGCTGTCCTCTGGATCATCCATGCAGAACTCCGGATCTGTGTCCCACTCCCAGCTCTCTGTAAGCGGGAAATCCTCATGGAGCCGGTTTAGCTGGTGGCCGTCTTTGAACGGATACAGTTGGCAAGATTCCTCTCGAAATGGAGGCAGACTGCCGCCGTTTCCGATTTTGGTGATGAAAGACTTGTACTCCTCTGGCAGCTGGAAACCGTATTTTGACTCTATGGCCTCCACCTCTGCCAAGGAAATGGGCTGATTCAGCTTCCAAGAGCGTTTCAATTTGATCTGCGCCCCAATTTTTAACAAGCGAGTATCTATGCTCATAGTGATTCTCCTCTACGCATTTCTTTTTTATCATTGTAACTTGCCGCCGAGAGTATCAACAACAAAATTCCTGCAACGGGGATGATGGTTTTCAGTCTGCGTATAAGTACCTCCAGAAAGTGTCTGACGCCCATCCTATGGGGTTTTATACGCTGTTTCTGTTGGCAGCTGGGGGATCTATATTCTTCCCAACAAACTTGAAGTTATTGTTTAGTCATAGTCCGTTTCATCGTATACAAAATCTTTGAAGTAGTCGGTTGTATCCTGGTTATCCAACCACAATTCAAACCATCCCAGAAAATCTTGCGGTTCACAGCAGGGCTGGACACCAACATCCGTAAAATTCCAAACTTCTCCTTGATGATTTCCGGTGATGATCAAATTGTAACTATTTCCGCATCCCAAATTTACCAATTCAATATTTCCCCGATAAACCTTATTTTGCATATCGGCTTCAATCACATCCCCATCTCTTTCGTCATCCTCCCAAAGCCAAAATTTCTCAAGCAGAAAAGGCTTTGATAACTCCTGTTGTGGACAGCACTCCAAATCATTTAGCCGACAGCCATCAAGCATACGCTTACAGCCATTTCCAATATACTTCAAAAACATACGATACGCCTGCGGCAGTTTTATATTATGACGGCTTTCAAAAGACATAATTTCTTCTTCTGTTAGACATTTTCCCATTTCGATATTGAGCTGAGATATTTTTGTTTTGATTCGCTCTATCACTTTTTCGTAGTCTTGTGGTTCATAAACTGACATATCAATTCCTCCAATTTGAGTTTATTGTCCTCTTTGTTTGCGGGGCCGAACAATCCCAAACAAAACTGTCCGCCATAGCCCGCACCGCCTCGTCTGCGCTTTTAGCTCACTCGCCACGGGTGGAGAGCCTGCGTTTTGAAACAGTCTTTTTGATACTCCACACAATCACGGCGGCGGCCACGCACACCGCCAGCCGCAGTCCAATATCCACCATCCAGTTGACCTTCCCATGCCGGTACATATCCAGCACATAGACCGGATTAACGTCATAGTCCTCTGCCATCTGTTTCAGCATCCACCGCTCTTCGGTGGTGGTATAGCGGACATAGCCAATGGGGTAGGTGTCCGTCCCTGTCAGCGCCAGGTAGTCGTCAAAGTAAACACAGAGCCAGGAGTTGTCCCCCAGCTCCATCAAATAGTATCGGTTATAGAAACCGCCGGCCGCGACCCGCTGGAGCGCATATTCCCAGGCTGACAGGGGATAGTCCGCTGTGATATATTCCGAAACGTACACCGATCTCTTTGCGCCGCCGTTATGGTGGTAGTGCGTCCCTTCCTGCCCCACATCCCGCAGGCGGGCCAGTGGGCAGGGCGCCAGCTCACCGCCGGCCACAGTGACCGGGGCGTTGCTCAAAAAGCAGGTTTCGATCTCCTCCTGCCGCTGGAGCTGCTGGACATCCCCGCTGGGCTGCTGTCCCTGCTCTGCCCCAGTACCGGCCCAGAGGTCATAGAGCCAGCCGGTGGGGAGCGCCAGCACCACCAGGAGGGCGAGGGCGGCGCATACGATATTGCGAAGTACGCTATGTAGAGAATGTTTCTTCATGTACGCCGCCCCCTCCTGCGTCAAATTTCCTGTACGCCCGCCTGCCGCAGCCAGTCCTGGAGTTTCTTGGCCGGGAAGCCGGTGAGCGGGTACTCCTTGCCGGACTTGCTGTGGATGGTCACAGCGGTGAACAGCGCGATCTTGCCCACAGAGAAGCCCTTGATCTCCTCCACAGGCAGATCCATCTCCAGACCGGGTACCATGCTGATTTTGAAGCACGCCCGCTGATTGGTGACGAAGACGTTACCCTGGAAGGGCTTTTTCGTCAGGCCCTGCTTCTGATAAAGGGACATCTGACCGCTGCCGATCATCGTCTCGCCGGGTTTCATATCCAGTTTTGCCATAACTTTATTCTCCTTGTAATTTATTTACTACCCTGTGGGCAGCTATTGAATCCATGTTCGTTTAGCCATAACTGCGCATCCAAAAAACCTGCTTCAGCGGACTTGCGATACCATTGAGCAGCCTGTTCTAAATCACCCTGGGCCTCATAATACTCCCCAAGCCGATAAGATGCCAGTCCGTTTCCATTGCCAGCGGATCGTTTATACCAATACAGGGCTTTTTCTGTATCCTTAAAGTGGTTTTGCTGTATTTCTCCCATATTATATTCCGCTGTGGCTTTGGCATAAATAGGCACGTCTGGAAATTCGATCACCTTTAGATTCCACTCCATTGCCTTTTTGTAATTGCGCCGATCTCGATAATATTGAGCAAGAATTTCCCCCGCTGCGAGCACACCATTTTCAAAGGCTTTTTCACGCCAGAAGAGACTTTTTCGTGTATCTGCAACTACCCCCATACCACAATAATAACTCCCCAGTGTGTACTGCGCCATGGGCAGTCCCTGTTCGGCAGCCATTTTGCACCAGTAAAAAGCCTGATTGTTTTTCTTTCCATAATGGAAATAGAGAGCCAACCTATACTGGGCATCAACGTGACCTTGTTCAGCGGCTTGTTTCCAATAGCAGGCCGCTTCCTTCCGAAGAACAGCGGCTTTTTGATAGGCGGTTTGGCAATTAACAGCAGGATCTTTCCGCCCGGACTCCTCCAATCGCTCTGCCTCTGCGTCCAGTTCCAATCCCTTTTGGTAAAGTTCCGCTATCTCCATAGTAAACCTCTAATCATTCTATTTCTCAGGCCGTCTTCTCCTGGAACGTCCACTGGGTATAGGACGCGGCATTGCAGTTGGTCAAGTCCGCCATCTTCAGCTCTGGGAGGTAGAAGCCGATGTAGAGGGTACTGTTGCCGCCCTCCTGGACATCCTCTGGGGAGGAGACCAGCTACTACTGGAGTTACTTCGGCACATATCCGGAGCCGTTGCAGGTCTTGCACACCTTTCCGACATCCAGTTTCAAGACCCGTTTTGCAATAATACCCTTTCCCTCGCAGTCCGGGCATGGAACGCAATCACCCTCTGGCTTTGGCCTCACGGAGCCGGGATGAGCTTCTCTGTATTCCTCAAACTGCCCAAAAATCTGCTCCGCACTTCGCTTGAAATCTGCTGCTGTTGTGATGCCGATCCGTTTCAGCACCCCAGCTGCCTCCAGGGTCCGCTCAAAGTCTTTGAACCCAGTCGAGAACTGGCTAAGGCCCACTTTCCGCTGCTGTCCTCCGACCAGAATCACAAACATATACCCGCCTTGCCAGCCGGCCTGCACTCTGTCTCCTGGAATGTCTTCCCAGCGGAAGCGGTGCTGTTCCCGCCGGGAGCAGTGGAATATCACTGTTTCCGCATCATACTCCACCCATCCGGTTCCGAGATAAAGCGCACGATAGGCGGCGAATAAAACCAGTCCGCCGAACAGAACCGCTCCCACCACAAACAGGAGGCGCTCCTCATGGGACAGTGTAGGATCAAAGACGGCCAAGTACAGGAATAGACCCGCCATCGGCAGGAAAAACGCGGCGAAAAGCAGGATCACCACAATTTTAGAGGACATTCCCGCTGTGCATTTTTTCATACATTAGCCTCCCAGCTCCTCCAGCACCGGCATGGTCAGGCCGATGATTCCCTCCAGCTCCTTCAGAGCGGCGG
>CANAZG010000031.1 GCA_947365965.1 uncultured Clostridia bacterium
CTACCTTGCCGCTATCCTTGTCTGGTTACTTTGACGGTTTTAAAACAGACTCTAAAGCATTTGGACAGGCTGGTGCCGCCCTTGAAGGCCAGATGCTCTGCCCAGGGGCAGTCGTGGAACAGGTAGTCCAGCGTCCAGCAGACCCAGAAGTCCTTTTCCACAATGCCTGGACTCATGCCGCATTTTTCCGCCGTATTTCGAAACAATATCTCCCTCTCGACGGCGGGAACCTATTGATATCATTCATTTCGGTTTCTCCAATCTGCAAATTTCTTTTGCGGCTTCAAATATCCAAGCCGTGCTGTGTTGCGTCTCCTCCAGCAAATGTGCCTTGTTCTCCTCCGTCAGCGCGGCGGACAGCTTTTTTTCTCTGCGGCTCCGATATTCTCTTTTCCCAAGGCTTTCAAGGCCTGAACCACCAGCGCGGACACTGGCGACAGCCTGTCGATGTCCCTGTTGGCCGTGTGCTTGAATTCCAAATCTGTTTTTCCGATCTGATAGCTCCGATATGGCCCGTTACTGATGTAGTACCACACCGCTGGGACCTGGGTGGACAGCCCCAGCAGATTCAGTGCCGTGTCGCCGCAGGGAACGGATGGTCCAGCCAAAATTCCGGGCGATGGCTTTGGCCACCTCCTCCATTTTGGGCGCCGCCCACTCCTGAAGCAACTCGCTATACCGGGAACGGTCATAAACCCCCCGCAGGATACGGCGGATGCTCCCCGCCTCTGCTATGCGGGACAACGCCTTGTTTACCACCTGAGTGTCGGCAATATCCAAAAAATCCGATGTAATAAATGCGCTTCCTTCAGGGAGCGAAGCGATCCGCTTCTCGATGTGCTTTTGAAAACCCGGTCTGCTCATAGCCTCACCTCGTCAGAAAAACTATGCGGTTTTTCTGACGAGTTTTGATCTTATGTATCAAATCCCATCCGTTTCTCCAGTCCCATCATCCCAAAGCAAAACCTTTCCCATGGTTCCAACGTTATCTGTGACGGGTCGCCCTCACGAATACGCATAGTGCGCCGGATCTCCTTGGGAATGACCACCCGTCCCAGATCGTCGATGCGGCGCACAATTCCGGTTGCTTTCATTCTCGATTCCTCCCATATCTGCCCGGCCAAAGCCTGGCAAAAGAATTTCACTGCGTTGGAAAACATGGATAGTATCCGCAGATATGGGGAACGTATGCAGTTTTTTGGCTGGATTTCTTTGCCTGTGAGACGGCGTGAGGGGTGAAACGCCTCCCGCGTTTCACCCCTCACGCCATCTCATCCGCGCCCCTACTCCGCCTCCATGATCTTGATCTGATCTGCGGTGTAGCTGGTCTCGCTGAGCACAATATCCGTGATCTTGGCCACATCCTCGGTCTGCAGGCCGTCCTCGGCCGCTGACACCACCACGCTGATGCTGTTCTCCCCCATGAAGGCCACGCAGTCCACGTAGCCCTTGGCCACCACCAGGTTCTCAATCTGTCCCTCCAGCATGGTGTACCCGGCCAGGGTCTGGATGGCCTGGTTGGCCTCGTCCAGAACAGCCTGCTCCACGTTGGCCTGACCCGCCGCCTCCCGGAGAATGGACAGGGCATTGTCCCGGGACTGCTGGCGGCTGAGGCGGGCGGTGTCAAAGTAGGTGGCCGCGGAGGCCGCCGCGCCCTCGCCGGCGGCCAGATTCTCGTCGGTGAGCGTGGGCACGCCGCCCACCAGCGTGGCGTCCCCCAGCACCTTGGTGGACCCGCCCTCCTCCTCCTGGCCGCTGACCGGAGCGGTGGGCTCGCCCTCAGCGATGTTCCCCGCGTAGCGCCAGTTGAGATAGACCGCCGCGCACACAAACAGCAGGACCGTGGCCACCACGGCGTTGCGCTTCCATTGGTTCCTCATGGTTACATTTCCTCCTCGATGACCGTTTTATACAAAATATTATTGACTGAGACTGGGGACTCCGGGGGCCTCGCTCCACCGGACCACGGCGATGCGGTCCGCGCCCAGGCCCGTCAGGGCGGACACCGCCGCCACCACCTGGAGCCGCACGCTGTCGCTGCCGCCCCCCTCGCACACCACCAGCGCCCCCCGGTACAGGGGATACTTCTCCTGGGTGACCACCACGCCGCCTGTGCCGGACACGGTGTCCGAGGTGCGCTCGTAGCTGTCCGGGTTCTGGGTGGGGCCGGAGTAGCGCAGGCTGGTGTCCTGGGCCAGCACCAGCTCCCCGCCGCTGTGGAGGGTGAGCATCACGTCCACCATTCCCACGCCGCTGATCTTGCACAGAATCTCCTCCATGGCCCGCTCCGTCTCCGCCAGATCCTCCCGCCCGGCTGCCGGACCCGTCTCCGGCGTGGTCTCCGGGGCCGGGGAAGCGCCGGCTCCGCCGGTTCCGGGCCATGCCAGCAGCGCCGCGCCCAGGGCCACCACCAGCAGTACATACTTGTAGCGGCCCAGCAGCTCCAGGGGCTTTGTCAGCTTTCGCTTTGCATCCTCTCTGTCCATTCCTTTCCCTCCAGCCAGATCGTTTTTTCGGCGGGAACGCCCACCTCCTCCTCCACGCACACAGCCAGCTCCCGGTGATAGGGGCCCCCGATGACCACCCGGTCAGGCAGGGGAATCCCGCTCTCTCCCGCCGCCGTAGTCACGTCCACCCGGCAGTCGAGGCCCAGCTGTTTCGCTTTGTCCAATATATATGCCTCCGTCTTCTCCTCTATGATTGCGGACAGGGCCTGCTGCTGATTTTTTCGGTAGATCTCCGCCTGCTCCTCCGTCCGCACCCGGAAGGACCCCGCCTCCAGGGCGGGCCCCTGCCAGTCCATCCCCGCCAGCGGGCGCAGAATGGCCAGGGTCAGCAGCAGCCCGCCGGCCAGCCGGACCATGGCCTGTTCCCGCCCCTGGGGGGCCAGCTGCCGGGCCAGACCGGAGGCGAAGGCGGTGAGCACGATGCCAAGAAGCCAGGACCGCATGGATTGGATCCCTCCCTCGTTTTTTCTGAGAGCCTGTTTAGCATCTCCCCGCGCCTGTCTTGGCGGCGGATTTTTGCCTTGCAGGGCAAAAAATTCGCTCGCCAATGCAAACACGTTGAGATACTAAACAGGTTCTGAAAAAGAACGCCCGCTCACGGCGCGGCCGCGATCACCGCAGTCATCAGGGAGATGAGCAGCAGCAGCGCGGAGGCGGCGGTCATGGCCAGCACCAGACCAAAGGCGTCCCCCAGCATGGACAGCAGCTTCACCAGCTTTTTGGGCCCCACCGCCGCCGCCACCAGGGACGCGGCCTGATAGAGGGCGTACTGGCAGAACAGCCGGAGCAGGGGCAGCAGGCACAGCCCCGCCACGGCCAGGGTCCCCAGAGCGCCCACCATGCCCCGCAGCAGTCCCGCGCCCGCCAGCAGGCTCTCCGCCGCATCCGATAGGATCCCCCCCACCACGGGCACCGCCGCAGAGAGGGCGGACTGGGCCATCTTCACCGCCTGGGCGTCGGCGGCCCCGGCTAGGGCCCCGCTGACGGTGAGATAGGCGGTGAACAGGGTGAGAAGGCCCCCCAGGGTCCACCCGATGACCTTTTTCAGCAGCTCCCCCAGCCGCTCCATGACCTCCCCCTCCAGGGCCGCGCCGGCCGCCGCCGCGCCGATGTACAGGTACGCCATGGGCAGCAGCAGCCGCTCGATGATGGTCAGCAGCACATCGGAGAAGAACACCGCCCCCATCTGCCGCACCGAGGCCGCAGTGACGCCGCCGGAGGCCGCCTCCGCCGCCGCCATGGCGGGCAGCACCACCTTGGACAGCTGGCTCAGCTCCACAATGGTCTCCCGGCCCAGGCCGATGAGCGCGTTCAGATCCCCCGCCGCCACGGCGGTGATCCACAGGGCCCCGGCGGCCGCGCCGTAGCGGCCCAGCATGTCCCGGCCCGCCGGCGCGGCGCTCTCCAGCGCCCCCAGCAGCACCACCCCCGCCATGACCGCCCCCACCGCCCGCAGTCCGGAGAGGAGATAGGCCCTGATCTCCCCCATGGCCTCCGCCGCCAGCGTCTCCAGGCCGGAGATCAGGCCGAAGGCGTCGGAGGCCTGACCGCTGACCTGCTCCGCCGCCTCCGGCGCGGCCCGGACCAGCTCCGGCGGCAGCGCGGGAGCCTCCGCCGCCAGGGCCCGGCCCCCCAGCAGGCACAGGGCCAGCAGAAAAAAGAGCAGCCTCCATCCCATCCGCCTCACAGGCGTCCCCTCCTCCTATGTAAAGTATCCCAGCAGCAGCCCCACCACCGCCTCCAGCAGCGGCAGGGCGATCACCAGGGCCGCCACGGCCCCCGCCGTCTCCACCGCCGCAGCCAGGGCCTGACTGCCCCCGTCCCTGCACAGATCCGCGCAGAAGCGGGTCACCAGGGCCGCCGCCAGAATGCGCAGCAGCACCGCCGCATAGGCCGTCTCCACCCCGGCCCGGCTGAAGAGGGCGCGGAGCTTCTCCAGCAGGGGCGCGGCCACGGTGAGGCATTGGACCAGCACCACCGCCACAATGGCGGCGGTGAGCAGCAGGGCCTGCTCCGGCGTCTTTTTCCGCAGCAGGGCCACCGGGGTCAGGCAGGCCGCGCACAGAACCGCCAGCTTCAATATGTCCATGGCTCTGCCCTAAAAGCCGAAGAGGGTCTTGATGAGCTGGAACAGGTCGCTGATCTCCCGCACCAGCATCATCATCACCACCACCAGCCCCGCCAGGGTGGTCATCAGGGCCTGCTCCTCCCGGCCCGAGCGCACCAGCAGCTGGTTGAGCACCGCCACCACAATTCCAATGGCCGCAATCCGAAAAATCAGGTCAATATTCATCACTCATATCAGCACCAGAATCAGCAGGCTGGCCCCCGACAGACACAGGGCCGCGGTCAAGCGCCCCTGGCGGTCCTGCCGGGCCGCCTCCTCCCGCAGAAATCCGGTCAGCTCCTCTCTTGTTTCCTCAATGGCGGCGGCGAGACACGCCCCGCCCGCCGGTACCATCGCGCCCAGGGGGGCCAGAAGCCGGTCCAGAGGCGGGGGCAGTCCGGCGGCCGCCCGGGCCCAGCTCTCCGCCAGACCGCTCTCCAGACCCTCCGCCAGGGGCCGCCACAGCCACCGGACCCCGGGCCCCTCCATCCCCGCCAGCACCGCCGGCAGGGGCAGGCGCTGGAAGCGGATCTGGTAGTCCAGCGCCGCCAGATCCTCCAGAAGGGCCCGGCCCAGCTTCATGGGGAGCAGCTGCTCCCGGCGGCGCAGCAGGTATCCCCCTGCCGCGCCCAGCAGGACCAGGACCGCGCCCAGGGCCCTCATGGCAGACGCTCCACCCGGCGCTGCCGGTCCCTGCCCTCGATAATCACCGCCCGCCGGAAGCCGCCGCTGGAGAGTAGGTCCCTGCCAATGGGCCGGCTCTCCAGGTCCCGTAGGGAGGCGGCGTGGACCGTGGCCAGCAGCGTGACCCCGCAGCCCACGGCGGAGCGCACCGCCGCCGCGTCCTCCTCCAGGGCCACCTCGTCCAGGGCGATGATCCCCGGGGTCATGGCCCGCAGCAGCATGGGCACCGCCAGATGCTTGGGGCAGCCGTCCATCACGTCCGTGTGGCAGCCCACCTCCAGCTGGGGCCGTCCCCGGTGGACCGCCGCCAGCTCCCCCCGCTCGTCCACCAGGGCCACCCGCTGGGGCGGGCACAGGGCCGAGCCCTGGCTGAGAAGCCGCACCAGATCCCGCAGCAGGGTGGTCTTGCCGCCCCCCGGCGGGGAGAGGATCAGGGTCCCCACCGGGCGTCCCCCCTCCACCAGCTCCGGCAGCACCGGCTCCGCCGCCCCCTCGTGAACCCGGGGGATGCGGATGGCCAGGGAGCTCACGTCCCGGATGCCCTCGTTGGTCCCCAGTCCCCCGGGCAGGGCCGTGCCGCACAGGCCGACCCGGAACCCCCCCGGCGCGGTGAGGTAGCCGTGGGCCATGGTTCCGGCGGCGGCGTAGCGGGAGTACTCCGTGGCCCGGTCCAGCACCTGCTCCAGATCGCCCCGGATCACCCGGGTCTGGGGCAGGGCCGTCTCCCCCTCCGGCGTGGTCAGATACAAGGCCCGTCCAATTCGCAGCCGCAGCTCCTCTGTCCGGGCCTTGTCCCGCCGGGAGATGCTCATTGCCGCCGCCCGCAGCCGCCCCGGCAGCAGCGCGCAGGCGTCCTCGTAGCGAGAGGCAGCGTATTCCTCCGTCATGGACAACCCTCCTCTTCCCTTTACTCTGTCACACTCTATGAGGGCTCGTCCGAAAATATGCCCGGCAGCGCAAAAAAGGGACGGGCCCCCTTGGGGTCCGTCCCGGATAAAGCTTTGTCCGCTCAGATGCAGTACAGGGCGATGCACAGGTACTGGAGGACGCTGCCCGCCAGCACAAACAGGTGCCAGATAAAGTGCATATACCTGCCCTGGGATTTATAGAAGAGGATCCCCGCCGTGTAGGCCACGCCACCAGCCACCAGCAGGCCCAGCCCCAGAGGCGGCAGGGCGGCGACGATGGTCCCCAGGGCCGCCACAACCAGCCAGCCCATGAGGGCGTACAGGGCCAGACTCACCTTGTCGAACCGCTTGAGATCAATGGCGTTGAGGGTGATGCCGATCACCGCCAGGGTGGTATTGGTGAGAAACAGCATCCAGCCCGTCCGCCCGCCCACCACCAGCAGGGACATGGGGATATAGGTCCCCAGGATGAGCACGAAGATGGAGCAGTGATCCATCACCCGCAGCACCCGCTTGACCGCCGGGTTGCGCACAGCGTGGTACACCGCCGAGGCCGTGTACAGCAGCACCAGACTGAAGCCGTAGGCGGTCAGACTGAAGGCCGTCTTCGCCGAGCCGGTCATGAACCCCTGCACCGCCAGGGGAGCCGCGCCCACCAGGGCCAGCAGCGCGCCGAGACCGTGGGAGACGGCGTTGGCCAGCTCCTCGCCGGGGCTCTGCATGCGGTGCATCGCTTTACTTGCCATAATATCCTCCTTCTGTGGTCTTCGAAACAGCCACATCTAATATCTAATATTAGTATACATCGTTTTTATAGGTATGTCAAGCGCATCCCGTGGATTATTTTTTGATGTTTCATATTGCATTATTCCCCTAAATCGTCTATACTCTATAGCAACGGATACTATGAACAAAGGAGGACCTCTATGCAAAGCGATCAGGATACGGTCATGGAGCGGATGACCCGGTGGGTAGAGGGCCTGGAGCAGTTTGACCTGCCGGACTGGGACAGCCTTCCCCAGCTGGATTTGTATATGGATCAGGTCATCCTCCTGCTCACCCGATACCTCACGCCCATAGACCGGGAGGCGGAGGAAAAATTTGTTACCGCCAGCATTATCAATAACTATGTGCGCATGAAGGTGATCCCCCCGCCGGTGAAAAAGCGGTACTCCCGGGTCCATCTGGCCTATCTGGTGGTCATCTGCACCCTCAAGCAGAGCCTGAGCATCTCCTGCATCCAGCGGCTGCTGCCGGAGGACCCCGGCGAGGAGGCGGCGCGGCAGTTTTACGACGGATTCATCCAGCAGTACCGCCGCTCCACCGCCTTTTTGCGGCAGCTCCCCCTGGCCGGCGGCCTGCCGGCCCTGGCGGAGGCGGGGCTGCTGTCGGAGGACGGGGACACCCTGCCCGCCGCCACGGCCATCTTCTCCACCCTCTCCAAGTCCCTGACCGAGTTCCTGCTCCAGGACCCCCGGGATCCGGAGGAGGACGACGAGGATTAGGGCTTGTTTGATAATTGGCGATATGCCCAACAGCAAGGAATTTTTTTGCCAGACAAGGCAAATTTTCGCAGGCATCCATATCGTGCAATGACCCCATCGAGGGGTCATGCACGATTATTCTGCACGGGCGCTCGATGCGCCCGTCGCAGAATCTGACGGATGGCAAGAAAATTTAACGCAGTATGGCGGAAAAAGGACTGCTGTTGGGGCGTGTTGACAATTTTCAAACATGCCCTAAACAATATACTATAATAATATAATACGGAGGAACCCCACCATGTTGGAAGTTGGAATGAAAGCGCCGGCCTTTACTCTGCCGGACAAGGATGGCAATCCGGTGAGCCTGTCGGACTTCGCGGGGAAGCGGGTGGTGCTCTACTTCTACCCCCGGGACAACACCCCCGGCTGCACCCGGCAGGCCTGCGCCTTTGCGGCGGCCTACGAGGCCTTTAAGGCCCTGGACGCGGTGGTCATCGGCGTGAGCAAGGACTCCATTGCCTCCCACCAGAAGTTCGCCCAGAAGCACGATCTCCCCTTCATCCTCCTCTCGGACCCGGAGCTGGCGGCTATCCAGGCCTACGGCGTGTGGCAGGAGAAAAAGAACTACGGCAGGGTGAGCATGGGCGTGGTGCGCTCCACCTTTGTCATCGACGGGGCGGGGAACATCGAAAAGGTGATGCCCAAAGTCAAGCCGGACACCAACGCCCAGGAGATCCTGGACTACCTGGGGGCCTGAGCGTATGAAAACAGCGGCCCAGCTGCGCAGCGATCTGCGCGCCATTGACCGGAGGAGCTACCCCGCCTACAAGTCCCTGGCGGGCAGCTACGGCTTCGGCGGATACATTCTGCACATTGAACACGTCCAGGGGGACCCCTTTGCCGCCCCCTCCCGGCTGCGGGTGGAGGTGGCCCGCCCTGCGGCGGCCTTCCCGGACCGCCTCTGCCAGTCCTGGGTGGACCGGAGGGCCCTGGCGGACTGCCTGCTGCGCCGCTTTGACCGGCAGGCCGGCCGCTTCTCCTTCCAGGCCAAGGGCTCCGGCAAGAGCGGCGTCATCGCCGTGAGCCGGTGCGGCCAGGAGGTGCTGGAGCGGACCGCCTGCGAGATCACGGATCAGGCGGTCCACCTGCGCCTGGAGGTGGGCTTCCCCGCCAACGGCCGGACCATCAACGCACCTGAGCTGGAGAAGATCCTCTTCGAGTACCTGCCCGTGTGCGTGGAGCAGAGCCTCTTCTATGCCAAGCTCCCCAAGGGCGAGGCGGAGGAGGCCGTCTTTCTGGCGGAGGATCAGGCCTATATCCGCCAGGAGCTGGAGCGGCGGCATCTGGCGGCCTTTGTGGCCGACGGCGCGGCGCTGCCCCGGGAGAGCGGCGTGTCCGACCGGCCCATGGCCGGGGCGGTGCCCTTTGCTGCGCCGGAGCGTCTGGCCGTGGAGCTGGACCTGCCCCACCGCGGGCGGCTGCGGGGCATGGGGATCCCGGAGGGGATCACCCTCATCGCCGGCGGCGGCTACCACGGCAAGTCCACCCTCCTCAAGGCCCTGGAGCGGGGGGTGTACGACCACGTGGCCGGGGACGGCCGGGAGTACGTGATTACCCGGTCCTCGGCCCTGAAGATCCGGGCGGAGGACGGCCGGAAGATCACCAACACGGACGTATCCCTCTTTATCAACCACCTGCCCAACGGCAAGGACACCCGCCGCTTCTCCACCCTGGACGCCAGCGGCAGCACCTCCCAGGCCGCCAACATCATCGAGGGGATCGCCTCCGGGAGCCGGGTGCTGCTCATTGACGAGGACACCTCCGCAGCTAACCTGATGGCCCGGGACAGCCTCATGCGGCTGGCCATTGCGCCGGACAAGGAGCCCATCACCCCCTTCCTGGAGCGGGTCTCGGATCTGTACAGGAAGGCCGGGGTGTCCGTGATTCTGGTGGTGGGCAGCTGCGGGGACTACTTCCACGTGGCAGACACAGTCCTCCAGATGGACGCCTACCGGGCCCTGGACATCACGGACCGGACCCGGGCCCTGCTGGAGGGCCGGCCGGGCGTGGAGCCGGCCCCGGACTTCCGCCTGCCGGCGGACCGGCGGACCCTGCCTATTGCCGGCGCGGTCCAGACCCGGCGGAACTACCGGGGCAGCGGCACGGTCCAGGAGCGGCTGAAGGTGCGGCGGCTGGGGAAGACCGCTTTCTCCCTGGGGGGAGAGGATCTGGATCTCCGGTACGTGGAGCAGCTGGTGGACGGGGAGCAGACCCAGGCCCTGGCCTGCATCCTGCGCTACGTGCGGGAGCGGTGGGCCGGACAGCAGGCGGATATTCAGGCCGTGGCGGACCATGTGGAGCGGATTCTGGAGACGGAGGGTCTGGCGGGGATCTGCGGGGAGCGGACCGTGCCCTCGGGGCTGGCCATGCCCCGGCGGCAGGAGATTTTCGCCTGCCTGAACCGCTGCTGAGAGGAGGGCCCGCTGTGATGGACCGCGTCCTGCTGGAGGAGCAGCTGCGTGAGCTGCCCATTGTCCAGTATGAATTTTTTGAAACCGCCTCCCTCACCTTCTCCCAGAGGGTGCGGGCGGTGTGTCAGTCCGACTGCCCCCGGTATGGAACCAGCTGGGCCTGTCCCCCCGCCGTGGGCACGGTGGAGGAATGCCGGGCCCGGTGCCTGACCTACCCCCGGGTCCTGCTGCTGGCCACCATGAGCGAGGTGGCGGACATCGCGGATCTGGAGGGGACCCTGGAGGCCCGGGCGGACCACGAGGAGATCACCCGGCAGGTCAACGGCCTCCTTCGGGACCAGGGGGTGGAGACCTACCCCCTGTCCACCGAGTCCTGCGCTATCTGCCAACAGTGTACGTATCCGGAGGGGCCCTGCCGCCATCCGGACCGGATGTTCCCCTGCGTGGAGAGCCACGGCGTACTTCTCACCGACACCATGGAGCGGTTCGGCATGGACTTCCAGGCCGGGGGAAACGTGGTCACCTGGTTCAGCCTGATTCTGTACAGGGACTGAGAACCTGTATTCCTCATCGGGGGGCAGGGGATCAGCGAGGATTTTTGCCGTCAGGCGGGGAGATTTTTCCCGGGCGTCCTGGCGGATGACAAGGAGGGAGAGACATGGAGAAGGTGTCCAACTACGAATTACAGCGCCGTCAGTGGCAGCGGCGGTTCCTGGACATGGACCACGCCGCGCTGCGCCAAAAGCTCCCGGAGCTGGAGGAGACGGCGGACCAGCTGCGGCTGTGGCACTTTGGCCGCCAGTTTGCCGTGAGCAGGGAGGACGGGGCCATCCGCTGCCTCAGCGATGACGGGCCTGTGTCCTACAACGAGCAGATGAACATCTACACCCTCTTTCACTACTGCGCCCCCGGCGCGCATCTCACCGGGGAGTGGCTCCCCTTCCGGGATCTGCGCCACGCCTCCCCCTTTGCCGCCGCCTTCCAGCGGGGGACGGTCCTCCCCCTGGCCAGGACCTTCTCCGGCCGCGGGGACCTGCTGCCGGCGGCGGTGGAGAAGCTGCGGGGGGTGCGGATCTCCGAGAGCGGCTTCCAGCTCCCCGCCTTTGCCTGCATCCCCATGCGCCTCCACTTCTGGGAGGGGGACGAGGAGTTCGAGGCCCAGGCCAACCTCCTCTTTGACCGCAGCGCAACGGATTTCATCCACGTGGAGAGCGTCGTCACCATCGCCTCCGTGGCCCTCTGCCGTCTGGCGGAGGCCGCCGGGCTGGCGCTGGACAGGGGCTCCATCTGAGAGCCTGTTTAGTATCTCCCCGCGCCTGTCTTGGCGGCGTATTTTCCGCCCTGACTTCGTTAAAAATCCTTGCCATCCGTCAGGATGCCTGCGGATTTTTGCCTTGCAGGGCAAAAAATCCCCTCGCCAATCCAAACACGTTGAGATACTAAGCAGGCTCTGAGGCGGCGGGGATTGTTTATTTCTTGACAAAGTGGCGGAGCACGGATATAATCAAGTCATCCAAGCGCCGAAATCCTCTATATATAAGGAAGGAAACCGCTATGTTTACCATTACGTTCCGCTTTGAGAGCGGCGAGCCTGTCGTCATCTCCGCCAACGCGGGGGAGAAGCTTCTGGACGTGGCCCGGAAGGCCAACGTGGCCATCGACGCCCCCTGCTCCGGCAACGGCGTGTGCGGCAAGTGCCGGGTCCGGCTGGTCTCCGGGTACCTGGACGCGCCCATCAACCGCCACATCACCAGCGAGGAGTACGCCGCCGGCTGGCGGCTGGCCTGTCTGGCCCAGATCAGCGGCGACGCGGAGATCGAGGTGCCCGACATCGCCTCCGCCTACCGCAGCCGCATGAAGATGGCGGACCTCTCCTCACCGGAGGAGATCGCCCTCTTTGAGGACCTGCGCCGCCAGCTGGAGGAGGCGGGCCTCGCCTTTGGCAGCGATCTGAGCTTTCTGCCCCTGGAGCTCACCGAGCCCACCCTGGAGGACACCATGCCGGACAACGAGCGGCTGCTGCGGGCCATCGAGGCGGCCGCGGGGGTGGACGAGAGCGCCATCATGCTGCCCTATCCGGTGCTCAAGGATCTGAGCTGGGTGCTGCGGGAGAGCGGGTTCCGGGTCAAGTGCGTCATCTCCCGGGACGGGGAGCGCATCCTGGTGCGGGATGTGCTGCCCCAGAGCAGCACGGAGCCTATGGTGGGCTTTGCCCTGGATCTGGGCACCACCTCCCTGGCCGGCGTGCTGGTGGATCTGGAGACGGGGAAGATTCTGGCCAAGGCCAGCGGCGGCAACGGCCAGATCCGCTACGGCGCGGACGTTATCAACCGCATCATCGAATCCGACAAGGTGGGGGGCCGGAAGCGGCTCCAGGACGCGGTCATCAAGGAGTCCATCATCCCCATGCTGGCCTCCATGTACCGCTCCGCGGGCGTCAACCCCCGCCGCATCTACCGCATGGTTCTGGCGGGGAACACCACCATGAACCACCTGCTGCTGGGCCTCCACGCGGACCCCATCCGCATGGAGCCCTTTGTGCCCAGCTTCTTCCGCACCGATCACCTGTACGTGCGGGACATTCAGCTGAAGATGAACCCCCTGGCGGAGCTCATCGTGGCCCCCAACATCGGCAGCTACGTGGGCGGGGACATCACCGCCGGCGCCTTGGTGTCCATGATCTGGAACCGGCCGGAGATGAGCCTGTTCATTGATCTGGGCACCAACGGGGAGCTGGTGTTCGGCAACAGCGAGTTCCTCATGAGCTGCGCCTGCTCCGCCGGCCCCGCCTTTGAGGGTGGGGACATCTCCTGCGGCATGCGGGCCACCGACGGCGCGGTGGAGGCCTGCACAATTGATAAGGAGACCATGGAGCCCTCCATGACCGTGGTGGGGGGCGCGGCCCCGGCGGGCATCTGCGGCAGCGGCATCATCGACGTGATCGCCGAGCTCTTCCGCTGCGGCATCATCAACGGCAAGGGCAAGTTCATCCGGGAGGGGGCGCGGATCCTCCACGACGAGCACGGCATGGGCTCCTATGTCCTGGCCTGGAAGAAGGACACCGGCGGGGTGAAGGACGTGGTCATCAACGAGGTGGACATTGACAACTTCATCCGGGCCAAGGGGGCCATCTTCTCCGCCACCCAGACCATGCTGGCCTCCCTGGGCTTTGATGCGTCGGTGATCGAGCGGGTGTACGTGGCCGGGGGCATCGGCAGCGGCATCAACATGAAAAACGCCGTCACCATCGGCATGTTCCCGGACATCCCCCTGGAGCACTTCCACTACATCGGCAACTCCTCCCAGACCGGGGCTTACGCCATGCTCCTGAGCAGTCAGGCCCGGGAGAAGGTCTTTGAGCTGGGCCGGTCCATGACCTATCTGGAGCTGAGCAACGAGCCGGGGTACATGGACGAGTTTGTGGCCGCCTGCTTCCTGCCCCACACGGACAGCGGCCTGTTCCCCAGCGTCCGGGTGGAGCCATGACCCAGACGCTGAGGGTGACCTATCTCAGCTGCGGCTTCTGCGCGGCAAAGAACCGCTGCGAGGCCTGCGGCGCGGATCTGGCTGCGGCCCTTCTGCGGCGGGAGGGGATCTCCGAGGCTGCGGTGAATATCCCTGACCGCACCCTCCGGATCACCCACGTCCTGGACGGGGACGCGCTGGAGGACCTGCTGGACGGCATGGGTCTGCTGGCGGAGTAGGCGAATAGGAATTGATAAGGTCCTGTATTCCCTTGGGAATACAGGACCTTATCTCATCAGTATTCTGCTCTGCTCACAGTGGATGTTGCAGTTCTCATCCTCCAGGGGAATCTCTTCCTTCAGCCTGCCGATCTGGATCTCCAGGACAGGGTACACCTTCTCGCACCGGATCCGGCCCTTGGTCTTTTTGTCCAGCTCCTTGTGCAGGGCCTTCAGCTCGGCGGTCAGGGCCTCCTGCTTCTCCGTGTAGAGCCGCCGCTGCTCCACCAGCCGCGCCAGCAGCAGCTTCTCCCCCTCGGAGAGGCGGGCGCTCTTCCGGCGCAGGTTGGTCACCGTGTCCCAGAGCATGTCAATAGTGGGCTGCATCTGGGCCAGCTCCTCCCGGATCCGCTCCCGGTCCTCCAGCAGCTGGGGGGGATACCCCACGGAGAACCGGCTGCGGCCCCCCGCCAGATTGCCCACCCGCCGGCACAGGATGCTGTCCCCGGCCCGGATCACGCTGTTGGTAATCAGCCCCCGGCCGCTCATCACGTACACCGTGCCGCCGCAGCGGACGGAGCTGTTGGAGACCGTCTCCGCAATCAGGCTGGTTCCCGCGTCGATCTCCGCCCACTCCACCACCGGAGCCTGGATCTGGCCGGCCGCGGTGAGCCGGGTCTTCTCCTTTGTGCCGTAAATCCCCTGCTGGACCCGGATGGTCCCGCCGGTGGAGGTGAGACTGGCCTGCCCCACCCGGCCGTTGACCACGATCTCCCCGGTGGCCTCCACGGAGGCCCCGCCGTCCACGCTGCCCCCTATGTAGAGGTTGCCGGAGATCCGCAGGGTCCCCTGGAACTGGTCCAGATCCCCGTCCACGATCTTCTGGGCGTGGATGGAGAAAGCGCCGTTCTCCATGTACAGAATCCCGTCCGCGCAGGCCACCAGCGCCTGCCCGTCCCGGCTCAGGGCGGTGTTCTCCCCCTGGGCCACCTGTGCGCCGAACACCTGGGGGCTGGGCAGGACCTGCCCCGTCACGTCCATGCCGTCAATCCCCGGCGTGGGGGGCCGGATCTGGCAGATGACCGTCCCCTTTCGGATGGGCTGGAGCTGCACGTCCTGGCCGAACTCCACCTCGCTGCCGCTCTGCACCTCCAGGCGCATGCTGCTGCGCCGGGGGAAGAGCTCGGTGACGCCGCCGTCCTCCCCCGCCTGGGGGGGCGTTCCCCGGGCCACCGGGAAGACGTGGAGATAGCCCCGGGCGAAGTCCTCCGGGATGTCCCCCTCCAGAATGCCGTGGTGGACGCCCTCAAAGTGGAGATCCCCCAGGAACTCCTCCAGGGTGATCCCCTCCCCGTCGTTCTCCGGGGGCAGCAGGCAGGCGTAGGCCAGCAGCCGGTCCCTGGACAGGAAGAACCGGGCCGCCGCCTTCATGGGCAGCAGCTCCCCCTCCAGGGACTTTGTGTGCCGCTCCCGGCTGGAGGCCTTGATGGCCCAGAGGAAGTCCTCTATGGTCTTCCGGTCCTCCGGGTACCGCTCCACGGCCTCCTGACCGCTCCTGTCCAGCTCCGCGAACCGCTTCCTGTAGGGAATGGGATGGAAGGGCTCCCGCTCCGGCTCGGCGGCGTCTTTGGCGATAAAACGATCAAAGATTGACATGACCCATCCCCTTCCTGCTCCCGCGGTTTCTGTGGACAGCTGAACTCCCTACGCCCCCATTATGGTTTATTATTGTATCATCCCTCCGGGAAATTATCAAGTACTATGTAGGCCGGGAAATTTTGACCCGCAGCGGCGGAAAAAGCCCCGGAATCCGCTGTTATGGTCATTGACGGAACGGACGGGCTGTGCTAGAATAAGGACGTATGACACAGCGCATACAGCCAGACAGGCAAGCAACCGAATCTAAGTGGAAAGAGGAAACACTATGTATCGGATCGTCAAAAAGAGAGTTTTGAATCCCACCGTAACCCTGATGGAGATCGAGGCTCCCGCCGTCGCCAGGAAGGCGGAGCCCGGCCAGTTCATCATCCTGCGCGTGGATGAGAACGGCGAGCGCGTCCCCCTGACCATCGCGGCCTATGATCGGGAGAAGGGCACCGTGACCATCATCTTCCAGATTGTCGGCGCCACCACGGAGAAGCTCAACCACAAGGAGGAGGGCGAGTACCTTCAGGACTTCGTCGGTCCTCTGGGCCGGGCCACCGAGACCGAGGGCCTCAAGCGTGTGGCCGTCATCGGCGGCGGCGTGGGCACCGCCATCGCCTACCCCGTGGCCAAGAAGCTCCACGACGACGGCTGCCATGTGGACCTGATCGTTGGCTTCCGGAACAAGGACCTCATCATCCTCAAGGAGGAGTTCGAGGCCGCCAGCACCAACCTCATCATCGGCACCGACGACGGGTCCTACGGCAAGAAGGCCCTGGTCACGGACCTCCTCAAGGAGCAGATCGACGCCGGCGTGCACTATGACCGGGTCATCGCCATCGGCCCTGTCATCATGATGAAGTTCGTCTGCCAGCTGACCAAGGAGTACAATATCCCCACCGTGGTCAGCATGAACCCCATCATGATCGACGGCACCGGCATGTGCGGCGGCTGCCGGCTCACCGTGGGCGGCGAGACCAAGTTCGCCTGCGTGGACGGCCCCGAGTTCGACGGCCACAAGGTGGACTTCGACGAGGCCATGGCCCGCGGCGCCATGTACCGGGACTTCGAGCTCCACGCCCGGGAGGAAACCTGTAATCTGTTCAAGCAGGAGGTAAAGTAAGATGGCCAATATGTGTCCCAACAAGAACCCCATGCCCCACCAGGATCCGGTGGTCCGCAGCGGAAACTTCCAGGAGGTGGCCCTGGGCTACACCAAGGAACAGGCCATCGACGAGGCCCAGCGCTGTCTCAACTGCAAGAATATGCCCTGCGTGTCCGGCTGCCCGGTGCAGATCCGGATCCCCGAGTTCATCGCCAAGGTGGCGGAGGGCGACTTTGAGGCCGCCTATCAGATCATTGCCCAGGACAGCGCCCTGCCCGCCGTGTGCGGCCGGGTCTGCCCCCAGGAGACCCAGTGCGAGAGCAAGTGCGTGCGGGGCATCAAGCACGAGAGCGTGGGCATCGGCCGTCTGGAGCGGTTCGTGGCCGACTGGCACAACGCCAACGCCACCGAGAAGGCGGTGAAGCCCGCCTCCAACGGCCACAAGGTGGCCATCATCGGCTCCGGCCCCGCCGGCCTCACCTGCGCCGGCGATCTGGCCCGGAAGGGGTACGAGGTCACCGTCTACGAGGCCCTGCACCTGGCCGGCGGCGTGCTGGTCTACGGCATCCCCGAGTTCCGTCTGCCCAAGTCCATTGTGCAGAAGGAGGTGGACGGGCTCAAGGATCTGGGCGTGAAGATCGAGACCAACGTGGTGGTGGGCCGCTCCATCACCATTGACGAGCTCATGGAGCAGTTCGGCTTTGAGGCCGTGTTCATCGGCTCCGGCGCGGGCCTGCCCATGTTCATGCACATCCCTGGCGAGAACCTGAAGGGCGTGTACTCCGCCAACGAGTTCCTCACCCGCATCAACCTCATGAAGGCCTACAAGGACGGCTCCGACACCCCCATCATGCCCCTCAAGGGCAAGAAGGTGGCCGTGGTGGGCGGCGGCAACGTGGCCATGGACGCGGCCCGCTGCTCCCGCCGCCTGGGCGCGGACGTGTACATCGTCTACCGCCGGTCCGAGGCCGAGCTCCCCGCCCGCGCCGAGGAGGTGGAGCACGCCAAGGAGGAGGGCATCATCTTCAAGACCCTCACCAACCCCACCGACATCCTGGGCTACAACAATCCCGAGGACAAGCGGGATCCCAAGAACGGCTCCGTGTCCGGCCTGAAGTGCGTGGAGATGGAGCTGGGCGAGCCCGACGCCTCCGGCCGCCGCCGTCCCATTGTCAAGGAGGGCAGCGAGTTTGAGATGGAGATGGACTGCGTGATTATGGCGCTGGGCACCAGCCCCAACCCCCTCATCAAGTCCACCACCAAGGGCCTGGAGATCAACAAGCGGGGCGGCATCATCGTCAACGAGGAGGGCCTCACCAGCCGCGAGGCGGTGTACGCCGGCGGCGACGCGGTCACCGGCGCGGCCACGGTCATCCTGGCCATGGGCGCGGGCAAGACTGCCGCCAAGGCCATTGACGAGTATCTGGCCAAGAAGTAAGCCTCTTTCCCTACAGTTTCCTACATACGCACAGCCCCCGGGCGCGCCTGCGCGCCCGGGGGCTTTTCATTCAGATATTCTTCTTGATGGTCTTCAGGGCGTTCTTCTCCAGGCGGCTCACCTGGGCCTGGGAGATGCCCACCTCTGCGGACACCTCCATCTGGGTCTTTCCCTCGTAGAACCGCAGGGCCAGGATGTGCTTCTCCCGCTCCCCCAGCCGGTCCAGGGCGTCCTTGAGGGCGATGTGCTCCAGCCACTGCTCGTCCGTGTTCTTCACGTCCTTCACCTGGTCCATGACGCACACCGTGTCGCCGCCGTCGGAGTACACGGGCTCAAAGAGGCTCACCGGGTCCACGATGGCGTCCATGGCAAAGACCACGTCCTCCCGGGGGATGCCCAGCTCCGCCGCCAGCTGCTCCACCGTGGGCTCCCGCTGGGACTGGGCCATCAGCCGTTCCCGGGCCTGCATGACCTTGTAGGCCGTGTCCCGCATGCTGCGGCTGACCCGGATGGCGCTGTTGTCCCGGAGGTAGCGGCGAATCTCCCCCACGATCATGGGCACGCCGTAGGTGGAAAACCGGACCGGCTGGGTGATATCGAAGTTGTCAATGGCCTTGATGAGCCCCACGCAGCCCACCTGGAAGAGATCGTCCGCGTTCTCCCCCCGGCTGGCGAACCGCTGGATCACCGAGAGCACCAGCCGCAGGTTGCCGCTGATAAGCTCCTCCCGGGCCTGCTTGTCCCCCTCCTTTGTCCGGCGCAGCAGCTCCATGGTCTCCTCGTTGCGCAGCACCTTTAATTTGGAGGTATTCACCCCGCAGATTTCCACCTTGCCCTGCACGCTCTTGCCCTCCCTTGAGAAAACTTACACTGCCAGTCTTCCCCTGGGCCGGAAGATTATACGGGAGGAAAAATGGAGGTTTTGTCGCGGGCCGGGAGGGACCGGGCCGGGCGGGGATTTTCCCCCAAAAGCGCCCCCGGAAATCCATTTTTACAGCGGAAGAAGGATCCTTGCGGGATTCTTGTAGGGGCGAGCATTGCTCGCCCGCTCTAACGACACCCTCCATCGGTCCGAAAGAAGCGGGCGAGCGATGCTCGCCCCTACAGGTAACTGCGTTTTTCGGAAAATTGATTTCCGGGAAAAGCGCCCCCGGGGATTGCCAAACCGGGAAAATGCAGGTACAATAGAGAGATCAACCATCCGGGAGGAACGCCATGCGAGAGCTCACCATCGGAAAAAACGACGCGGGCCAGCGGCTGGACCGCTTTCTGTCCAAGGCTCTGCCCCTGCTGCCGCCGGCCCTTATGCAGAAGTATATCCGCATCAAGCGGGTGAAGTGCAACGGCCAGCGCTGCCAGCGGGACCAGCGGCTGGCGGAGGGGGACGTGCTGAGCCTGTACATCAACGACGAGTTTTTTGACCAGCCCCGGGAGGACAACCTCTTTCTCACCCTCTTTCAGCCCCGGCTGGACATCCTCTACGAGGACGAGAACCTCCTGCTGGCGGACAAGCGGCCCGGGCTGGTGGTCCACGCCGACGAGACGGAGAAGGTGAACACCCTCCTCAACCACATCCAGGCCTACCTCTACCAGAAGCGGGAGTGGAACCCCCGGTGGGAGAACGCCTTTGCCCCGGCCCTGTGCAACCGCATTGACCGGAACACCGGGGGCATCGTCATCGCCGCCAAGAACGCCGAGGCCCTGCGGGTCCTGACGGCCAAGATCCGGGACCGGGAGATCACCAAGCGGTACCTCTGCGCGGTCCTGGGCCGGATGGATCCGGCCCAGGGGCGGCTGGAGCGGTTTCTGGTGAAGGACGAGGGGAAAAAGCAGGTTGCGGTCTACCGCCGGCCGGTGCCCGGGGGCAAGTCCGCCGTCACCGGCTACCGCACCCTCCAGGTCCGGGGGGAGCTGAGCCTAGTGGAGGCGGAGCTGTTCACCGGCCGGACCCACCAGATCCGGGCCTGCTTCGCCGACGCGGGCCACCCCCTGCTGGGGGACGGCAAGTACGGCCGGGGGGAGGTCAACCGCCGGTACGGGGAGACCCGGCAGGCCCTGTACAGCTGCTATCTCCGCTTCGACTTCCCCACGGACGCCGGGCCCCTCAACTACCTCCGGGGCCGGGCCTTTCAGGCGGAGCGGGTGGGGTTTGCGGAGAGATATTTCCCCGGATTCCGCCTGTGTCCTCCAGAAGTGGACAAAATTTGAAAAATCCCTTGCCACGGACCGCTTCCGCTGGTATACTGGGGCGAGATCAACCCAAAGGAGGCGAGGGCATATGACAAAGGAACTGGATTGGAGCCGGTGGCTGGGGCCCGAGGCCGCGCCCACCCTGGCCGAGCAGATGGCCCTGGTGCTGCGGCTGAGCGTGCCGGCCATTCTGGCGGAGGTAAGCTCCACGGCCATGAACTACATCGACTCCGCCATGGTGGGCTCCCTGGGGGCCAACGCCACGGCGGCCATCGGTCTGGTGGCCAGCACCACCTGGCTCTTTGGCGGGCTGTGCATCGCCATGGTGACGGGCTTCTCCGTGCAGATCGCCCATCTCATCGGCGGCGGCCGCCGGGCGGAGGCCCAGAGCGTGGTGCGCCAGGGTCTCATGGCGGCCCTGCTGTGGGGCGCGCTCCTGTCCCTGGCGGGCGTGTTCATCAGCGGCGGACTGCCCCGCTGGCTGGGGGGCGCGGCGGACGTGTGCCCGGACAGCTCCCGGTACTTTTTCATCTACGCCTGCGCCCTGCCCTTTGTGCTGCTGCGGCAGACCGCCGGCGGCATGCTCCAGTGCAGCGGGGACATGCGCACCCCCAGCGCCCTGAACATCCTGCTGTGCACCCTGGACGTGGTGTTCAACACCCTGCTCATCTTCCCCGCCCGGACCGTGACCCTGGGGCCCTGGGCCCTGCCCGGGGCCGGGCTGGGGGTGGCGGGGGCTGCCCTGGGCACCGCCGCCGCCGAGGTGGTCACGGCCCTTCTCATGCTCTTTTTCCTGTGCTTCCGCTCCCCTGCGCTGCGGCTGGAGCGGGGGGTGCCCTGGCGGTTTGAGCGCAGCTGCCTGCGCACGGCGGCCCGGCTCTCCCTGCCCCTGGCCCTGGAGCGGGTCATCCTCAGCGGGGCCCAGATCGTCAGCACCCGGATCGTGGCCCCCCTGGGCACGGTGGCGGTGGCGGCCAACTCCCTGGCCGTGACGGCGGAGGGCTTCTGCTACATGCCCGGCTACGGCATCGGCTCCGCCGCCACCACCCTGGTGGGCCAGAGCATCGGGGCCCAGCGGCTGGATCTGGCCAAGCGGTTCGCCCGGCTGAGCACGGCCCTGGGGGTGGCGGTGATGAGCTGCATGGGCGTTGTCATGTTCCTGGCCGCGCCCTGGATGTTCACCCTGCTGACCCCGGACCCGGCCATCCGGGAGCTGGGGGCCTATGTGCTGCGCATCGAGGCCTTTGCGGAGCCGCTGTTCGCCGCATCCATCGTGGCGGCGGGGGCCCTGCGGGGGGCGGGGGACACCCTGGTGCCCTGCGTGATGAATCTGGTGAGCATGTGGGGGGTGCGGCTGACCATGGCCGCCTTCCTGGCCCCCCGGATCGGATTGGCTGGCGTGTGGCTGGCCATGTGCGTGGAGCTGTGCGTCACCGGCGTCATCTTCCTCATCCGCCTGCTGCGGGGCCGCTGGCTCACCCATGCGGCGCGGTAGCGCCATCCCGGAGCCATCAGGGGGGCGGGCCCTGCCCGCCCCCCTGACTATCAAAAAAGCCCTCCGCAGGAGTTTCACGCCCGCAGGCGCGAAATAAATTCAGATCGTTTTTCTCGCGGCGTGTACGTGACGTTAGGCCGCCTTCAGCGGCCCCAGCCCTAAGGCCAGCCCCAGGCTGGCCCACGGGGAAAAACACTTTCCACGGAGCGAGCGTCGAGCTGTACGCCAAAGGCGTACAGCGAGGCGCAGAGCGGAGTGAAAACCTGCTCAAAAAAGTGGCTTCGCCACTTTTTTGATGCACATAGGACTTCCCCTCCCCCTCATACACTCTTGCGGAGGTGATGACCATGCAGTGCAGGATGGTGGAGCTTCGCTATAAGGAGGTCATCAACATCTGCGACGGCTGCCGGCTGGGCTTTGTGGGGGATGTGGAGGTGATGCTGCCGGAGGGCCGGGTGGCGGCGCTGATCGTGCCGGGGCCCTGCCGGTTCTTCGGCCTCTTCGGCCGGGGGGAGGAGTTCTACATCCCCTGGGAGTGCATCAAGCAGATCGGGGACGACATCATCCTCATCGACAAGCCCGCCGAGCGCCGTCCCCCCTACCAGGACCGGCGGCGCCGCCGCCGGAACCTGTTCTGAGCGCCGGAAAATCATGAAAAAAACAGAAATTCATTTTCCGAAAAACGCAGCCTCCTGTAGGGGCGAGCATCGCTCGCCCGCCTCTTTCGGGCTGCCGGCAAGGCTCGTTGGAGCGGGCGAGCGATGCTCGCCCCTACACAGTTCCCGCAAGGGGCCGGCTGCCGCAGCAGAAATGGATTTCCCTGGGAAAAATGAAAAATGCTCTTGCCAAACGGCCCTTTCTTGTATAAACTAAAGTTATCAAATACAGGGAGGCGGCTTATGGGGGACGATCGAGAGAGGGAGAGGCGGCCTGTTGGAGAGCTGGAGCGGGTGATGCTGGCCATTGCGGGACTGCTGCTGGTGTGCGCGGTTCTGGCCCAGCCCAATCTCTCCCTGCTCACCGGCTTCTGGCAGATCCAGATCAGCGAGACAGGTCTCATCACAGACCCCGTGGCCACCGGCGGGGTGGGCGGGGCCCTGCTCAATGCGGCCCTGGTGCTGCTTTTGAGCATGGGGCTGCTGCGGTGGATGAAGCTGCCCTACACGGGGGCCTCCCTGGCCTGCCTGTTTCTCATGGCGGGCTTTGCCCTGCTGGGGAAGAATCTTATCAACATCTGCCCCATCGTGATCGGCGGCTGGCTCCACGCCCTCTACCGGCGGGAGAGCTTTGCCAAGTACATATACCTGACCCTCTACGGCACCTGTCTCTCCCCCATGGTCAGTTTCCTCATGGTCCGGGCCCAGCCCGGGTTCCGGTGGCTGGCCATGAGCGTGTGCGGGCTCATCATCGGCTTTCTGCTGCCCGCCATCGCCCGCTTCACCACCCGCGTCCACCAGGGCTATAACCTGTATAACGTGGGCTTTGCCGCGGGCATACTGGGCCTGGGCATGGCCAGCGTCCTCAAGGGCTTTGGCGTGGAGTTCGACGCCCTGGGCAGCTGGAGCCGGGAGGGCCATCTGCTGCTGTGCGTCATGATGGCCGCGCTGCTGGGGGGCCTCCTTGTCTGGGGCGTGGTCCTGGGCTGCCGGAGCCTGCGGGACTACGGCAGGGTGCTGCGTCACTCCGGCCGCGCGGTGGCGGACTTCGTCATCCTGGACGGCCCAGGCCGGACCCTGGTGAACATGGCCCTGGTGGGGTCCATGGGCCTTCTCTACCTGCTGGCCCTGTATCCCCAGGACGTGCGGCTCAACGGGCCCCTGGTGTGCTGCCTCTTTGCCATGACCGGGTTCGGGGCCTTTGGCAAGCACCCCCGCAATGTGCTGCCGGTGATGGCCGGGGCGGTTCTGGCGGCCCTGCTGATGATCCAGGTGCCCATCACCTCCCCGGGAGTGCTGCTGGCCACCCTGCTGTGCACCTGTCTGGCCCCCATTGCCGGCCAGTTCGGGTGGTACTGGGGGGTCATCGCCGGATTCGTCCACATGACCATCGTTCAAAACACCAGCATCCTCCACGGGGGGATGAATCTTTACAACAACGGCTTCGCGGCGGGACTGGTCTGCATCCTGCTGGTGCCCATCATCGAGGCGGTGAAACCGGAGCCGGCAGAGGAGTAGACAAATTATGAAAAAACGAATGCACATGGCCCGCCGGAGGATGAACCACATCATCAGCGAGCTCAACCACGCCCTGCTGCTGGCGGGCTGCCGGGAGATCGTCCTGCGGCTGACCCGGGAGGAGGCGGGGCTGCGGCTGGCCATTGAGGCCGGCGTGGCCCCGGAGGCCCTGCCCCTTATCGAGCGCATGGCCAGCCTCCTCCAGCCGGCGGTGCGGAACCCGGCCCTGGTGGAGGCCTACTGGGAGCTGGCCGGAGAGGACCAGTACACCAGCGACAGCGAGATGGCCCTGGTGGGCCAGATGCTGGACCGGGCCCATGTAGCCCTGGAGGGGGAGCAGGTGCGCATGGACCTGTATATCGCCTTCTAACGAATCTGTATTCATATCTCCCCCCGCTTTCACAGCCGCCGGTATCTCTTATATCAATCAAAAAGCCTTACCAAGGAGGAGCCGCAAATGGAGCTGTTATACTGGTTTGAGTCCATCCGCAACCCGGCCCTGGACACGTTCATGGGGCTGGTCACCCGACTGGGGGAGGAGACCTTCTTCATGGTGGCGGCCCTGTTCGTGTTCTGGTGCGTGGACAAGCGGCGGGGATACTACCTGCTGGCCGTGGGCTTCACGGGCACCCTCATCAACCAGTTCCTGAAGATCGTCTGCCGGGTGCCCCGGCCCTGGGTCCGGGACCCGGACTTCACCATCGTGGAAGCCGCCCGGGAGGGGGCCGCCGGGTACAGCTTCCCCAGCGGCCACACCCAGAGCGCGGTGGGCGTGTTCGGCGGCGTGGCCCGGTTCACCCGGCGGTGGTGGCTGCGGGGCGTGTGCGTGGTCCTTCTGCTGCTGGTGAGCGTGTCCAGGATGTATCTGGGGGTCCACACCCCGGCGGACGTGGGGGTGTCCTTCCTTGTCACGGCGGTCCTGGTGCTCCTCCTCTACCCCCTCATCGAGAGCACCCTCTGGTTCCCCGGCCGGATGTACGTCATCCTGGGGGTCCTGCTGGGGATCAGCGGGGCCTTTGCGGCCTTTATGGAGCTGTTCCCCTTCCCGGCAGACGTGGACGGGTCCAATCTGGCCGAGGCGGTGAAAAACGCCTGGTCCATGGCCGGCGCGGTAGGGGGGATGCTCCTGGTGTGTTTCTTTGACAACCGGCTCCTCCAGTTCCCCAACCGGGCCCCCTGGTGGGGCCAGCTCATCAAGCTTTTTGGGGGGCTGGCGCTGGTGGTGCTGGTAAAGACCCTTCTCAAGGCCCCCCTGCTCTCCCTCTGCGGGGGTCACGAGGCCGCCCACGCCCTCCGGTACTTCCTCATGGTGCTGACTGCGGGGATCCTGTGGCCCATGACCTTCCCCTTCTTTGAGCGGTACGCCCGGTGAGATTCCCCCCTTCCCCGCCAATTTCCCAAAACCCTTAGAACCTGTATTCACAGGCGTTTGACGCCGTCTATGAATACACACGGAAATCAATTTTCCGAAAAACGCAGTTACCTGTAGGGGCGAGCATTGCTCGCCCGCTCTAACGACACCCTCCAGCGGTCCGAAAGAAGCGGGCGAGCAATGCTCGCCCCTACAAGAATCCCGCAAGGATCCTTCTTCCCCTGTAAAAATTGATTTCCGTGATGAATACAGGTTCTTACTTGACAAGCGGGGACGATGCCTTTATGATAGAGCTTACATTTACATTTTCCCCCACAAGGAGGCGCTATGGCCGCAGAACGGATCACCAGCCGCGCAAATCCTCTCATGACCCATATCCGCCGTCTGGCCGCCTCCCGGTCCTACCGCCGGGAGACCGGGGAATTTCTGGGGGACGGGGTGAAGCTGCTGGCGGAGGCGGCCCGCTGGGGCGCGGCCCTCACGGCGGTGGTGTACACCCCGGGGGTCCGGCTGCCGGACCTGCCGGCGGGCCTGCGTCTGGTGGAGGTGCCGGAGGACCTGATGGCCTCTGTCAGCCCCATGGAGGCCCCCCAGGGGGCCCTCTTTCTGGCCGCCATGCCCTCCCGGCAGCCCCCGCCCGCCCTCACCGGCAGCCGGTATCTGGCCCTGGAGGGGGTCCAGGACCCGGGCAACGTGGGCGCCATCCTGCGCACCGCCGACGCCTTTGCCGCCGGCGGGCTGCTGCTTCTGCCCGGGTGTGCAGACCTCTATAACCCCAAAACCGTCCGGGCCTCCATGGGGGCCCTGTTCCGGCTCCCGGCCTGGGAGTGCACCCTCCCCCAGCTCTCCGCTCTGGCCGGGGCGGCGGACCTGCCCCTCATCGGCACGGCCCTCCGCCGGGATACCCTGGACGTGGGGAAGACCGCCCTGGACCGGGGCGTGTTCCTCATCGGCAGCGAGGGCCGGGGCCTGAGCCCGGAGGCCCTGGAGCGCTGCGCGGCCACGGTGCGCATCCCCATGGAGGACCGCTGCGAGTCCCTCAACGCCGCAGCCGCGGCGGCTGTGGTCCTGTGGGAGGGCTACCGTCCGTTATAATATTTTCTTCTTATACAGAAGGGAGGGCTCGATCCATGGCCACATGGAAGCACTGGCTCTGGCTGGCCAATCTGCGGGGGCTGAGCCTGCCCCTCAAGCTGAACCTTTTGGAGCACTTCGGCGATCCGGAGGCCGCCTACTACGGCCAGCAGGCGGAGTACCTGCTGGTCCCGGGCATGAGCGAGACCGCCGCCAGGGCCCTGGAGGACAAGGACACCAGCGGGGCGGACCGCATTCTGGCGGACTGCGCGCGGCTGGGCCTCCAGCTCCTCTCCCTCCACGACGCGGCCTATCCGGACCGCCTGCAGAGCATCCCGGACCCGCCCCTGCTGCTCTACGTCCAGGGGCGGATGCCCCTCTTTGACGGGGAGCCCACGCTGGCCATGGTGGGCTCCCGCCGGGCCTCCTCTCTGGGCCTGGAGACGGCGGAGCGGCTGGCCGGCGAGCTGGCGGCCCAGGGCGGACTGATCCTCTCCGGGCTGGCCGTGGGGGTGGATGCGGCGGCCCACCGGGGCGCGCTGCGCGCCA
>CANAZG010000032.1 GCA_947365965.1 uncultured Clostridia bacterium
CCAAATCTGAACAGGAGGATAACACGATGGAAATTACCATCAAGAGATACAGCCGAAAAATGACCTATGAGGACACCGCCACCCTCGACGAGTTTTGGGAGCTGGCCAAGCGCACCGAACGGAGCCTTGACCGCGAGCAGCGGCGGCATTGGGACGGGCGCGAATGTGACGAGTACATAATCGCCGCCCAGGGCGTTCTGCCCTACTGCGCCACCCCGGAGGAATTGGTCTGCCAGCGGGAGACGCTGGATGAAATTATGACGGTGCTGGCCCTCTGCACCAAGACCCAGCGGGAGCGGTTTCTGCTCTATGCGCTGTACGATTACAGCTATGCGGAAATTGGGCAACTGTGCGGCTGCTCCAAGGCCGCAGTCCATGAAAGCATCGAGGGTGTTCGGAAAAAGTTTTTCCAATTTTTCCGCTGACCTCCCTGACGATCACCCCAGCATGATGGCTACCAGGTGAGGGGCAATCGCCCCATTACCGGGAGGGACAAGTTGCTCCGGCGGCTTGTCCCTCCTATGTCAAGGAGGCCAGAATGTCAGCGATAATTCAGCTTCAGCAAGAGTGCGTCCGTTTCCAACGGCGCACTTATACACCGTTCCGGTGTCGTGCGCCCTGCCGGGGGCGTTGCGTCCTTCGGACGCGATGGGGAGCTGCACTCCCCAAACCCCTTGCACACCCGCAGGAAAGGAACACCCGCTTTGCGTCTGTTCCTTTCCTGCGGGTCAGGTATCGTCAACGCCAGATTGGCACTCACGCTAAAAACGCCAAATTGACGTTTTTAGGATTTTGCCGGGGGAGCGTGTGAAATGACAGCGCCGGAAATCCTCCACATGACCTATCAGCAGTACCGAACGGCCCGGAGGCTGGTGCATGAGTGCTGCAACTACGATTGCGGAAACTGTCTGCTTCTGGACGATGGCGAGGAATGTATCTGTCCTCAGAGCATCACCTACTCCCTGATTTGCAAGTGGTTCCGCGCCGCCGTCCTTCCTCTGGACGCCGGCCTGTGCGCCGCATTGTTCCCGCCTTCCTCTGTCAGACGGCGGCACTGCCGGGAGTGCGGGAGGCCGTTTGCCCCGCCCAGGCACAACACTCTCTATTGCTCCACCTGTGCCGCAGAACGGGTGAAACGGAGCAAACGCACATGGGCCAGGAAAAACCGGGCTGATGTGTAGAAAAAGTACCCGCTGAAAACGCAGTAATATCAGGGCTTTCAAGACCGCCCTCAAAGGGGGCCTGATACATTTCCTTCCCGACCCCGAAAACGGGCCTCTAACGGCCCACAGCGGCGGTCTGACAGCCCCACACCAAGGAGGCTAATAACCATGACCGACTACATGAAGATAACCACCGAATTGCCGCCCTATTTCTTCTTTCCCTGGTTCCTGATGGACATGGGCTTGACCCTTACCGCCAAGCTGGCCTATGCCCTTTTGCTTGACCGGGCGCGGTTGTCCCAGCTCAACGGGTGGACGGACGAGGAGGGGAGAGTTTATATCATCTTCCCGATTGAGAAGATAGCCGAAATGCTCGGCAAGAGCATGACCACTGCCAAGAACGTATTGGCTGAGTTGGAGGCGGCGGGTCTGATTGAACGCAAACGGCAGCAGTTTTCCAAGCCCAATCATATCTATGTGAAACTGCCTGATGGACAAAAATTTAGCCGCCCCTGATGGATAAAAACTTGTCCTCCACCATGGCCGGAAAACTGTTCTTGTAATAGGGCAGAAACCCGGCTGACGCAGGCAAAAAACCTGTCCTCTAATAAGAACTATAAAAACAATAACAAGTATAAATAAAACGAGTGGGAGTAAATAGCGCCCACTTTTCGGACAAACGCCGGACAAATGTCCGCAGCTACATCACAGACCCGTTTGAAAATTTGAAAACAAGGAGTTGCCTATGGAGCATATCAGCTACAAAACGCAGACCGAGATTGTCAATTTCCAGGGCCGGGAAATCCCGCTGGAAAACCTCACCCCCATCCTCTCCCCGGAGCAGGAGGCGGCGAAGCGCTGGGAGTTGGAGCAGCGGCTTTACGAGGTGTTTCGCAAGTACCAGCAGAGGGAGAAGCCCACCTCGTGATTTTTTCAGATAGAGATTGATTTGCGGGGCTGCTGACGGTATAATGAAGCTGTCAGCAGCTCCGTTTCTTTTCAGAAGGGGAGCGCAAAATGAACAATCGAATTGACGCGATTTATGCAAGACAATCCATCGACAAAAAGGATAGTATCTCTATCGAAAGTCAGATTGAGTTTTGCAAATATGAATTGAGGGGTGGAAGCTGCCGGGAGTATCAAGATAAGGGTTACAGCGGTAAGAATACGGACAGGCCCCAGTTTCAAATGCTGGTGGAGGACATCAAGCGCGGGCTGATTGCCAGGGTAGTTGTTTACAAGCTCGACCGCATCAGCCGTTCCATTCTGGACTTCGCAAACATGATGGCGCTGTTCCAGGAGTACAACGTGGAATTTATTTCTTCCACAGAGAAGTTCGACACGTCCACACCGATGGGCCGGGCGATGCTGAACATCTGCATTGTGTTCGCACAGTTAGAGCGTGAAACCATCCAGAAGCGAGTGCAGGACGCATGGTATGCCCGGTGTCAGCGAGGTTTCAAAATGGGAGGACGAGCGCCGTATGGATTTCGGACGGAGCCTATCATCATTGACGGCATCCATACCAAGAAGCTGGTGATTGAGCCGACAGAAGCGGCGTTCGTGCGTAAGATGTACGAGATGTATATTGACCCCCAGGTGTCGCTTCACGACATCACCCGACAGCTTACCGAGCAAGGGATGCGGACATACTTCGGCAAACCGTTTTCCAGGGCGACCATCAGCATCATGCTTCGTAATCCCATTTACACCATGGCTGACTTGGATATTTACGAGTTTTTCAAGAGCCAAGGGACGAACATCTACAACGATGCCGCCGACTTCGTAGGGACAAACGGATGTTACTACTACCGGAGCAAGGACAGCACCGAGAATAAGCACACACACTTGGAAGGCCAGACGCTGGTGCTGGCCCCCAGCGAGGGCTTTATCCCGTCTGATTTGTGGCTTAGGGTTCGCAAGAAGATGATGGCGAACCAGACCTATCAACCGGCCAGGAAAGCCCGCAACACCTGGATGGCGGGGAAAATCAAGTGCGGCAAATGTGGCTATGCTCTGATGTCGGCCCACTCCTGCGGGTATCTCTATCTGCGCTGTACGAAACACGCTGACAGCAAGTTTTGTTCCGGCTGCGGTACAATCCGTCTCCGCGATTTAGAGGCGGTAGTTTACCAGCAGATGGTGAAGAAGCTGGAGGACTACAAGACGCTGACGGGCCGCAAAAAGAAAAGAGCCGCCAGCCCGAAGCTGACGACAAAGCAGATGGAGCTGGCCCAGGTGGAAAGCGAGATTGAAAAGCTGCTGGACACGCTGACGGGCGCGACCCCGGTGCTGATCTCCTACGCCAACGCCAAGATTGAGGAATTGGACAGCCGCCGCCAGGCCCTTGCCAGCGAGATTGCCAAGCTGACCGCCGAGGCGGTGTCCCCGGAGCAGATTGACACGATTTCCAACTACCTGGACGATTGGGAGAATGTCAGTTTTGAGGACAAGCAGCAGGTGGTGGATTTGATGATTACCGTCATTCGCGCCACCAGCGAGAAGCTGCAAATTGAGTGGAAAATCTGACAGTGGGCATACCGTCAGAACATTATCTTTTTATGCCCTTGTCCATCGTAGTTCCGTATATAACCCGACTTCCAGATAATTCCTGCCAAGCCGGGACATATCCTTGACTACCACCATGCTGACAAGCCCCGCCTCAATGTCGGCCATCATTTCCATAAAGCCGGGACGTTTGAAATTTGTACCGCTCCATCCGTCGTCTTTGTAAACCTTATAGCTGGAAATTTCCCGGTCTTGACAATACCTGGTGAGGATTTCGATTTGATGGGATATGCTGTTGCTGTCCCCCTCGTTCTCATCGTCGCGGGAGAGCCGGACGTAGAGGGCCGTCCATTTTTCATTCAAATTGCCTGACTGCCTAATCATTTCAGCCTCCAATCCGGCAGTTACCGTTTCTGGCCTTGTAACACTCATAATTATACCTAATATCAAGAAAAACGTCAAATATTCGACAAATTCAGCGGGGATTGATGTATTGCTTCTCTGTCAAATAAACGCATCGTTTTCCAGAAACGGCAGCTCCCTCGCGGGTAGACTACTTTAATAAGAAATGCGTCTCACGATGAGACGCATTAACGACAAATTTTGCATTGGTTGGCGGTTTTATATTTCGTTGTTCACGATTAGAAAAACAAGGCAGGATCAGACGGCGGCTGGCAGGGCCGCTCCATAGGATTTATCGTGCCTCCCCCCATTCCCGTGGCGGGGCGTCCTACGCTGTGACGCATAGCCGACGCAAGTATCATCATACCCATATGCAGTTCGTGGCCCGCTGCTGTGCCATAGCAGCTTTGCGGCGCTGGCCCCGTTCGCTCCGTCCTCCCGGTGTCCGGCCTCCTGTCACGGGGGATCATCCCTGCGTACCCGCCGCCCGGCTCCGCGCATACAGAATGTATCTGATTGCCTTATTCAGTTGTAGTCAAGCCCTTTCCCTGTTGAACGGAAAATACCTGCTTCTACTCCTTAATATCCCTGGAAATTGCTTTTTGCTCATTATCCGCAGGAACTTCCAAAACTTCCTAAAAGGTTATAAAAAACGACAGCTTTTCTTAAATACGTCTCACGGTGAGACGTATTTTATCGACAAATTCCGCACAACCTGTTATACAAAGAGCGGGACGGCAAGTGTGAACCGTCCCGCTCTTATAAGGTTTTATCTGTTTTTCAAGAAATTCATAAGCATCTGCGCTACCTGTCCGCGAGTTGCCAAGCCTTGGGGTGCCAACTGTCCGTTGCCCTTGCCGATCATGACACCGTTCTCCACCGCCCAGCGCAGGGCCTCCAGCGCGTAGCCGCTGGCCTTGTCCGCGTCGGTGAAGTGCAGCTCCTTATCTGTGGCGGCGGGGCTTCCGGCGTACCGCCAGAGCATGACGGCCAACTGCTCCCGGGTAATGTTATCGTTGGGGCCGAACATCCCGTTCCCATAGCCGCCCACGATGCCCTGGCTGGTAGCCCAGCGGACGGCCTCGGTGTACCATGCGCCGGTCGCCACATCGCCATATTGCAGCAGGTAATTGACCACCGGCCTGCCCTCTTTGTTAAAGAGGATTTGGGCAAATTGGGCGCGGGAAAGATTGTTGTTGGGACCAAAAGTTCCGTTGCCATAGCCGCCCATCAGCCCGTTCCGCAGCACATAGTCCACCGCTTCATGATACCATATGCCTACGCCCCCCAAGTCAGTGAAGCCGCGAGAGGGGCAATCCGTGCCGCCGTCACAGGGCTTCGGCCTATCATCCGGGAGGGGTGCAAAGGCGGCCTTGACCGTCACGGCCCTGCCGGGCATCGTAAATGTGTACTTCCCGCCGCCCTGGGCCGTCAGCTTGATTTCATTCCCCCGGTTGTCAGTGACGGTGAGGGTATCCAGCATATAGCCGCTGTCCGGGGTGACGGCCAGGGTGACAGTGCTGCCATTGCTGGCGTTGGTACGATTGGAGGTCACTTTGCCGTGTTCCGACTTCTCCACGGTGACAGCGTAGGTGCTGGAACTCCAACCACCGCCGCCATGATTGCCGCCGGTGGGAGGATCAGGCGTGGTTGCGGGGGCCGTCCAGCCCACGGAGATCGGGGACAGGCCGGTAACGGTAAACTGGAGGCCGCTGGCCGTGTTGGTGACGTGGGGCGTTTCCGTATCTCCGGGCGTTTTGCCAAAATCGCTGGTGGTGAACATATGCACCACGGTAAAGGTGTAGCTGCTGTTTGTTCCCGCCGGATAGGGCAGGGTAACGGTCAGGCCGTTTGCGGGGAAGTTTACGGCAGTCGCCTTCGTCCAGGTAGTGCCGCCGTCGGTGCTGATTTGCAGCTCCACATCATAGACGGCGGTGTTGGCTTGGGGAACGCCGGAATTGGCATGTGTAATAGCGGTTTTCATGGCGGCTTCCAGCTTTTCCAGGGTATTCAGCGTTTCAATGCTCTGCAATCCGGCAGGGACCTCGGAAATGCCGTTCTCCATAACCAACTGGAATTTTGTGCTGCCATCATCAGCGGGCGGATTCGGCAGGATCACCCCTTCCTTTGTCTCCACGGTGCAGGTCGCGTTTGCCCCGTGGTAGCTGTCGTTTCCTGCGTAGGAGGCCGTGAAGGTATAGTCTGCGGTGCTGTTGGGCAGTTCCGCCGTCCAAGTGCCGCCCGCTCCCGCTGTCACGGTGATGCCGCCAGAGCAGGTCACGGAAGCCATTCCGCCGGCAGGCAGGCCGGAGAGGGTCAGCGTTACCGTGCCGCCGCCGATCAGCGGGGATGCCGGGGAGGCTGTCAGGGACAGCACCGGCGTGATCTTCTCCACGCTGACGGTGCAATTTGCTGTCGCGCCGTTGTGGTTCCCGTCCCCGGCGTAAGTGGCGGTAAAGGTGTAGGACGCTCCGCCAGCGGGCAGCTCCGCCGTCCAAGTATCGCCGCTCCCCTTTGTCACAGTGATGGTTTCATCCGAACAGGTCACGGTGGCCGAACCGCCAGAAGGCAGACCGGAGAGGGCCAGCGTCACCGTGCCGCCGTTGGGCAGGGTGGCCGGGGACGGCGTGAGGGTCAGGCTGGGCGTGAGCTTGTTGATGGTCACCAATACATCGCCGGTGGCTTGCGCATAGTTCTCACCGTCCACGGGCGTAAAGATCACGTTCTTTGTGCCGCTGTCGGCCACGGCGGTAAGCTCCTGCCCGCCAGCAAAGCTCCAAGCTCCGGGGACGGAGACCCCTTCCGACACCGCTGTGCCCCGGATGGCTGTGTTTGGGACAGGCTCACCGTTATAGATGACTGTGATGGGGTCGATGGTCAAGTTGGGCACAAACTTATCCTTCACAGTGACGGTAATAGTCAAGCTAAAACTGTTGTAATTGGTGGATTCCATTACGGGAATGGTGATCGTGCCGGTTTTGCCCACCTTTTCCTCCTCGTTCACCAGCTTATAAGTCAGTACGGTGCCGTCCACAGTGGGCGTATCCACAAAAATCCCGTTATCATCCGACACAGTGATTCCCCCCAGCACATACCCTGCCGGAAGCAAGTCCTTCAAATCAAAGGTCTTGGTTACGCCAAATCTGCCCTCGCTGCCGCCGGTTGTGTTTCCGGTGTAGCTGGCCTTTGAGATGGTCACGCTGGTGCTTACCGCTCCGTCCGGCTGGGTCAGGATGTAGTTTCCGGCTGACGTGCCGGTCAGCGTCAATTCGGGCAGAGTGACGGACGAATATGTACCCGCGTCGGAGCCGGTGATCGTGCCCTTGAGACCGGCGGTGTTCACCGAGACGGTATCGCCTGCCTTTACGCCGCCCAAGTCTACGGAAGTGATGGATACCTCATTCGTTTTATCATAGGCCCTGTCCGCGGCCGCGGCCCCGGTTACAGAGAGGGGCTTGGGGTTCACCTTTACCGTAAATTCCTTTTCTCCCAGACCGTTCGGCAGCTTTGCGGTGAGCGTCGCGTCCCCAACGGGCAAACCGCTGGTATCAATGATAATTTCTTCGTTCAGATTCCCCTCGCCCACCTTGGCTGTGCCGCTGAACACCTCCACAGTGGACGTGGCAGCGGGGGTGGTGGTCAGCGTTACCTTGAGCGTGTCGGTATCGCCGTAGGTGCAGGCGAGAGGACTTGTTGGAACGTTCAAGGTTACTGCGCCAAACTTTACGGAAACCGCGTTGGAACCATCGTCGTTAACAATAGCACTGGAGCCGACTTTTCCGCCGGATGGCTCTAAAATCGCAATTCCCTCCAAGGTCAAGCTGGTGTTGAAACGAACTGCGGCGGTGGTCCCTTCCGCCGCAATTTCAGACTGTGAGAGCGTCATGGTGTTTTTTGCATATATTCCAAATCCGCCTGATTCCCCTGATCCGATCGCTGTAACATTTGCGCCGCCACGGATGATGAGATTTTCCATGGCTGCGATTGCGGCACATTGATTTTCTTTGGTGGATGCGGTGACGCTTCCACCCTCAATAATGATATCCTTTGCTGCACAAATTGCATGGTCTCCTACGAGTGTTGGATGTTTTTCGCATGACACTTCTACAATGCTGTTTTTGATGGTAACATTTCCGGTCTGCGCATAGATAACAGGGGCGTTTGTACCCTGCGAGTCGATATATATTCTCGCGTTGTCAAAGACAATATTACCGCTTCCGCGAGTGACAAAACCGTTGCCGCGAGCGTCCGCCCGGATGGTTACGTCTTTAATTACCACATCTCCATCGGTTCGGTTAGTGATGACCTCCCCTGAAGTAACGGAGGTTAAAGAGCCCGTTCCCTGTACCGTAATACCAGGACCGCCATCGCAATAAATTGCGTTTCCATCTCCGGCAGTGATCGAATTTTGACCAATCAACTCTACGGTAACAGAGCCATCGGTCGGTAGATAAATTCCTGCTCTGCGCGCTTGTGTAACAAACGGAGGCGGAACAGGCGTTTCATACGGAACGTCTATCGTTATCCCGTTCAGAGTCAGCCTATAACCGCTGACGGCATCCCCTTCCCATTGATACCCCGGACCTTCGGCGGGGGTTTGTCCCTCTGCGTCTCCCACATTCGTGAAATCTAAACGAGTGGTATAGCTTGCCGCCCCATATATGGATGCGTCTTCATCCGCCGCTTGTGCGGCTCCGGGCAGCACCCCCAGGCACAGGGCCAGAGCGGTGATGATGCTTAGTATTCTGCGTTTCATACAGTGTACCTCCTGTTTCGGCAAAGGAAATTCAGTCCCCCATGGGGGGACTGAGAAAGGGGCGCACCCCTTTCTTAATCCATTTTCGCCGCAGTTTTCTATTTCACAACATACACAAAACTTTCTAAAAAAACAAGACCGCTCGACCAGAATGCAGGATTTGCTACCAATTAACATCCCTCGCCCCTTGACAGCGGCAATTTTCCCGGTTACGCTAAGTGCAAACAGGATTGAGGAGGGCGGAATATGCGGATCGGAAAACGGTGGGCCAGTTGTCTGGCAATGGGCCTGTTCCTGCTGTGCGCGGCGGGGCTTGTGTGGCTGCTGGCGGCGGAGACGGTTCCCAATCAACAACCTGTGCGCCTGACGCCGGAGGCCGTGAGCGGTGCGCCGGAGCTGGACGGGCTGTACCTCTACGCAGGCCCGCTGGAGCTGGAATATACTCTCCCGGCACAGGCGGGAAAACTGCGCCCGATTTTGGAGATTCGGCAACTGTTTGCGGCGGCGGAGCTGCGGTTGGATGGCGCTCCCTTTCAACAGCTCCCGGCGGGCACGGGCAATTTGTATGTGACCCTGCCTGGGGAATGGGCTGGTAAAACCCTCACCCTCATTATGGACAAGGGGGAGGAGGACCCGGAGCCGTCCTTGTATTTCCTGGACAGCGTTCTGCTCAACGAACAGGCCCGCGCGGATACCAGCCTCCGCGCCTTTCCCGCCGCCGTGTTCGGGGTGGTCTTTCTGCTGACGCTGGGCCTGTTCCTGTATGGCTGGCTGGAGGGGACCCGGCCTTGGCCGGTCCTGCTGCTCTGCGCCGCCGCCCTGGGCCAGACGGCGTACTTCTATCTGCAAAACTTCTCCCTGTTCAGCCTGCCGCCCGCGCTCTACGGGCTGGTGCTGTACCAGTCCCGTGCGCTCCTGTTCACCGCGCCAGCTTTGTATTTGATGCTGGGTATGAAAAAACGGCAAAAAGCCTTTGCGCCTTTCGCCGTCCTGCCTGCGCTGGTCTATTGGGTCGTGGCGGGATTTCAGACGGTGATCCCGCTCTTTTCCAATTTTGCCGTCCACGCCGGGATCGTGTTCTGTTTTACCATCGCCGCTCTGCTGGTCTGCGCCGCGCTGGAGTACCGGGACGGCAATCCGGTGTTCCGTCGTTTCCTGCCCTGGCTGGGAGGGTGTGTTGTGGTCATTGTACTGTTGAGTCTGCTCCCGGCGGGGCGGGCAGGTCCCCATGCCTCTATCCTGTGGGCGTTCCTGGATGACCCGATTCTCTGGATTGACACAGAGCTGTTTTACTGGAACAGCCTGTTGCTGGCCCTGTGTTTTCTGGAGAGCGCGGCGGCCTACATCCGGCGCAGGAGCGAACGGGAAACGGAATTGCAGGTGTTGTCCGCCCGTGAAAGCCTGACGCGGGAGCAGCTTGCCACCGTGCTGGAGAGCGCCGCCGCCCTGGGGGAGCTGCGCCATGAGGTGAAAAATCATTATTTGGTCCTGCAAAACCTGTCCCGCACGGGAGAGACGGAGCGGCTGGACGCCTATCTGAGCGAGTTGGTTTCCGATGTGTCCTCTATTCCCGCTCTGACTTACGCGCCCCATCCGGCGATCAATGCGGTGTTGACGGTCATGCTGGCGCGGGCACAGAAACAGGGCGTCGAGGTGGAGCGCCGGATCGACGTGCCGGAAACTCTGCCCTTCCCGGACACAGAGCTTTGTATGGTGCTGATGAATTTACTGCAAAACGCGCTGGAGGCTAACGCCCTGGCCCCGGATGGAGCGCGGAAATGGCTGCGGGTCGATCTCCATATTCGGGGCGTCCATTTGTATATCGGGGTGGAAAATTCCCGCTTTGCTCCGGTGGACTATGACGCGGAACGTGACCTGTGCCGCACAACGAAAGAGGACAAATCCGCCCACGGCTACGGCCTAAAGGCAGTTCAGGCCGTGGCGCGGAAGTATCAAAGCGAGCTGCTGCTGAAATTCCCGGATCATACCTTTTCCGCCGCTACCGCTCTGCAAATGCCAGATTAAAAAGCCGCCCTTTCTGTGACGATCCACAGAAAGGGCGGTTCCTATTGGATAAAAGCAACAAATTGTTTGGTAGCCTCCTGCTGATAGGCGCGGCTAATTGGAAGTTCTGTCCCGGTATCCAGAAGCAATCCCCGTGCGGTTCGCTTATGGACGTGTTTCAAATTGACAACAAAACTGTTGTGGCAGCGGCAGAACGTGTCCCCCCGCAGGCGGGAGAGCAAATCCCGAAAACTCAGATTGACGGCTATGACTTCTTCCGGCAGATACACGGCGGCTTTGTGGTTGACCGCCTCCGCATAGAGAATATCCTGGACCATTACCTTGCGTAAGCCGCCGTTGACGGGCAGTGTGATCTGCTCCGGGCGGTAGTTTTTTCGCAGATCCCAGTCGATGACCTTTGCCAGCTTTTTCTCGTCCACCGGCTTCAAAAAATATCCCAGCGTATAGGTAGAAAAGGCGTCCTCCATATATTCCGTATAGGCGGTGATGTAGATGATGGAACAGCCAATATCGGATTCCCGCAGATAGCTGGCCAGCTCCACGCCGTTTTCCTGCGCCAGCCTAATATCCAACAAAAGCAGATGAAAAGACGTAGGCTGGTTCCGCAGAGCGGTTAGCAGCGGCCCCGCTGTGGAAAAGCTGGAAACGGTAAAGTCAATATCCCGCCGGAAATGGCGGTTCTCCAGAATACGGCAGAGCATAGTTTCATTTTCTTGCGCCATCAGCGGCTCGTCCTCGCATATCGCAATACGGTACATAGGCAGTCACCTCCCCGCAAAATTGTCAGTATCATTATAGCAGTTTTCGGTGTTTCCGTCAAAGGGCATCGCCGCCTGCTATCCGAGGGATTGAAAATGCGTCTCACGGTGAGACGCATTTATAGGGATACCTGGGCGCATAAGCGCCCGCCGCCTTTGCCTGACGATAACCGCCGCACGTTCCGGGAAACGCTGGCGTTGCCCATAACGAAAAAACCGGCGCAAGCCGGTTTTGGGGTATGTCCCCCTTAACCACCAAAAGCACCGACGGCCTTTGGCTGTCAAGGCCCGCGCCGGACGCTTGCGTCCGGCGCGGCTCGTCTTGGCCTTGACGGACAAAGGGCGGTGGTGTAAAATCTGGCACATTGAGGGGGCATACCCCGCATTGTGACGCTTTATCATGTTACAGCGTCTCTTTCACCAAACGCCACGCCCGCTGTACTAACGCAACAGCTTCTGCAATCTCTGCTTTTCCGCTGCCTTTGGTGGCGTTGGCCCAATATGCAATCTGATTTACGTTGTTCCCGATTGCCGACAACTCCCGCAGCAGGGCGGCGTAGGTGTCGGGTGGCTTCGGCTGAATGTTTACGTCCATAATACTGTGCCGGATCAGGGTGCTGGCATTGAGGCCAGACAGGACACATTGTTTCAGTAAATGCCTATATTCTATATCATCCAACCATAGGCCGATAAAATGTTCGCGTTTTCGCATGGCAGTCTCCTTTTTATAATGCGTCTCACGGTGAGACGTATTTTCCGTAGACTGGGGGTTTTAAGGGGGGTGTGCCCCCTAACAAGGGTCGTTTGTGTTTAACAAATGACATACTTGCTCGGACAGCACCGCCTTTTGGCGGCGCTGTCCGCTGTGGTGCCGCTGGGTAGGTGATTCCTTTTTTAACGGCGTTTTTTCCACAAAAGTAATGCGTCTCACGGTGAGACGCATTTCCCCAACATCGTGCTGAACAGTAGAAAAACTGTAAATGCTCATAATACGTACTATTTGATCTGCGTTCCTCTCTTAACTCGTATCCATCCATCTCCAGTCGTTCCGCGATGGGGGTAGGGGGATAGATAGATTGATTAGTATGGATAAAATTAGTTTGGTTTTTATCAATATAACTTGGGTTTGCATTTGAAACCTCAAGAGGTCGATTTTCCCGACGCCTTGAAGTCGATTTTTCCGACCTCTGGATGTCGGAAAAATCAGCCGATGAAATGGGTGCGGCAGGGCCTTGGCCGGGTGCCTCCGTATCTTCCTGTACAGTGATCCGCTTGACAAAAACCCTGTCCGGCTTGCCCTGGCCCTGCTTGACGCGCTCAATCAGGCCGATTCCTTTGCTGGTATCCAACTCTGCCAATAACCGCATGGCCTTGTTTCGCCCGCAGCCTATGGCTTCGCAGACTTCTTTTACAGTGAAGTAAATATAAACCCGCCCGGTGTTGTCGTGCCAGCCATTTTTTGCGGACAGGCTCATGCGGTTCAGTAGCATACCATATAGTAGCTTGGCATCAGTGGACAGGGGCTTGAAATGAGGATGGGTGATAAGCTGGCGGGGGATGCGAAAGTGTGAAAACTGTATTTCTTCATCGCCGCAAAAATAGTCTGATAAAGTTACGCTCGGCATAGATTGCCCTCCTTTTTGAAAGTGAAAAACGCACGATTGACTTTGATTGTCAAATCGTGCGTTTTTCTGCTTGTTTCATTTTGTCACAAAGGTTTGCTTTTTCGGTAACTGCCTTATTATATGTTGTTTTTTGGCTTGTCCTTTATGCGTACTGACCTTACGACTGTAAAATATTCTTTCAGTAAAGATAGACTTTTTTTGATAGCTGGTTAGGCAATAGGACAATGCAAGCTGGCATAATACCACCTTTGAATACTATTTGCTGTGATTAGTGTCCATGTGTCACAGTAAAGCTCCGTATTTTCTTATCTTTTCCTACCTCTATTTCCAAAGAGCAGGATAAGCACGATGGTGGTAGTCAGCCCCTCCCCTAACGAATGGCAAAGCCAAATCATTTCGCCGCCACAAATAGCTGGCAAAATAAAAATTAAGATCGGCGGAAACACAAGGCTGCGAGACAAAGAAATAGAGAGCGCTTTTTTTGTATTTTGAGTCGATTGCCAGTAGGAAATCATCAAAATATTATATCCAGCCAAAAAAAATCCGGAAAAATAAGGGATGCTTTTGCTGGTCATAAAAACGATAAGTTCTGCGTCTCCCGGATTGAAAATGGAGAAAAAATAACGAGAGAAAAGCAAAATCAGCAGATAGCAGAATATGCCAACACTTAAAAATACTTTTGTTGCGAAACGCCGCATATCCCGATTTCTATTTTCTTCACCTGTTCCTGTGAAGTAACTGAAAACAGGTTGCAAACCCTCAGCCATACCCAAAAAGATGGTAAGAATAATTAGCATTAAGTATCCGATAACCAGATAAGCGGCAAGTCCAATTTCTCCATAGCCATGTTTTACGATAGCATAGTTATAAACAAACGTGACAATACCAATCGTAAACTCCATAATAAACGAGGGAAAACCCAGTATGAAAATACGTCGGATATTATGTAATTGTATTTTTAACCTTGCAAAGTAAAGGTTGCCTCTTTTCATCAAGAAATGCGGAAGTAAGATTGCTACGCTAAAAATAGGCCCGATTGCTGTTGCCAGAGCTGCTCCGGCAATTCCCATATTTAGGGGGTACATGAATAAATAATCAAGTACCATGTTGGAAACAGATCCAAAACTCAGAGCAAACATTGCCAACTTAGGACATCCATCATTTCTGGCAAGACCACCAAGCAGAAAGCTGAACAAAAGAAACGGTGAAAAAGTGACAATATACCAAAGATAACTGATAGCTTTATGGTGGATCTGTGGTGTAGAACCTAATATTTCTGCCAGCGGATGAAGAAAAATATTTCCTAAAATAATAACTGCCATGCCAATACTTGCGGAACACAGAATAGCAGTATTGAAAGTTTGTATCGCTTTTTCATTTTCTTTTTGTCCGAGCTGGCCGGAAATTATAATTCCCGCACCGGAGGCAACTGCCATTGACAAAGCAATCAATACCTCTATAAAAGGTACTGATACAGCGGCGGCGGCCATCCCATCCCGGCCGAGACGATTGCCGATAAAAATACCATCAACAATTAAATAAATAGAATTAAACAATAGACCAATCATCTGTGGTATTGCATATTTTGCAAATAGTGTATGGGTTTTTCCATCATACATAGCAAAAATCCTCCTTAATAAAAGTAGGCCTGCGTTGTGTAACACAGGCCTACTACACAATAAAATGAAACCCCGGCGGGCTGATTTTATCCACTGTCTATTCAGTTACTGCTTTTATTCTTTCTCTTTGATTAATTCAATCGCCTCTTTTCCACTAATATGTTCAATACTCATTTTCAACATACAAAGCCGCGTCCATTCTCGGTCAATCGCATTTTTTCGTCTGATGGCTGCGTCTTTTGGAGCATACTTGATTGCCAGCTTTTCAATAGCTGTGCGCTTTTCCTTTTCGCTCTTTATGACCTCTACTCGTCCAAAGGCAATGACACTTCTAAAATAGCTGGTGTATTCATCGGGAACAATTTTATCCTGGTCGATAACGCAGAAAGAAACTTTTTCATTTCGTTGTATTGCATCTAATTTGTGCCCACTTTTGGCACAGTGAAAATAGATTTTCTCCCCATCATATACATAACTGATAGGAACAGCATAAGGATAATTGTCATCGCCTGCCAACGCCAGAACCCCGGATGTTCCTCTATAAAGAACGGAGGAAATTTCTTCCTTAGACAACGCCTGCCGTTTTCTTCGTATTTCTCGAAACATGTCAGCACCTCACATAAAAAAATAAAATGCCTATATCCCATTCCTTCAATGGCCTACTGGAATGGTTACAAGCGTTTACCCGGCGGTAATGTAGAAAGTATATCAAACCCTATGTAGAAAGTCAATCCTTTTTCGCGCCATATATAGGGGAGCGCACAAACGGCAAGCAAGGCAAGTGTGGCCACACTTGCCATTTTTGACTGGCCGGGGGCCGTCAAAAATGCTTGTTGGGGAGCCTCCCCAAACCCGGCTCTTTGGGACAAAATGGAGCTGTTGACAAAGTGCCCCCAAATCGCTCGAAATATGGTATAATTAAAGCAGGGAGGGGGCAAGGAAATGCAGTTAAAATATCACATGGTAACGATAGAGGATTTGGTACCGGAAAATCATTTTCTGCGGAAATTGGAAGCGGCGCTGGATTTATCGTTTGTGTATGAAGAGACGGCGCACTTGTACAGCCGGAGGTATGGCCGTGCGCCCATAGACCCGGTAGTAATGGTAAAATACCTGTTGCTGGGTTTTTTGTACGGCATCCCCTCGGAGCGGCAGATCGAGGTGCGGTGTGCGGACAGCAACGCGTTTCGTTGGTATCTTGGAATAGATTTGGATGAACGAGTGCCAGACCACAGTACGATCAGCCAGCTGCGGCGGCGGAAGCCTGCGTTTCGGAAGGTGTTCCGGCGTCTATTTGAGGAAGTGGTGCGCCAGTGCGTGGAAAAAGGTCTGGTGAGCGGACGGCTGGCGGTGACGGATTCCACCCATGTAAAGGCCAATGCGTCCAGGGCCTCGGAGCAGGAGGTAGATGCGCTGGAAGAGGTGGGGAACTATTGGGAGCGGCTGGACGCCTATGAAGAGGAGGGACTGGAGGAGCTGAAACGGCAGACAGGGAAGCGCCGGGCGAAGCGTACAAAGCAGGTGAAAAAGGACAAGCGCCGTTCCCGCAAGAAGGTGAGTAGTACCGACCCGGAGTCGGGCTACATGAAGCGGCCCGGCAAGCCCAGCGGTTTTTATTATCTGTCTCACCAGACAACCGACCCGGACCACGGTATCATCACTGCTGTAACCGTGACGCCGGGGGATGTCCATGACTCACGGCCCTATTTGGAGCAGTTGGAGTACGTCCATAAGAGTGTTGTGCCGCTGCAAGCCGCCGCGGCGGACTCCGCCTATGACTTCCCCCTGGCACACCGAGCGCTGGAAGAACTGGGCATCGACTTCTTTGTCGTGCCACAGCCCGCCCATGACCGCACGAAAGCTGAACTGAAGCGGGATGCATTCACCTATGATGAACAGCGGGACGTATACTTGTGCCCTAACGGGAAAGAACTGCGGCGCAAGCGGCTGTATCGAAGTGGCAGCGGGCTGTTCTGGGAATACTGGGCGGAAAAGAAAGACTGCGGCAGCTGTCCTTTGCGGCAGAAATGTTTGAATGAGACGGACAAGGCCGGCGCCAGAAAGCTTCAGGACAGTTATTTCAAGACGGTTGTTCAAGAACATTTCTCCAGGCGATGGGAGCCGGATTACCGGGAGGCGCTGAAGCAGCGGCAGATCTGGTGTGAGGGTACTTTTGCCGCACAGAAATGGGGACACAACCTGACGCGTCTCCTGCGGCGAGGTTTAGAGGCAGCGGAGGACCACTGTCTCCTTTCCGCCGCGGCCTTGAACCTCAAAAGAATGATTAAATACTCAGTGTGATGCCGAAAGGCATCTTTTTTCTTGCTTGAAATCTCCCTTGTCTCTTTATTTCAGGCACTTTGTCAACAGCTCCAGTTGGTGACGCAATTTTGAGTTTACCCACTCCGCCGTCTACTACCATTGCCAATCATGTTGGTCGTGTTCATGGGCAGGCGGTCATTGACCGTTATTCTGCGCTTGCTTTCGGTGAAAGAGATTCTAAAACAAGAATAAATAAGCTGAATCCTGATAAGCCAAGTTTTACAATCGTTGTTGGCTCAGATAAAGGCGGCGGCAAAGGTCATGTTCACCCGTACTCTCCTAGAGAAGTCACGCCACGGGAATCTGCTCGTTTGCAGACATTTCCCGACTATTGGGCGTTTTCAGGGACGAGTCGACATCCGATTCGCCAGGTTGGCAATGCTGTTCCACCTGTTTTCGCTGCTGTAATTGGCGCGCATCTTTTAGAGGAGGCTTTCGGGGTAAAAGATGTACCCGATTATAATGAGATTATCCGACGTTTAGGGTCAGACTATCTGCTCAAGTAAATCTCATTATCAAATACAGCGGAACAGGTATGTCGACAAGATACTTGTTCTGCTGTATTATTTTACGGGGAGGTCTTTACAATGGGATTGCCACATACTCCTATAATTAAAAAGTTTTTTTCAAACAAGATAGAAAGCTCCCGCCCGGATTGGGGAGACTATCTTCTTGAGATCGCGGATATTTTTTCAATGTTCGATGGCGAAGAATTGGATAGGGATTTGTTGGCAGATCGGTTTTCTACCATAAGTGGACGCTCACCGTATGCGCTAAGGGATGTTTCTAATTTTCGAGATGAATTTGGCGCGTATGGCACTTATCTTGGATTATTCCACTACAAGCCAGTAAATGGTCGCTGGACAATTCTTTTATCAAAGTCTGCTAAGCATTTTCTGTGTTCAACTGAGCCGGATGTGGAGAGCTTTTGTAGAATTCAACTAGCCATGTTTCAGTACCCTAATGGTGCTGGTGCTGTACTGAACCGCAGTTTGTCTGCACAGGCCAACGCCAAAAGCGACACTATTCGAGAAATTGAAAACAATATCCGTATAAATCCGCTCCGGCTTCTTTGCCGTGTGGTCGTGTCCATGCACGAATTGAGCAACATCCCATTGGAGAATATTGCTATCCCTTACACGACTATTTTCATGCTTTTCAACGATGATACAATTAATTACACATTCTCTCCTTCATTAGAGGCTATTCGTGATGCTTTATTTGCCTACACACACGATGCGATACCAGCATGGGTGCAACAGGAATTAACAAATTTCAAACGAAATTTTCATATTATGGCGCGGACGGGGATTTTTGAACGAAGTTCAGCGCGTGGCTTGATTCTGAATACAGCTGACATTCAAAAAGCGTATTCCTATGCAAAGACAATCTCCGAGATGGATTACAATTTTTCTGCTTTTGAGCCCTGCTATGCTGCAAACGATAAAAATCGTGCTGTTACTGATGTCATTAAAAGTCCACAATGGGGAGAATACTATGATGCTTTATCTCTCCCAATGGATGTGCTTTCCTCTTTGTCGGATGATGTAGATATAGGAGATATCGAGTATTACGCGCCCCCGATTGGAACTGTTGAAATTGGAGAGCAACCCTTTCCGGCACTCAATGTGTTTGAAGCAAACCAAATTAGAACGTTTATGCCATCTGGAAATCGACAGGACCCATATGAAACTATAATTCGACGTGAGAAAGCAAACAGAGAACATTCGCGAATACTCAGTTGCCTTGCTTGTCTCTTGCGGTTAAACAATCACGAGGTTTATGAAAACACGTTCATTGATCTTTGTACCAACACAGATGATTTGACATTTATCTTTGAGGTAAAGTCGAACAACACCAGGAACACTCTAAGCCAAATACGAAAGGCAATTGCACAGCTTTATGAGTACCGGTACAGAAGCGGAGCAGAGAATGCTATCCTTTGCATCGTATTGCAACAAAGACCAGCCCAAGCGTGGGTGGAGGATTATTTGCTCCATGACAGGAATATTCTTATGTGTTGGCTGGTCGATGATGTTCGTCTTGAATGCCCTACAGAATGCCGCGATTTACTTTCCTCAATCGGTATTGTCGAATAACAATTCTATAGGCCAGCGAGGTCTTTCCTTCAGAGGGGATAAACATGGGGCGATATACAGATGAACAGACGCATAGGATAATGAGCGCTATCCATTCAAAGGACACTGATATAGAGTTGCGACTTCGTAAGGCTTTGTGGCAAAAAGGGTATCGTTATAGAAAGAATGTGAAAACCTTGCCCGGAAAGCCTGATATTGTTTTTACAAAATATAAATTGGCAATCTTTTGTGATGCGGAGTTTTGGCATGGCAAGGATTGGGATACACTCAAGCTAAAACTTCTCAGAGGAAAGAATCCTGAGTATTGGGTTCCTAAAATCGAACGGACTCGTGAACGGGATAACAAAACAGAGCAAGAGCTTCAATCTATGGGCTGGACAGTTCTGCGTTTTTGGCGAGAAGAAATCCTAAACGATTTACCGCAGTGTGTCCAAACTGTTGAGGATGCTTTGTTTGAAATTCGCCTAAGTTTTTATGAAACTGAAAATGTGGATACCTACGAAGATGGCTTGTAGTAGCTTTCATTGACATCTGCCAGACTGAATAAGCGAAGATAAAAGGGCCGATGCATGATGGGGTGCCCAAGTGTGAGAGACCATTAGCTATTCTTTTTAACTCATCTCTTTTTCTTCCCTCTCTGTGAAACATGGCTTTTTGCCAGCTTGGATTTTTGAGCAATCCGCATCAGCCAGTGCTTTTCTTCCTCGGACAGCTTATTGTACGGAGTCTGCGTCTGCTTGCAGTACATCATCAGCCACGCTTCGGCGCGACTCCCCTTAAAGTTTGCCACGTCCTCCAAATCCTGTTTTAAGTCAGCAATAGCAGAATGTTCTGCGCCGCTTTCGTTCCGGCCACGATGGGCCTCTCGGATGTCTTCCATGATAGCGTCAATGTCCTCGTGGACACGGCCGGTAAAATAGTCACGTTCCCGCAAAAGAATAGCGTCTGACAGCAGGGCGTCCATGTCCTGTTCTCCCGGTTGGTACTCATCAACGATCTTGGCCCGAACTGCCTCCACCCAGGCGTTCAGGTTATGTATCTGCATGGCGGCGACGCCGTTCACATAGATGCTGACGTCAGCCAGCAGTTTCATAAAATCCGGGTGCGCTACCAGTTCCCCCAGCAGAGCGGTATCCACCCGCCCCGCTTTCAATACTTCAATCATAGCGTCACTCAAACGCAGGTCTGCCAGATCAGTGTTTGGGTGGCGCTTTGTTTCTGTCAGACCCAGAAGATAGTCGGTGGTCACGCCGTAAAACTTCGCCAGCCTGATGAGGGCATAGTGGCTGATGTCCTTGGTTTCATCCGCCTCATAGCTGCCTAGCGCGGACGAGGACAGCCCCGTTTGTTCCTCAAGTTCTTTCAGCGTCAGTTTGCGCTCCACCCGCAAATCTTTTATCCGTTCCTGTGTCGTCAAAGACATATCGCTGCCCTCCATCTGATTATACTGCCATTCTACCACATTTCCGAGAGCGTGGAAATATCCGGTTTTCAGGCCGGATTTCCTACCTCTTGGATATACGGGAGAGTGGCCTTTTTTCTGCTACGATGTTTGTGTCACACAGCATTGCAGCTTGAAAAAAGAATGACCGTCCGAAACAGATATGTTCTCTGGTGAAGTATCGCATGAAGCGTATCAAGGGGAACAAAACGCCGCTGAGAGTACAGGGGCAGGAACGGGTTACGGGAAGAACGGCGGGAGTGCAGAGGGCGGCAGGCCCTTTGCGCCAAGTCCAGAGCGGCGAGCGTCTGGTCAGTGTTCAGAGGTGAAACCTTTGGGCCGGGTGCAGGGCGGCAGCGCCTGCTGGGTGTCCAGAGGGCAAAGCCCCTTTGGGTCGGGTGCAGGGTGACAACGCCTGCTCCGGTGTCCAGAGGGTGAAACCCTTGGCCCAGTAAAGTGATGCTCTGCGTCACTTTATACTGGGTTATTATCTGGCGCAAAGCACTCAGATTCGGCGGCTTCGCCGCCCCTGGGCTACTCCCGGAACAGCAAAAAACGAAAAACAGGAAGGAGAACAGAATGGCAAAAAGACTGACCCGGCACAACGGGAGAGCCGGAAAAAGTGGTGTCTACAAATCAACGCACAATGACAGAACCTTTGATACCGAACACGCCGACCACATTGACAGTGAGCGCATTCAGCAGAACATCTATTGGGATTGCTTCCGGGGCGCGACCTATCCGGCCCAGCAGGACGGCGAGGTGTCCTTTGAGGATGTGGAACGGGCCTTTTATCTGAACCGCTACTCGGATTACCTTGACGGTCAGCATGCGCGGAACGCAAAACGCCGCCACTCTGAGCGTGACCGGAGCGTAGATGATCTGCTGGCAGACAAACGCTTCTGCCCGGAGGAAACGATTTACCAGATCGGCACAATGGAGGACTCTGTTTCCCCGGAAGTGCTTCTGGAAATTGTCGGGGAATTTATGATGGAGTTGGAGCGGCGTTTCGGTGAACACATCCATGTCATTGACTGGGCGCTTCATCTGGACGAGGCCACACCCCACATCCATGAGCGTCATGTGTTCGACTATGTGAACCGGTATGGCGAAGTTGAGCCGAAGCAGGAAAAGGCACTGGAGGCGCTGGGCTTTGAGTTGCCTGACCCTGATAAAAAGCCGGGGCGCACCAACAATCGGAAGATGGTTTTCGATGCGGTCTGCCGTGTCATCCTTTTTGATATTTGCAGAAAACATGGTCTGGCGGTTGAGGAAGAACCTGACCCTGGCAACCGTGGGCGCAGCTACCTGATGAAGAACGACTATATCATCCAGAAGCAGAAGAAATTGATTACGGAGCAGGAGACGGTGATTGAAGAAAAGGCACAGGCGTTAGAGGCCGTGTCGCTTCGGCTGGAGGATGCCGAGGCCCTGATTGACGAGGTAACAGAAATCGCCTACGACAAGGCTGTAGAGCTTGTAACCGATGCTGTCCGCGCTGAAACGCAGTTGCAGGATGAGAAGATCGTCTCCGATTACAAGGATTGGTGTCTGGCCCCGGAGCGTCGCTACTCCCCGGCAGAGAAAGGGCTGATCGGCAAGGTGCTGGGAAAGGCGCAGGAGCTGATCCACAAAGCCGCTCAAAAGGTGCTTGCCAGAGTGCAGGCGGTTTTGCGAAAGCCGGAGGTCAGAGCCGCCGCCACCAGACAGATCAAGGAGAAGGCCAGAGAATCCGTCCTTGCCAAACTGGAACGGGGAAAGGCCGAGATTGCCAGACAGGATGCGGAGCGCAGGGCAGCACAGTCCACAACAAGGCACAGCGTGGAGCGGTGATTGCTATTACACTGACAGAGGGAATTTCGGAAGCCGCTACTGAAATTCCCTCTGTCATGTTTTTTGAAACAGGGCTGTCATGCCGTTAGCCCGATTTTTTCAAATTTGCTCATAACCATAGCAGAAGGGCGCGTGGCCGCCCGATTTTTTACAGATTGGAGGTATGTGAGAATGAACGAAAATGAAGAATTGCAGTCCGGGTTTCCCGACTGGCTGACAGAGGACTACAAACTCATAGAGCCGGAGTTCTGCCGGACGTTCCTTCAGGAACATCCCATGCGCTGCATCCGGGGGCGGTTCTACACGGTGGACGGGCTGGTGGCGGACGAGAGCGTCTTAAAAAAGGAAATCTACGACCAGATCAGCCCGTGGCTGGAAACCAAAATCGCCAGGAAGGTGGACGAGCTTCTGAACGCCCTGCGGATGGCGGCGTACTCCGAGCCGATAGAGTTGGAGTGCGACCGTATCCATGTTGCCAATGGCACATTGTTTGTAGATGGCCGCTTTACGCTGGAGAAAGCCTACTGCAACAACCGCCTGACCGTCAGCTATCGGCCCGACGCGCCGCCGCCGGAGAAGTGGCTGCGCTTTCTGACGGAGCTGCTGTACCCGGAGGACATCCCCACCTTGCAGGAATATCTGGGCTACTGTCTGCTCCCCACCACCAGAGGCCAGAAGATGCTGATGCTCATTGGCAAGGGCGGCGAGGGCAAGAGCCGGATAGGACTGGTGATGCGCTCCATCTTTGGGGACAGCATGAACACTACCAGCATCCAGAAGGTGGAGAACAATCGGTTCAGCCGCGCCGACCTGGAGAGTAAGCTGCTGATGGTGGACGATGATATGGACATGAGCGCCCTGCCCAAGACCAACTATATCAAGTCCATTGTCACATCCGAGTGTAAGATGGATATGGAGCGCAAGGGCGTTCAGAGCTACCAGAGCCAGCTTTATGTGCGGTTCCTCTGCTTCGGCAACGGAGCCTTGACTGCCCTCCATGACAGGTCTGACGGCTTCTTCCGCCGCCAGATCGTGTTGACCACAAAGGACAAACCGGCAGAGAGAGCAGACGATCCGTTTCTCTCGGACAAGCTGATCGCGGAGCGTGAGGGGATATTCCTCTGGTGCCTGGACGGGCTTCACCGCCTGCTGGTAAACAATTACCGCTTCACCATCAGCGACCGAGCCAGGGAGAACATCTCTGTTGTGGTCAGGGAGGCCAACAACATTGTGGACTTTCTGACCTCAACTGGCTATGTCCAGTTCAAAGCGGACAGCGAGGCCGCTACCCGTGACCTCTACGCCGCCTATAAGGTCTGGTGCGAGGATAACGCAGAAAATTCGCTTTCCCCCAAGAGCTTTTCCGGCTTCATCGCACAGAACGCCGATGTCTACCAGCTGGAGGCCACCAACAATGTGTATATTGGCAGCGGCAAGCGGTGCCGGGGCTATGTGGGCATCGAGGTCCTGATAAGGCCGACTGCATTATGAACAGAGAAATGAAATCATCCGTACATGCGTACACAAGTACACACCGCCTTGTACCGATGTACGCATGTACGGATAGTTTTGAATTCGCTCTTATTCCTTATAGGCGGTTACGCTGACCTGGCCTCAAAAAGCCGGGTCAAAATTCAATCCTTGTGATTTTCGTGAAAAATGTCATTCAGCGGTGAACAGGTTACGCTCATGAGTGATTTACGAAACCGTGTATCCGTTTTACGGACAAACGGTCTTTCCCACGGTTTCGGTGGGTATCCCACGAAACTGTGAAGTGGATAGGTAGCCTTTGTGACCTGGGTTTCATAATAGCAAATCTGAACGGAAATTACAACTGCAAAAATCTTTATCATTCCGTAAAAATGCCTTATGGAATACAAAATCAAATTCATCAGAAAGTGAGGGAAAAACTTTGAAATCCGATTTGAGGAACGAGATCAAGGCGTACATTGTGCGCCAGGGGATGACCATGCAGGAGGTGGTGGACGTACTCTCCTACGAGTACGGATGGTCGGACAGCGTGTCCAACCTGTCCAATAAGCTCCAGCGGGAATCCCTGCGCTACAAGGAGGCCGTCCAGCTTGCCGATGCGCTGGGCTATGACATTCAGTGGGTCCGGCGCAAGGCTGACTGACCCAACAGACTACGAATTATGGAGGTACTTTATTGAATAATTTTGAGAACTATGTGTACGAACCCATTGACCTGTGCGCCTGCTATGAGCCGATGTTTGAAGCACCGCAGGAGCTAATTGACGAGTGGGCAGCGGCCCGCGAGTTTGAAGAACCGGATGGAGTTCCCACCTTTTATGTGGAGGACGAGTACGGAACGCTGTACTTCTACTACGGCAATACCCGTATCCGGGTCGCTGAGCATTTCAATGACAGGGGAAAGCCCATTGGGACGCTGCTTGAAGATGTGATCCGCTATTCCGCTACCCACCAGACGGAGAAAAACTGATAGATAAGAATTGAAATCAGCCTGCGCTTATGGTATGATTGCACCAGCATGAGTATTGTAAGCGCGGGTTGTTTCATGATTGAAGGAGGTAACTTTTTTGAAACAACCGCAATATAACACCGCGCTCTATATGCGTCTCAGCCGAGACGATGAATCCTTTGGTGACAGCGTTTCCATTGAAACCCAGCGCACCGTCCTTACTCAATATGTTAGGGAACACCCAGAGTTCCATGTGGTGTCCGAATTCGTGGACGACGGATGGAGCGGAACGAACTTTGACCGGCCCCAGTTCAAGCGCATGATGGAGGAAATCGAGGCGGGGAATATCAACTGCATCATCTCGAAAGACCTTTCCCGTTTTGGGCGCGAACACATCATGATGGGCTACTATCTGGAGTTCGTGTTTCCGAAGCTGAAAGTCCGCTATATCGCCGTCAACGACAACGAGGACACCGACAAGGGCTTGTCTGATTTTGTGCCGTTCAAGAACCTGATAAATGAGTTCATGGCAAAAGATACCAGCCGCAAGATTAAGGGCGCATTTCGGGCAAAATTCCTCAACGGTGAACGAGTCAATTACATGGCTCCCTTTGGCTATGTGAAACACCCTGACATCAAGAACAAGCTGATGATTGACGAGGAGACCGCATGGATTGTCCGCAAAATTTTTGACCTTTCTTTTCATGGCATGGGGGCTAATCAAATTTCCAAAGTTCTGATGGATGAAAAAGTCTTGTGCCCTGGCTGGTTTCAATATTCCCGTAACGGTGGCTGCGCCCGATTCTTTGAGGGGCAGCCGGATGAGAAGCGGTATGTGTGGTCCAAGACACAAATTAAAAACATTCTGAAGGATGAAACCTATATCGGCAACACGGTTCACCATCGTCAGGGAACGGTTTCCTACAAGAATAAAAGGGTGGTTCGCAACCCGCAGGAGAAATGGCTTTGCGTTGAGGGGACCCATGAGGCCATTATTGACAAGGATGTTTTTGAAACGGTTCAGCAGCAGATTGCCAGCCGCCGCCGGGAATGTAAGGATCACAGGTCACAGATTTTCGCTGGTCTTTTGAAGTGTGCTGATTGTGGATGGTCGATGCGCTATGGCATCCAAAGCAGTGCCAGAAATCCGTATGCCTACTACAAGTGCGGCAAATACAGCGACTATCAAACTAGAGGCTGCACCACGCACTATATCCGCTATGATGCGCTCTATGCGTATGTGCTGGCGAGAATCCAGCACTGGTCGGCAAGGGCCATTCGAGATGAGGACAGGCTCTTGAACCAACTTTTGAGCGCCGGGGACCGGGAGCGGAATGCCGCCCAAAAGAAGCAGGCTGCGGAACTGAAAAAGGCCACAAAGCGGAAGGCCGAGATTGACGGACTGTTTGCAAAGCTCTATGAGGACTGGGCGGCTGGACGCATTACGGAGTACAATTTCAGTATGCTCACCGCCAAGTACCAGACCGAGCAGGGCGATCTGGCAGAGAAGATCGACACTCTGATGGTGGAACTCGACACGGTGAAGCAAACGGAGAGCGATGCCCGGAAATGGATCGACCTCATCCGGCAGTATGCCGATCCCACGGAGCTGACTGCCCCTCTGCTGAATGCTCTGATTGAGAAAATTGTTATCCATCAGAGCGTCACGGGCGAGGACGGTGAGCAGGAGCAGGAAATTGAGATTTTCTATCGCTTTATCGGCAAGATTGATTGACCACTGGAATTTGTATCCTTAACAGAATTACACAGATGTCATTTTCCCCTCCCTCGGCTGCCGGTTCGTATCGGTTCTGGACTGTCTGG
>CANAZG010000033.1 GCA_947365965.1 uncultured Clostridia bacterium
GGCAGAAAAAGGCCCGCTATTTGGGCGTGTTGACAATTTTCAAACATGCCCTAGAATCTCAATAATCTGGTTCAGCATCGTGATTTGCAAATCTAATATAACATCATAGTCATCGTTTGTGTCTGAAAAAGCTTGAAGAGGAATGACACTTTGCATAATGATCGGACCAGTATCTACCCCTTTGTCCACAATATTGTCCATACAGACAGGCCTGCATAATTGCAATCTTCAACGGATTCACATCCTCTCCGCGATCACTGATAACGCCGCTCTATTCTGACATTGCAATAAGTGTTTTCAAAATCAGCCCACTGTATTTTGCCGGCTGGTGGCCGCACGCCACCATTTTTGCAAGGTATTCCACCCGTTTCAAAGATGGTTCCCGTACCAACTCCTCCACAAACCGGCAGAATCGGTATTCGTTCTGCTTTCCCAGATGTTTCCCAGGTGGCAGTCCTATATTTTTTCTGGCCCATGTCTCCAGACGGCAAGGGTACATAAACATATCGTAATTTCTATAGGGATTGGCGTAGTGGGTTGAAAACCAATTATGCCTGCCCGGATTGTCCACATAGCGGTAACAAGAAAGGATCTCTGTATCACAGTAAATCGGGCCCTTTGACAGGAGGATCAAAAAGAGCGTCTTGTCCCCCACGGTTTGATGCGCCTGATAAAAAATCGGCAGTCTCCGCTCCGGTATATTCCGGTACATCAGTGTTCCCATTTGCCCCGGCAGCTTCCAGAGATCTATATAATCGTCCAATGTGAATACCTTCCGGTTCACTACAAACCGCGGGGACCGCGTATAGTCCGCCTGCCCGTTCTCATCAACCATCAGACACCGGCCGCAGCACCCAATATACTCCGGATGCTGCTCCAGAAATTCCCACTGACGCTGCAATTTATGCCTGCTAACCCAATAGTCGTCGCCTTCCAGCGGGGCAATATATTTCCCACGGGCTTTCCCCATCAAATCTATGTCGTTGCGCGACGCCCCTATATTTTTTGTCCGAAGAAAAGGACGTATTTTGTCCGGATACCGCTCCGCATAGTCACGAATAATCTCCGGTGTTTTGTCCTGGGACGCGTCATCGCCCACCAAGATTTCATAGCGCAGATCTGTCTCTTGGGCCAAAATACTGTCTAAGCATTGAGCAATATACGCCTCATGAAAATAGGTCATAACAACAACGCTGATATCCACTTTTTGATTCATATCCATTTTCTCGTCTTATCTCCCTGCCCAGAAAATTGAAGGGATATCTACCCCATCAGCCAGTCCACATCCAACTCCAGCGCGGCCAATTCAATATCCGGCTTGACCCGCTCCCCGTGGAAGTCGCTGCCGCCGGTGACATGGAGGCCGTACTTCTCCGCCAGACGCAGGTAGAGCGCCTGCTGCGCAGCCGTATACCGGGGATAATAGCACTCAAGGGCGTCCAGGCCGTACCCGGCCAGTTCCCCCACCAGCGTCTCCAGCGCCTGATCCCCCAGTCCCGTCTGATACGGGTGGGCCAGGGACGCTTTCCCGCCGGCGCCTTTGATGGCCTCCACGCAGGCCCTCACATCCATCTTGAAGCGATTGCTAATGTCCTGAATCTCCTCCGTATCCAGCCAGCGGTCAAAGACCTCACGGCTGCTCTCCGCGTAGCCGTGGCGGACAATCACCTGGGCAAAGTGGGGGCGTCCCAAAACGCCCCCAGAGGCCAGCGCCTCCACCTCCTCCAGCGGGATGTCCACGCCCTTTGCCTTCAGATAGTCATTGATCTCATATTTTCTCCGGTTCCTGCGCTCCTTCATCTCCTGGCAGACCTCCGACAGAGGGGAAGGCCCGGCGGTGAAGCCATAGCCCAGGATATGGAGGTTCCGGTACTCCCTGGCGCTCAGCTCCACCCCCCGCAGGACCATCAATCCCAACGCCTCTCCCGCCCGGACCGCCTCGTCCAGTCCATCCAGGGTATCGTGGTCCGTCAGCGCCAGCGCCTCCAGCCCCCGCGCCTTGGCCAGACGCGCCAGCTCTGCGGGGGCGTACTGCCCGTCGGAGGCGGCGGAGTGGGTGTGGAGATCTGTCATATACGTCATGCAAGCCGCCGCCTTTCACTCCTGCAAATCCCGCAGGATATCTATCGTCTCCCGGATGCCCCCGGCAATGTCATAGTGCGCCGACCAGCCCAGCGCCCGCAGCTTTCCCGCGTCCATCAGCGCCTTTGTCGCGGTGGAATAGCCGCTCCGCTCCACCGCCTCCGGGAGCCGGAAGACCACCTTCGTGCCCACATGGTCCGCAATGAGCTCCGCCAGGGCCCGCTGGGTGATATCCGAGCCCTCGCCGCCCAGGTTGTACGCCTGTCCCGTCTCCCCCTGCAGCAGCACCCACAGCAGTCCCAGGACCGCATCCGATACATGGGCAAATGAGTATAGCTGGCTGCCGTCGCTTTTGAGCACAATATCCTCACCCAAAACGCCGTTCTTGATGAACTGCGCGATGGCCTTGGAGTCCTCCATCCGCATGGTGGGACCATAGCACCGGGGAAGCCGGATGGTCACCGCGTCCACGCCCCGCTGGGCAATATAGGCCTGGCACAGCGCCTCGCTGACCCGCTTCCCCTCCGGATATCCCGCCCGGAGGGTGTTGCAGTCCAGGTATCCGCAGTAGGACTCCGAGAACCGCTCCGCGTCTCCCCGGTTCTGGCCGTAGACCTCCACGCTGGACAGCAGCAGGAAGCGGCTGCCCGGATTTCCTGCGGCCAGCTCCAGCATATTGCGCGTGCCCAGCACGTTTGTCATAATCGTGTCGATGGGCTCCCTGGCGTAGGCCAGAGGGTGGGTTGTGCTGGCGGCGTGGATGGCGTAGTCGATCCGCTGGGTGATGCCGTCCAGCGGCGTGCCCACGTCCTGCTCCACAAAGCGGAACGCCGGATGGTCCAGCCACCGCCGGAGCCGCCGCTCCGCCGCCTGCCGGCTGCGTCCCACGGCCACGATTTTGCAGCAATCCTCCAGCCCAAGCTCCAGATTCTGCTCCATGACCGCGTCCACCAGAACGCTCCCAATCATGCCGGAGGCGCCGGAGACCAGCATGGTTTTCCCCCGGAGCATATCCCAGTGGGGGAACGCCCCCCGGAGCCGGTTCAGAAGCTCCTCATAGCGCCTGTTTTCTTCAATCTCCATACCCTGCCTCCTATTTCAGCCAGGCGTCCCTCTCCATCTTCATGTAGCATTTGAACAGCTCGAAGTCGTCCTTCGTGGTCAGCTTGATGTTCTTGTCCGAGCCCGCCGCGAAGTACAGCTTCTCCCCCAGATCCACCATCAGCGTGTTGGCGTAGGTGGACGTCTGGATCCCAATCCCCTCCGCAAAGGCCCGCTCATAGGCCCACAGCAGCTTATCATACCGATAGGCCTGGGGCGTGGACACCCGCCGCAGGGTATCCCGGGGGATGTACCGCTCTGTGGACTCCCCATCCCCCACCAGGAAGATCTGCTCATTGTAGGGCAGGCTCGTCACCGCGTTCCCATACTGCCTGCACTTGATGAGCACGTCCGAGAGGACAAACTCCTCCACCATGGGCCGGATCCCGTCGTGGATGACCACAATATCTTCCGCCCCGCATATGTCCCGCAGGGCAAACACGCCGTTGCGGATGGACTCCTGGGCGGTTTCGCCGCCGGGCGTCACCCACTTGAGCTTGTCAATGTCAAACTGATGGGCGTAGGCCCACAGCATCTCGCTCCACCCCTCCAGGCACACCACCTCGATGGCGTCAATTTCCGGGTGGCGCTGGAACCCCTCCAGGGTGTAGACAATAACCGGCTTGTCGTATACGTTCAAAAACTGCTTGGGGATCTCCTGCCGCATCCGGTGGCCGCTGCCGCCGGCGATAATCAACGCTACATTCATACCGCCATCTCCAGTACGTTCAGCCCCAGAACCTTCTCCAGCCGGTCCACGATGGCCTCCGGCGTCTCCTGGCCGTCGTTCTCTATGACCACGTCCGGGCGCTCCGGCTCCTCGCACAGCAGGTCCACCCCCACAACATTCTTGGTCCCGGAGGTGTACAGTCCCTTCTGATCCCGGCGGTACAGGGTCTCCCGGGTGGCCTTGACGTAGATCTCACGGTAATTCTCGATGTTTTCCCTGGCCCAGGCCCGGCAGTCGTTGTACATGGAGATGCTGCACAGCACCACGTCGATCCCCTGGTCCGCGAGCATCTTGCACATCTCAAAGTTATAGAAGGCCCCGGCTCTCCGCTCCTCGGTGCTGTACCCGCTGGCCTTGTTGAACGACAGCCGCCGCAGCTGGTCTCCGTCCAGCAGCACCAGATCGTTCTTCCGCGCTTTCAGCCGCTTGTGGAACAGACCGCCGATGGTGGTCTTTCCCGCCCCGGCCAGGCCGGTGAAAAAATATACGGTCCCTTTTTTCATACTCGCTCCTTATCCGTGGTACAGCGGATGCTCCAGCAGCGCCGGGTCCAGCTCCAGCTTGGACATCATGTGCAGCTCCTGGCCGTTGCGGTTGACAAAGCGCAGACTCCTCATCAGAATCTCTCCGTTCTTGACCCGGTTCGCCCGGTAGGCCTCCATCCGCTTATCCAGCAGCTGGCTGCGGGCAGCATCCAGAAATTCCTCCCCCAGCGGCTGGCCATTGGCCGAGATGTTTGAGGCCTGATAGACCTCCGCCCATGTCTCGCGCATATAGTGGTCAATCCGGGAGAAGTCCCCCACCCACTCCTTCACGCGCTCCATGTCCACCTCTTTGCCGTCATAGTACTGGAAACCGTATCCATAGTACTCGTAGACGTCCCGCATAAAATACTCAATATAGCACCGCTCACTGTCGCTCGCGTACTCGTCATAGGTGCGGTAGACCGTCACCGGATCAAAACCGATGGCGTATCCGCCCTCCTCGGTCTCCCCCGTCCGGCGCACCCCCAGCTCCGAGCAGTAGCTCATGCTCTCCGCATAGGGAACATCCAGAAATGCCGCCAGGGCGGTAAACGTGGCCTTCGGATTGAGCTTGCCGTCCTCGAAGCGGACCAGAACGCTGTCCTGATACAGCCGGTCCTGCCAGTCGATCATGAAGCTCCGATTCAAAACGCGCTGGCTCACCGCGTCCGCCACCACCTTAAGCGACTCGCCCTCCTTCCGGGGGCCCTTGGTAGCCTCATACATGAACCGCACCGTCGCGGCATGGCTGGTGGTCAGGCGGCGCATGGGCGTGAAGGTCTTGATATATTTGAAGCCTCTGAAAATCGGCGACTTGCACGCCGCCATGTACTGGTCAGAGTCCAGGACCGTATTCCCGTTCGCGTCCACATGGAGCTTATAAACAATGTTGGAGAAGTGGGGCTGGAAAAAGAGCGCCGGCGCAATACGGGCGGCCGGATCCAATGACTTCGCGATATGGGGATTCCCCAGGAAAAAGGCCACCATCACGTCCTTGTCTGTGACATCCCGCAGACTCAGGAGCTCCTGCGCGACGCGGGGCGAAATCTCCCTCTGCCGCATCAGGTCCTGGAGCGTCTCCTTGGACCCCTTCGCCTTCTCCAGCGCCGCCCTCCATGTCTTGATGCTCTCCTGAATGCTGTCAAACATCACAGAGGTATAGGCCAGGAGGTTGGGGTGGTCGTCGAAAACCTCGTTGAAGAAGTCGCCGCCATTGTGGGTGGACAGCTGGGTATGCCAGATGAGCTTGTGGACCTCCCGGATGCCCACGGGGCGCGGCTCGGCCTTGCTGTAGTCCAGGCCAAAGCGCTCCTTGAAGTCAATGGGATACTGGCTGATCTCGTCCCCAATCAGGAATACCAGCTTCTGGGTGAGCAGCGGAGCACGCAGATTCAGGCACGTCAGATGGGCGCAGAAGTCCGCCCAGCTGGTATAGTGGAGATAAATGTGGTTCTCTCTGCCGACATAGGCGCTGTCCCGCACGTTGTCGCAGAGATATTCCAGCTCATATTGAGAATAAACGTCGTCCGCCAGAATGGGCTTTTCCAGATCCCGGAAGAAATTCCGGCTGACAACGGGATGTTCAAAGTTCATATAATCCCCAAATCTGGCCTCATCCACAAAGAAGGGAACAACCCCCTTCTCGTCGTAGGGATAAAAGCGGACAGGCAGATCCTCAAAAGGCACAAAGTCCTTGCGGAACAGATAGGGATAGCGCTCCAGCAGACGGCAGTTCTTCTCATACCGGGAGCGCAGAAGCTTCTCATTAGGCTGATAAAACGCCTGCGTCATAATCTCCAGGCACTCCGCCTGGAAGCATCCCCGGTTATACAGGTTCCGCAGGCACGTAAAGGATACTTTATAGTCCCCGCTGGAGGCGCGGAGGATATACAGCGCCGCTTCCAGCTCCTCCTCCGGCATACACCCCTCCTGAACCGCCACCGTATACGCCTGACAGGCAGACGCCTCCTGCGCATATCCGGCCAGCTTGCGGGCAATTTCGATAGCTTTCATTGTAACGGATCTCCTTATGGCAGGGAAAGCGGGCCGGGCAAAACCCGGCCCGCTTTCATTGCATGGAATGATCTAAATTGGGTTCTCAGGTATATTTTCCGCCGCTGTCGGGGGATTAGCCCAGCAGCTGGAGCACGCCCTTCGTCGACGCAAGCTCCGAATCATTCGCTTCCGGCTTTCGCCGAAAGCTCACTCTCTACGCTGCGTCTCCTCTCCAAACCGGACCCGCTGCGCTGGGCTCCGGTTTGGCTGCGGCCTGCGGCCGCTTCCGGGGGTACCACCCTAAGCTACCAGGTAAGCCCTGATTAGCCCAGCAGCTGGAGCACGCCCTGGGGCAGCTGGTTGGCCTGGGCCAGCATGGCCTGGGCGGACTGCACCAGAATGTTGTTCTTGACGTAGCTCATCATTTCCTCGGCCACGTCGGTGTCGCGGATGGTGGACTCGGCGTCCTGGATGTTCTCAGCCATCACGCTCAGGTTGTTGCTGGTGTGCTCCAGACGGTTCTGGACAGCGCCCAGATCGCCGCGGATGCCGGAGACGTAGTTGATGGCGGACTTGATCTGGTCGATGGCGGCCTGCGCGCCAGCCTGGGAGCTGATGTCCACGCCATCAATGCCCATGCCGGTGGTGTGCATGTCGCCGATCACAACGCTCAGCTGGTTGAAGTCGTCGCTGGTGTCGCCGATCTGGAGAGTCAGGCCGCCGGTGCCCTTGACGCTGCCCTCGATGAAGCCCAGGGACTTGGCGATGTTCTCTCTGGTGTTCAGAGTGGACTTGCCGTTCTCATCGACAAAGGTGGTCTGCGTCTGCTTCTCCTCGAAGCCCAGCCGGTCGCCGTCAAAGCCCACGGTGTAGGTGGCGTTGTCCGCCGCCGCCTTGGTCAGGCGCTCCAGAGCGGTCTTCAGGCCATCGGCATCCAGCTTGCCATCCGCGTCCACCAGATCGCTGATGTCCACAACCTTGGTTCCCTGGGGAACGCTCAGGTTCTTATCGGTGGAGAAGATATACTGCTCGGTGCCGATCTTCATGCCCTTGCCGTCGGCCACATACTTGGACACCTGATCGGTGGTGAGATAGGTGCCAGCCAGACGGTCGCCGGCGTCCGTGCCGACCTTGTCGATGGCCGTGGTGGTGAAGTTGTAGTCCTGGCCAGCGCCGCCTGCCGGAGGAGTGGCCTTGTTGCTCAGGGTCGTAACGTCGTAGGCGATCTTCGCGTTCTGATCAGCCGCGTGAACCACAGCGCCGGTGTTCTTATCCACAAAGCGGAAGTTGGAGTAGACGGTAATGGTCGAGGCGCTGGCGGCGTACTGCGTCTTGGCATGCTCAGCAGCAGCCTTCTCCAGCGCATTAATGACAGCGCTCCGCACAGCGCCCATGCTGGCGCCGCTAGCGATGCCCTGAATAGCACTGCCCTTGACGGTGATGGAGCCAACGGTAATCGTCATGGCCCGAATAGCCGACGCCTGGGAGGCGGTGAGGGCACCAGTGCTGGCGGCCCAGCTGACGCCGCTGGCAATCGCCTCGACTTCAGACTCCGCAGTCGTCGGAGTACCAACGACGCTGTAGCCGCCCTGGCTGGTGAGGAAGCTCACAGCGCCGGAGCCCTTGGCGATGCTGGCGGGCATATCCGGCTTCGGGGTCTCCTGGGAGCCGTCGTTCTTCACGAGTTCGCCAACCTGCTTTCCGGTGGTGCCAAACGCGGTCTGGATCGCGCCCATCGTAGCGGCGCTGGCCTGGCTGCCCGCAGTCAGCGTAAGCGTAGCCACGGTCTTGCTGCCGGCCTTGAAGGTCACGGTGCTGCCCGAGAGGGAAGCGGTTGCATCCACGGTCTTGGTGCCCATGGTGAAGGTCCACTGGTTGCTGCCATAGGACAGCGTGATATTGCCGCCAGCGGTGGCGCCGGCAGTGACGAACTCGTCTGCCAGCGCAGAATCCAGAGAGACCTGGGCGCTGATCGCCTGGCTGGCGGAGCCGCCGACAATCTCGATGGGGCCAGTGACCGCAGCCACATCGTAGGTGGGAGCCGTGTAAACCACAGGATCGGAGGACAGGGTGTGCGGAGTGGCAGCCCTGCCCGCGCCGCCGGCAATGGAGACGCTCTTCGCCACATCCCAGACCTCGGCCTCGGTCTTGGGGGGATTCACCTGGGTAAAGGTCAGGCGGTTGTCGCCCTCAGTGGAGGCGGTCAGCTGGATGTCGCCGTACTTCGTGCCCTTGATCACGCCCGAGGCACTGATGCTGGCGACGCTGCCGCCCACCGTAACGCCGGTCACCGTGAAGTTAGTGGTGTCGCCCTTGGCCAGAGCGTCAATCAGCTTATCGGCGGTCACGGTGCTGCCCGCGCCGCTGGCCGCGCCCTTGAACGTGATCTCCACGTCGCCGGCAGTCAGCGTATACTCACCGGCGGCAGAGCCGTTGGAGAGGGAGTAGTTGTGCAGATCCACGCTGAAGGTGGTGCCCTGAGAATTGTTGGCAGCCTCCTTGTTCAGGACCGTGCCGGTGCCGGGAAGGCCGGTGCTGGTCGGGGGGAGCATGCTCTCGTTAAGAGAGGTTGCGCCGCGGATAGAGGTGCCCTTGGCCTGGGTGCCGTCCAGCAGCTTGATGCCGTTGAAGTTGGCGCTGTCCGCGATACGGTTGATCTCGGTCTTGAGGGCGTCCACTTCCTTCTGGAGGTTGAGGCGGTCCACCTCGTTGTCGTAGGTGCCGTTGGCGGACTGGGTGGCCAGGTAGTCCATGCGGTTGAGCATGTCCTGAACTTCCTGCATCGCGCCCTCAGCGGTCTTCACCAGGGAGATGCCGTCCTTGACGTTCTTGGAAGCGGCGTTCAGGCCGGTGATCTGGGCGCGCATCTTCTCGGAAATAGCCAGACCGGCGGCGTCGTCGCCGGCGCGGTTGATCTTATAGCCGGAAGAGAGCTTCTCCAGGTTCTTCGCCAGAGCGGAGGTGTTGTTGTTGTAGTTGCGATATGCGCTCATCGCGGGAATATTATGCTGGATCCTCATTGTGATTTGCCTCCTTAGCAAAATTTTGTGTGTTTGAACAATCCTTTGTTCGCCCACAAACACAAGATTTTGCGCCGCCCTCCCCGCGCGTTGTGGCCACAGCGCGCAAGTCCGTTGGCGCGGGACTATATTTCAGCCGGTACGCGTAATCCGGATGAAACCAAGAGTGCCTATTGGACCGCCAGATCATCCTCTGCGGAAAAACGGCGCATGGGGCCGTCCTTTCGCGGGGAAACGTCTATGGCGCTGGTCTCCTCTTCTCCCCGCGCGGCCAGGTTGTATACTATCTGACCATGGCAAAACCGGAAGTGTGCCGGTTGAAAATTTTTATGGTTTCGGGCTAAAGTATTATGGAAATCTGCCGAATGTAATATTGAAACGGCTATGAAAGCGCGGCCAGATAGTATACAACCTGGCCGCGGCGGACGGGCGCAGGAAACGAAAATATGTGCGAATACATCCCAAAAGCCCTGCGGAGCGTCCAAAATATTATGAAAATGAATCTGCGGGAGAAGGGATTATCGACCGCCGTACAGCAAAGGAGTGGAAACCATGCTCTGTTTGGCCCTTGCGCAGGGAGAATACCTGACCATCGGCGAGGATGTGGTAGTCCAGCTGGACCGTATTTCGGGGGACCGCTGCAAGCTGATGGTCCAGGCCCCGAGAGAGGTCCCCGTTGTTCGGGGAGCCGTTCTGGAGCGGCAGGGGATTGCGCGGCCGGACTGTGTGTTCGACGGCCCCCGCTGGCACAGGCGGGAGATCCCCTGGAACCGGAGCAAGGCCCAGGCCCTCAACGCCATGCGGGCGCTGCTGGCGCAGATGGACGGCAGCGACGAGGGCGTGAAGGCCCTGCGGCGGCAGCTGGACCACATGTTTCCGCCGGAGCGGCGTGAAGCAGAGCAGACCCATCAGATTTCAGCCGGATCGCTACCGGATGAAATATAGTACCGCGCTATAGGCCGGGCGTTAAAGGCCACAATGCCCTGGCAGCGCAACACAGACCTGTGCCACACGGTAGGGAAGCCGCGGGCACATAAATAAGAAGGGAGTTCAACTATGCGTATCCAGCACAATATTATGGCGATGAACGCCTACCGCAACTACAACAACAACACCTCCGCCCTGTCCAAGAACCTTGAGAAGCTGTCCTCCGGCTACAAGATCAACCGCGCCGGCGACGACGCCGCCGGTCTGGCCATTTCCGAGAAGATGCGCGCTCAGATCACCGGCCTGAACGCCGCCACCAAGAACGTCAAGGACGGCATCTCCCTGGTGAAGACCGGCGAGGGCGCGATGCAGGAGATCCAGGACATGCTCAACCGCATGGACTACCTGGCCACCCAGTCCGCCAACGGCACCTACGACAACGAGGTGGACCGCGCCAACCTCCAGAAGGAGGTCAAGGCCCTCAAGGAGGAAATCAACCGTATCGCCGACTCTGCCAACTTCAACGGCATCAAGCTGCTGGACGGCAAGACCGGCCTGAACAATAACGCCTTTACCCTGGGCACCGCCGCCTCTGTGGACGCTGTCAATCCCGGCGCCATCACCATCAACTTTGCCGCGTCCACCGATCCTGCCGGCGATGTCCACGAAACCCTGCCCTCCGTCGCCGCTCAGACCGCTGAGTTCACCATTGATCTGGGCGACCTGGAGGTTGACGCCAGCGCCGGCGATGCTGTGCTGACGATTACCTTCGGCAGTCAGGCTGTCACGGTTTCTCTGGCCTCCGACGGCGGCTCCGGCAACAACGGCAAGTGGAGCGCCGCCGACATTGCCGGCGCAGTTGTAAGTGCCATCGGCGGCGGCAATACTGTAAATGTTGGCGGCACTTCTATCGGTACTTTCGCCATGGGCGGCTTCAACTTCAAGGCCGAGGCGGTTGCCAGCAGCAACGGCGCGACCGGCAACAACGCCATCAAGTTCACACTGGTTGGCGCTGCCGGCAAGGAGCTCAATGCCGACGATATGACTTCCACCCAGGCCGATGCTATTAATCAGCTTGCTGGTATTGCGGGCGGCGATGTGTCGATTGGTTCCAACCAAACAAACACCAAGATCACCGGCACCTTCAACCACAAGGTGGACGACGTCAAGAGCGCCGTTGCGAAGGATCCGGGCAAGAAGGCCGGCATTACCTTCGACCTCACGGCGGATATGCTGACCGAGGATGTCGAGCTGGTCATTGACGGCACCACCTTCACCTTCCTGACCGACAGCTCCAACACCGCTGGCGCTACCTCCACCCAGATCGACCTGCGCGATGTCATCAAGGCCGGCGGCGGCACCACCGCTCAGCTTACTGAGGCCATTAACCAGCTGTCTCAGAAGAGCACCACCAACTTCGACATCACCAAGAAGGCCGATGGCAAGCTCCACATTGAGCAGAAGTCCACCAGCAACGAGGAGTACGACTACAAGAAGCTGACGGAGACCGTGACGGCCACCAACAACGGCGCGGCCCAGCCCGCCAAGAACGCCGGCTCCACCATTGCCATTGACAGCACCAAGGTTGCCTTTGGCGACAAGCTCACCATCGGCGGCAAGACCTTCGTCTTCCAGGACGACGCCAGCAAGGTGGGCGACGATGAGATCCAGGTCAACGGCAAGACCGCCACTGATCTGATGAACGCCATCAACAACGATTCCACCCTGGGCTTCACCGCCGAGCTGGATCCCGCTGACTCCAATAAGGTCATCGTCCGCTCCTCTGGTGCCATCGGCACCGCCGCTCCCCTGGTTGGCGGCACCGGCCTGACCCTGCAGATCGGCGACACCAGCGATGACTTCAACCAGATGAACCTGAAGATCGGCAACATGCACGTCAACGCCATGGGTACCATGGACGCCAACGGCAATGTTACCAAGAGCATCGAGGACATCGACATCAGCACCCAGGCCGGCGCTCAGGAGGCTGTTGACGTGATTAAGAACGCCATCAACTATGTCTCCTCCGTCCGCGGTGATCTGGGCGCTATCCAGAACCGTCTGGAGCACACCCAGAACAACCTGTCCGTGATGGCCGAGAACATCCAGGACGCCGAGTCCACCATCCGCGACACCGACGTGGCCGAGGAAATGATGAGCTACGTCAAGAACAACATCCTGGTGCAGTCCGCCCAGGCCATGCTGGCCCAGGCCAACCAGGTGCCCCAGGGCGTGCTCCAGCTGCTGGGTTAATTTCCCAAGGGCTGAAAACGCGCCGCAAATGTTCAGCAAGGGGGGGCCGGGCAAGTGCCCGGTCCCCCTGTTCCTGTCCTTAAAAAAGGCGCATTCACCAGGCGTTTTTTTCAAGCACAGGAACAGAGAGGAGACTATATATGAACGGACAAACAACGCCCCTGCTGTCTATCGGCATTATTTTCCGAAACGATATCCGCTGCATCGAGCGCTGCCTGAAGGCCCTCCAGCCCCTGCGTGACGCCATTCCCTCCGAACTGGTGATGGCGGACACCGGCTCGGAGGACGGCAGCCGGGAGGTTGCGGAGAAATATGCGGATATCCTCATCGACTTTCCCTGGGTGAACGACTTTGCCGCCGCCCGGAACGCGGTGATGGAGCGCTGTTCCGGCGCGTGGCATCTGTCGGTGGACACAGACGAGTACCTGGACGGAGGGGTGGACGAGCTGGTCCATGCCCTGGAGTCGGACCAGGGGGTCACCAACATGTACCGGGTGGTGATCCGCAGCTATACCAATTACGAGTTAGTAGGCAGCTACAGCGATTTCTTCGCCCTGCGGATGGTGCGCATGTCCACCGGGATGCGCTATCAGGGGGCCATTCATGAGCATCTGGTGGGAACCAATAAGAGCCCCATTATATCGCTGCCCAAGGTTATTTTTAATCACGACGGCTATGTGGGCATGGGCGGCGAGGCCGGCAAGGCCAAGCGGGAGCGGAATTTGACCCTCCTGCGGGAGGAGATGAAGTCAAGGCCCGAGGACCTGATTATCCGGCTCCAGATGATCGAGAGCAGCGCCGGAGAGCCGGATTACCTCTCGCACGTCCGCAAGGGCATCGCCATGGTGCGCAAGCGGGCGGCGGGCTGGCAGGTCTTTGGCCCGCCCATCTTCCGCCACGCGGTCAACGCGGCCGCGTCGATGCATCTGACCGAGTTCTGGAAGTGGGCCAAGCTGGCGATGGACTGGTTCCCCAACTCCTACTTTGTCCGGATTGACGTGGCCTATCAGGCCATGATGCAGGGCTGGCTGGAAAAGAGCTATGAGAAGGGGATCCACTGGGGCGAAATTCTCAAAGCGGGCTATGAGGATTTCCGGGCGGGCCTGGGCGACGTCGACTGTCAGGCGATCAGCCCGCTGCACGCGGCAATCCCATACTGTGAGCAGACCATGCGCATCATCCTCGCCTGCGCCTACCTGGAGACCAACCGGGCGGAGGAGTCGCTGCCCCTTCTTCTGGACCTGGACTACAGCAGTATGGACCCGAGACAGGTAAACAACCTGGCAAAAATGCTCCGCGAGCTCCACAGCAAGACCTATGTCGACACCACCGAGCTTGTGTCCAAGGTGTGGGAGGGCCTGTGCGCCCCTGTCCCCAGTCAGAAGCAGGCGGATATGCGGCGAAATGTGTTTCTGATGACGGGGGCCTCCGTCTTTACCGAAGCCCACCTGAAAAAGGAGCAATCCAACGCCAGCCGCCCGGCCTACACCTTTTTCCTGCCGCTGTCCGGCAAATGTCCGCTGGGCACCGCCGCCTCGGTCATGGAGAGCAGCGACCCGGCGGAAATGACCGCGCTTCTGGGGAGCGTGGAGCGCTGGGAGGAATTTCCCGCCTCCGCCCTGGCCCACGCCATGGAAGCAGGTATGGCCTTTCCGCTTCCGGACCGGGCTATGCGCATTGAGGAGATGGACTTTCTCGCCGCCGGACTCTCCGGGGAGTGGGACCGGATGTTCCATTTGCTTGTGGCGGCGGCGGACGCTGATTTTACCCGGAGCTTGCAGTCTCTGGCGTGGACATGGGACATGTCCCTTGCGGCCATCCGCGTCTGTCAGTGGGACGATGAGAAAAAGGGGATGGCGCTGGCCAGAATTTTTGCAAATACCGAGCGCGCCATTCTGTCCCGCAGCTATGTGCCGGAGCTGTTGACCGAGGAAAATCTGTTCCTGCTCCAGCCGACGCACCGCTTCGGCTGGTACTGCATCCGGGCCTTTGAGGCGCTGGACAGCGGGGACGCGGTGGGCTATGTGCGCCTGCTGCGCAAGGGCCTGGACACCGCCAAGGATATGAAGCCCATGGTGGAATTCCTGACGGAGCACACCCCGGAGCTGCAAACTCCCTCCCAGGAGCTGCTGGAGCTGGCGGACAAGGTGCGGGGGATGCTGGCGGCCTTTGATCCCGGCGATCCCGCTGTGGCGGCCATCAAGCAGAGCCCGGTCTATCAGAAGGTGGCCTATCTCATTGAGGGCCTGGAGGCCCCTGTGTTTGGAGGGCTGAAGCAGTGAAGGTTGTCATTTTAGCCGGCGGACGGGGCACCCGCATCAGCGAGGAGAGCTACCTCAAGCCCAAGCCCATGATTACCATCGGCGAGCAGCCCATTCTATGGCACATCATGAAATATTACTCCAGCTTTGGGTTCCACGACTTCATTGTCTGCTGCGGCTACAAGGGCCACGTGATTAAGGAGTACTTCGCGGACTACTACCTCCACCGCTCTGATGTGACTTTCGACTTCTCCGCCGAAAACCGTATGACGGTCCATCAGAATGTGGCCGAGCCCTGGCGGGTGACGCTGGTAGATACCGGCCTGAACACCCAGACCGGCGGACGTGTCAGGCGGGTGCGGACGTACATCGGAGACGAGCCCTTTATGCTGACCTACGGCGACGGGGTGAGCGACGTGGACCTGAACGCCCTGCTGGAGCAGCACCGGGCCTCGGGGAAAACTGTCACCCTGACGGGCGTCCAGCCCGGCGGGCGGTTCGGTGTGCTGGACCTGGAGGGTCAGACGGTCACCGGCTTCCGGGAGAAGGCTAAGGAGGACGGCGGCTGGATCAACGGCGGCTTTATGGTCATGGAGCCGGAGGTGTTCGGCTATCTCAGCGCGGACGAGAGCTGCATCCTGGAGCGGATCCCTCTGGAGGCCCTGGCCCGGGAGGGAAAGCTGGGAATCTATAAGCACAACGGGTTCTGGCAGTGCATGGACACGCAGCGGGACAAAATCTGGCTGGAGGATCGCTGGAACAACGGGAACGCCCCATGGCGGATATGGGAAACATGATTCTGGATTTTTATAGGGATAAAAAAGTTTTTGTCACAGGGCATACGGGCTTCAAGGGCGCGTGGCTGTGCACGATTCTGCGCATGGCCGGGGCGGAGGTAACGGGCTTTGCGCTGCCTCCGGAGGAGCTGAGCCTGTGCAGAATCATCGGGCTGGAGGAAAAAATAACCTCCGTCCACGGTGATATACGGGACCTGGAGGCCCTGCGGTGCGCTTTTGAGGCCGCAAAACCGGAAATTGTGCTGCATCTGGCGGCGCAGCCCATCGTCCGGGAGAGCTACCGGGACCCGGTGGGCACCTACGCCTCCAATGTGATGGGGACGGTGCATATTCTGGAGTGTGTGCGGCAGTCCGACTGTGTGAGGAGCTTCCTCAACGTGACAACGGACAAGGTCTATCAGAACCGCCAATGGCCCTGGGGCTATCGGGAAACCGATGTGCTGAACGGGTTTGATCCCTATGCCAACTCCAAATCCTGCTCCGAGCTGGTGACAGACAGCTATCGAAACAGCTTTTTTGCAGATAAAGGGGTTGCGGTCAGCACGGCGCGGGCTGGAAATGTGATCGGCGGCGGAGACTTTGCGGCGGACCGGATCATACCGGACTGTATCCGGGCTGTGCGTGCCGGCCGGCCGATTCAGCTCCGCAACCCGCATTCTGTCCGGCCCTATCAGCATGTGCTGGAGCCGCTGTCCGCTTATCTGCTGATCGCACAGCGGCAGCATGAGAACAGCGATCTGGCCGGCAGCTACAACGTGGGCCCGGACAGCGGCGGCTGTCTGACCACCGGGGCGCTGGCGGAGCTGTTCTGTCAGGCCTGGGGAGAGGGCGCACGCTGGGAACATACAGGCCGTCAGGGCCCCCATGAGGACGCTGTGCTGAAGCTGGACTGCTCCAAAATCGGCACAGTTTTAGGATGGCGTCCCCGTTGGGATGTGGAACGTGCCGTACGGGAGACGGTGGACTGGACAAAGGCGTGGATGGATGGTCAGAATATCCCTGACTATATGGAGCGACACATTCGCGGATATTTTAACGAACCTGTATAGGGGAAATCTATGGAACAATTTATTGAAATAAATACCGATCAGATGGAAAGTCCGGCGGTTGGATCCGATTTATTTTCTAACCGCATAGCTGTGGCGGAAATGCAGCAGAGCTCTGGCATCCCGGAAGTGTCTATTATCATCCAGGCATACAACAGACTGGATAAAACCAAACGCTGTGTGGAGAGCGTCCTGGCCTATACTACCGGTGTTGACTATGACCTGATTCTTTTGGACAATGGTTCAGAAGACGCAACGCTGGAATATTTCCAAACGATACCTCACGAAAAGAAAACCGTGGTGCATATCACAAAAAATTTAGGCCCCGCTTTTCCACTCTTCATGTTAAGTTTGAACAGCCTGGGACGCTTTATCTGCATTCTTCAAAATGATTTAATTGTTACCAATCATTGGATGGAAAATCTCTTGGCCTGCATGAAATCGGATGAGAGAATCGGGATGGTAAACCCGGTCTGTTGTAATACATCCAATCTGCAATGCGTTGATCTGCCTTATGCGAATTATCAGGAAATGCAGGAAAAAGCTGCTCAGTTCAACCGCTCATCCCCCAGAAAGTGGGAGGACCGGCAGCGATTGATTACGCTTGGAACCGTGTACCGCAAAGAGGCGCTCATGACCATCGGATGGCCCTTTGGCGATGTTGGATTCTTTCACGATTTTGGGGATGACGATATTACCTTTCGGATGCGGCGTTCAGGCTACCGGACCGTTCTAGCCGGCGACACCTGGGTCTGTCATGACCATGATTTGAGATGCGGCGAGGGAAAGGACCCTGTGGAATTTCAAAAATCTCTGGACATTGGCAGAGAAAATTTCCGGGAAAAATTTTTTGGCGTTGACGCCTGGGAAGATGTAAACAACTACTATATCCCGTATTTCCCGCATTTTCCGAAGCCGTCCGCGACAGGGCGTCTGCAAATCCTGGGTGTGGATACGCGGTGTGGAACCCCTATTTTGGATGTTAAAAACTGGCTGCGTACGTTTGGGTTGTTTGACGCGGACCTGTCCGCCTTTACCCAGGATCCCAAATATTGGCTGGACCTGAAAACAATTTGCAGAGGACCGGTGGTCTGTGACCGGGAAGAGTTTTTGATAGATTCCTTTCCTCGGGAGACCTTCGACTATATTGTCATAGATCGTCCGCTCAACCGGTATCACGAGCCGGTAAAGATGCTGCGGGACCTGTTCTCCTTGTGTAAGAAGGGCGGGTATCTGGTTTGCAGGCTGGCAAATGCCCTCTCCTTTCGGGAGTATTTACATCTGCTGGGACAGGTGGACGTTTATAACCCGGACTATGCGCTGAATATCCCGGTTGAACAATTTCGCATAGCGATACAGCAGTGGGGGGCAATTCGGTGTGAACTGCGGATTGGTGCGGGGTTAGATCAGGAGAGTCAGGCACTCTTGGCCTCCCTTTACCCCGCCGGCCTGCCGGAACAGCAGCAAAAAGCGGCATTGGATCAGATGCAGTGTCAGGATTATTTGTTTGTTGTGCAAAAGCTCTTAAAATAGGAGGAGTTAGAGTGAATTTCTACGATAATATAGATCATATTGCCGCAATGTATGAGTTGCTGCAAGATGACTTGTCCCGCAATATTTTTTGGGCACGGCTTCAGTTTGATCTCACCCCAACTATGAGCGGCGCGATTCAGTTGCTTCAGTGGTCGGAAGGTTATACAGAGGACGAAGTTATCGCGTTGAAAACATGGAAGGAAACATTTCGGAAACTGCATGACGCACAGAAACAGATTTTTTTGTATGGTGCGGGGTCTTTGGGACGTTTGGCAGCAGACTTAATATTAAAAGAAGGAGAAGATTTTTTCGCTTTCTGCGACCGGCGTGCGTCCGAGCTTGCCGGAACGCCGGATGTTCTAGGGAGGCCGGTCTATCCGCCGAATTATCTTTTTGAGAACGCGAACCAGTGCTATGTTATAATTGCAACAACGGATTACTACACAGAGATAGAACAGTTTTTGCTTCAAAACGCCTTCCCTCAAGACCATATTCTCCCGCTCCATTTTGAACGCTATATCGATTGCAGCAGCGCGATGCATGGTAAGCAATATTTTGCATTCCCGGATCTGTATCGAAAAGGAACCGCATTTGTAGATGCGGGGTGTTTTGATGGGGAGACCAGCATCCAGTTTGCTGAATGGTGCGGCAATCAGTATGAAGGCATTCTGGCCTTTGAACCTGACTCGAGGAACTTCCGAATCTGCAAGGAACGCATGGAAAAAGCGGGTCTGCGGCATTTCGATGTTATTCAGGCCGTACTATCCGCTGGGAGGGGGGCTGTGCGCTTTGTGGGCGGCCTAGATGAGGTCAGTTATATTCCGGATGCCAGCAGGCAAGGCAGCATGTTGGTAGAACACGCTCGCGGCACAGGAAGCATGGAGTTGATACAGGCCGTCAAACTAGATGACTATACAGAGGGCTTGACCGTTGGGTTTATCAAAATGGACATAGAGGGCGCGGAGATGGAGGCCTTGCAGGGGGCGCGGGACACCATCCGCCGTGACAAGCCATTGATGGCGCTCTCCGCCTATCACCGCCGCGGTGATGTGTTGGCCATTATGAGCTATCTGCACCAGATTGTTCCCGAATACCGTTTCTGGATACGCCATTACGGCCCTCTCGCGTACGATAGTGTGCTTTACGCCGGGGTTTGACCCCGTGATCTGATATGAAAATACTGCATATTGCCGCCCATATGGGCGGTGGAATCGGTTCGGCGTATGCCGGACTGGGTGACTGCGGTCAGGAGCAGCGGATCCTCCTTCTGGAGACGCCCCGGGATAGAACCGCCTTAGACAGAGTGCGGTCCGCCGGGTTTCAAATTATACAGGCGACAGAGCGCTCCAGTGTAGAGCGAGAATTGGATTGGGCAGATGTTGCTGTATTCAGCTGGCACCACCACCCGGCCCTCACTGGGTTTTTACACGGCTTTCCCGCTGTTCCAATCCGCAGTATTCTCTGGTGCCACGTCTCTGGCAACTATTTCCCCCATATCTCCGCCGAATTTGTTCAGCAGTTTGATCAGAGTATCTTCGCCTCACCCTTCAGTCTGGACCTGCCGCAGGTCAGGGCGCTGGGTGATGCGTACTTAAAAAGGCACTGCGATGTGGTCTATGGCCTCAACGATCTCATCCGGTTTACCAGGATCAAAAAGAAACCGCACGCGCATTATACGGTTGGATATGTTGGTACAATGGGCTTTTGCAAGCTGCACCCCCGTTTTATAGACTTCTGTGCGGCAGCGGGGACATCGGATACGCAGTTTTTAATGGTGGGAGCGCCCTCCACCCAAAAGGAGCTGCTGACATCGGCGGAGGAAAAAGGGATTGCAGAACAGTTTCAATTCTGCGGACAGCTCCCGGATGTGGCGCCCGCACTGGCGCAGATGGATGTATTCGGCTACCTGCTGAACCCACAGCACTTTGGAGCCACGGAAAACGCGCTGCTGGAAGCTATGGCAGCAGGTCTTCCCGTTGTAGTATTGGATCAGTGCGTGGAACGGGGAATTATTCGGGATGGCAGAACTGGATTGCTGGTCCACTCCCCGGAGGAGTATGAGAACGCGGTTCGATACCTGCGGGAGAATCCAGAGAAAGCAGCGCTTATGGGCGCTCAGGCTCGGAAAGATATTATGGAGCGCTATGGAATTCAGGCAAACCGCCAGAGATTTCTCGCCGCCTGCCAGCGGGCGGATGCGGAGGAAAAGCGTCTGCACCATTTTCGTGAGTTTTTCACAGGCGAACCGGCAGATTGGTTCTTGTCCGCCGTGGAGGCGGACAGGGCGTGCTTTGAGGAGGACCGGCCCCAGGATGCCGGGCTGATCTTCCGCGAGCGTACCAAAGGGTCTCCGGCCCACTATTCCAGTGTTTTCTCTGAAGATAAGCGGTTGATGCTGTGGACTAAGCAGTTAGGCGATGTATAAGGAGGACATTCTTTATGGCAGTCAAAGGCATTAAGGGCAATACGGACCGTCTTCGGTTGGAAGAGCATATCCCGTTGGATACGCCTCTGAGAGTGTTTATCGATGTATCAAGTTTTTGCAATTTTCATTGTTCCTTTTGCCCCCACGGAAATGGCGAAGCCGCAAAGGTTATGCCGCAAGCTATTATGCCAGTTGACTTGGCGTTCAAGTGTATTGATGACTTGAAATCATTTCCCCAAAAAATTAAAATGCTGTCTTTCTTTTGCTTCGGTGAGCCGCTGTTACATAAAAATATTTCCGACTTCATTCAATATGCTTCCAACCAGAAGGTAGCGGAGCAACTGGAGATTACCACCAATGCTTCTTTGCTGACACCGGCACTCTCAGATAAGTTAGTCAGTGCCGGATTAACTTTAATAAATATTTCATTATATGGGATCACTTCGTCAGACTATCAAAGTTTTTGTAATGTGACGATTGACTATGATTTGCTGGTCCAGAACATCAAGTATCTTCATTCTGTCGCTGAGAACACAAAAATCATTGTAAAAATCTGTGATACAGCCCTGGAAAATCCGGCGAAAAAAGAACTTTTTTATCGCATATTTGAACCGATTTGCGACAAAATTTGCCTTGAACTGCCAGTACCGTTTTGGTACGATCTGGACAACAATATAGAGGATAAAGGGATAGACATTTATGGAAATCCTGTAACGCGAAAAGCAATCTGTCCAGTCCCGTTTTATACCATGTGCATCAATGCAAATGGTATAGTGACACCCTGTTGCAGTGACTGGAAAAACCGTCTGCAAATGGGAGATTCAAAAAAACAATCATTAGTTTCTATTTGGAGGGGGCAGAAGTATAAAGATTTCTGTATAGGACTGCTAAAAGGCGGAAATGCCGCTATGTATCCGTGCAAATATTGCCATTTCCATGAGTTTGTTGCAATGGATAACATTGATCCATATCGTGAGCAGCTGCTAAAGAAATTGGAGAATGACAATGTTATATAGAAATTACGGTAAAACAGGAAAAAGAGTCCCTTTAATTGGAATGGGGACTGTCCGATTTTCACCTGAGACAAAGGATTTTTCCAAAAACGTTGGCCTTGTGTTGAGGGCTTTGGAATTGGGAATCAATTACCTTGATACTGCTTCTACATACGCAAACGGAACCAGTGAGAAAATCCTGGGTGCCGCCTTTCAGGAGCATAGAACGCGGGATTTTATGGTTGCCTCCAAGTCCATGCTGAGTATGGACCCCACCGCAGACGACGTACTGCGCAGGATTGAATCTTCGCTGAAAACGCTTCATGTTGACAAGATTGATTTTTTTCATATGTGGAGCGTTCTGACGCTGGAGCAGTACAAAAAAATTATTGCCCCCGGCGGCCCTTATGAGGGCGCTTTAAGGGCGCGAGAGCAGGGTCTGATCGAGCATATTTGTGTCTCTGTCCATTGCAGTGGGGCGGAGCTGGAGCAAATTATTCTGGACGGCAGATTTGATGGCGTCACGCTGGGATTCAACGCACTGAATTACCAGCATCGGTTAGAGGGGCTGTGTCTTGCCAACTCCAGGGGAATGGGGGTTGCCGTCATGAATCCCCTTGCAGGGGGGCTAATTCCCCAAAATCCTGCGTACTTTCAGCATCTCCGGAGAGATGGCGGAACCGTAGCGGCTGGAGCTATTCAGTTTGTCGCCTCCCATCCGGAGGTCAGTACTATTCTGATCGGGGTTAACTCGGAGCGGGATATATTGGAGGCGGTTGAGGCGCTGGAAAATGCTCCCCCACTGGATAAACGCCAATGGGAAGAGATCGCGGGCCGCCTGCCGGTTCCTGCTGAGCCGCTGTGTACCATGTGCGGCTACTGCCAGGGTTGTCCCGCCGGCATTCAGGTGAGCCGTCTGATGGGGGCCTATAATGAATATGTGCTCTCCAACCAGGATGAGACACATTTCCATGAATGGCGCAAGATGTATTATGGCGCCTACCCCTTTGAGACGGTGGAATGTATCAAATGCGGCCGCTGTGAAAGGAAATGTACCCAGCACCTGCCGATTATTCATCGAATCCAAGCTATAAATGAAATCTGCGGAAAGGAAGCAGACAAGCAGCGCGTTCTGTGTGAGAAATACTTTCCCAGCACAGGATACCCTAAAACCGGAATTTATGGTATGTCGATTGTGGCGGAGACGTTGTTAAAGGCCTACCAGGCCTTTTACGGCGCTATTCCTCAGCAGACGTATTTTTTCGATTCCAATTCAGCCAAGTGGGGCAACAGAGTGTTTGATACCGGACAAATAATCCATCCCCCTGAAGACATCCGGAAGCTTGGCATTGAACGAATTATTATTTCAGCTCCCAAATATGAACGGTCGATTCGGGCCTTTCTAAAAGACTATGTGTCAGAAGGAACGGAGATATATGCACTATAATGCCCATATTCTTGCACAAAAGCGGACTTGCCTGCGGGATGTTCTTCCTCTGGATACCCCGTTTACTTTGTTAATAGAAGTATCCCGGTTATGTAATTTCAAGTGCAGATTCTGCCCGCAGAGCCAAGAGGACAAATTTCTGTTCTTTGACAAAAATCTTCTTTCCATTGAAGATTTCAAAGAAATTCTCTCCCAACTACATGATTTTCCACAGAAGATTAAGAAGGTGTATATGCACGGAACGGGGGAATCTCTCCTCAATCCGGAACTGCCTGAGATGATCCGCCTGTTAAAGCAGAGCGGCACAACGGAGTCGATTGATTTGACCAGCAACGGCGCACTGCTGACGAAGGAGCTGGGAGAAAATCTAGTAGATGCTGGGCTGGACCATTTGCACATCTCTGTTGAAGCGCTGTCCAGCGAAAAATACCGTGAAATAACCGGCGTCAGCAGTGTGGATTTTGATCAATTTACGGATAAAATACGAACCTTCTCCGCCCAACGTGGGAAATGTCGGCTTACTATCAAAGCAGCGCAGTCCAGCCTGGAGGAAGAGGGAGATGATAGAAAATTCCTGGAGCTATTTTCTCCTTTGTGCGATGAAATTTTTGTGGAGCAAATCTACCCCATTTGGCCGAACTTTCAGCCGCCGGAATCTGTGTGCAGTAAGGCCGGTGAAGCTGGGCAGTATGGGCAAACTGTCGAAGAAAAGCGTATTTGTCCACAGATTTTTACAGTTCTGGCGATCAAATGTGATGGAAGCGTCTCTCCATGCAGTGTGGATTGGGCAAATCAGGTAAATTTAGGCAATATTCATGAAATGCGCCTCAAACAGATTTGGGAGGGGGAGCAGCTGCGGCAGCTGCGCCGGCTCCAGCTTTCCTACGGACGGGCAAGCGATCCCTACTGCGCGTCCTGCGGTCTTCCAAAGTATTCCTGCGTGGATAATTTGGACGCCTTTGCTCTGGAACTGCTGCAAAAAATTATGTGAACAGGAGATGAGACACAATGTTGGACTACCGACAGGAAATAGAGAACATTTTTGCGCTTCGCGCTTCTGAGCCGCCCATCTCAATTGCCCAGTACATGGATACGCTGAAAGAACAGAAAATTGTACTCTACGGCGCGGGGGCTTTCGGCTGTGAAAATTTAAGGCTGTTTCAAAAATATGGCGTTTACCCTGTGGCTTTTCTGGATCGAAAGGCGAAGCCGTCTGAGGAAAAAATGGGGATACCGGTGTATCATCCGGATGACAATTGCTTGACCCCGGCGTTTCGGGCTGAATGTCAGGTTTATATTTCAATTACGCTGGCAAAGCAGGTTATGGCCGGCATCAAGAGGGACCTGACTCAGTGGGGCTATCACAATGTAAAAGAAGTCCAAACGGTTACCGCACGGCAGGTCCTGTTTGATGGGGCAGAAACTCCCTCGGAGTCGTACTTGGCGGAGCAGAAGGAGAAAATAATTCTCGCTGGCTCACTCATGGGGGATGAGGAGAGTGTGCGGACATACCTGTCCTGCATAAAGGCGCACCTGCTGAGGCGGTATGAAGATTGCGTGGAGACCGACTATCCGTGCCAATATTTTGAGGCGGGAGTTCCGCTGAAAAATGACTTTTCCTGCCTGATAGATTGCGGTGCGTATAATGGAGATTGCCTGGACGCGGTGCTCAGCCGCTGCGGGGCGATCCAAACCTACATCGCCTTTGAGCCGATTCAAGCTAATTTTGCAGCCTTGTCCCAAAAGGTTGACTGCTGCGGCAGCAGTATACAAAATGCCTACCTATATCCCTGCGGCGTAGCGGACAGCACGGGCACCGCATTTTTTACAGATGAGGCGAGCGCGAGCGCTATGTCTGCCCAAGGAGAGACGGTTCTGCCAATCATAACCCTGGATGACGCGATAAAGCAAGTCCCGGCAACCTTTGTAAAAATGGACATTGAGGGCGCTGAGCCCGCCGCTTTACGCGGAGCTGTACGGCTTATTCAGCGCTGGACGCCCGACCTGGCTGTTTCGGTATACCATGCTGCAAATCATTTTTGGGATATTCCCTGTTTTATCCACAAAATAAATCCGAATTATAAAATGTATTTGCGGTCCCATACGCCGGCTACACTGGAGAGTGTTTTATATTGCACCTGTTGAGGGGGGCTGTAAATGCAGGAATTTTCTTTTCAAAAGACAACCATCAATAGCTTGACGCTGATTACTCCTCTTTGTATCCCCGATCCTCGCGGCTACTTCTCCAAGCCCTTTGAAAAGTCCATATTCGCCGCCCATGGAATCGATCTGTCCCCCTGGGAGGAACTACGATCCTGCTCCAATAAGGGCGTGCTCCGCGGTCTCCACTTCCAGCGCCGTCACAGCCAGGATAAGCTGGTGCAGGTGCTCCACGGCGCGGTCTACGATGTGGCGGTGGACCTGCGCGAGAGCTCAGAGACCTTCGGCAAATGGGAGGGCTTTTATCTGACGGCAGAAAACAGGCAGATGCTCTACATACCCAAAGGCTTTGCCCACGGATTTCTGGCGTTGGAGGACGATACACTGTTCAGCTATCTCTGTGGCGACCGCTATGACCCGGAGTCGGACGGCGGCGTCCGCTGGAATGACCCACAGCTGGCCATCACTTGGCCGCTGGACCGGGTGGAGCAGACGATTATTTCAGATAAAGACGCCGCTTTGCCCACACTGGCAGAATATCAGGCGTCTATATGAACAGGAGCTTTGAATGATACAGAAACTAACAATTTCTCCCAACCAGATCAGCGATTATACCTGCCTTACCATCAATTCTCAGGGACCGCTCAGCGGCTTCCCCTTCCTGTCTATTGATCGGGACAGTTATCTTGTTGGTGTTGAGGTACAAAGCGGTATCAACTTTGACGTGGCGGGCGGGCGGCACTGCATCGCAATTGGAAAGGGCTGCTCCCTGGCCGAGTCCATCACATTTATGATCGACTTGAACCACGATTATGCCTCGGTCTGTCAGGGAGAATTATCCTTTCTTCCAAAATCTCCTTTACACAGCAGAATAACGCGGAAGGGATCAATTATCATCCAAAACGATGTCTGGATTGGCCACGGCGCAACCATTATGGCTGGAGTAACACTTCACAACGGCTGTGTTGTCGCGGCGAACGCTGTCGTCACAAAGGATGTGCCCCCTTATGCCATCGTGGGCGGAAATCCCGCCAAAATCCTTCGCTATCGGTTTGACAAAGAGACAATTGACGGCCTTCAAAAAATTGCGTGGTGGGATTGGCCGCCAAAAACCCAGCAGCTGCGGCGAGACGATTTTTTGTTGACCGCACCGGAGTTTACTGCAAAGTATCTGCCAGAAGCGGAATCCCGTCTGGGGGGGGGGGGGGGGGGCGGCGCCGGCCCCCCGCGCGGGGCCGGCGCGGGCCGGCGGGGAGGGAGCACACCG
>CANAZG010000034.1 GCA_947365965.1 uncultured Clostridia bacterium
AACAAAAAAACCACACCCCAAAACATAACCAAATAAATAATAACACCACCCCCCCCCCCCCCCCCCCGATCATAAGGGGTTCCGGTTTTGCAAATGCTGATAGAGGAGATTGGCTACCAAACATCCGATAAGAGCTAAACTCTTGATATGGATGCTGATTAAGGCCAACGCTTAAGCCTTCTGCTATACAGCAAAATTTTCCAACCACCACATTGCGCATAAAATGGTTCGTTTTTATATACGAATAATCTCCTATCTCCACGTCCGCAGAAAATGTATTCCATCCGTAAAGACGCACACCTTTTCCCAGCTTCGGCTGATAAACCATACGCGAAATAATTGATTTCATAAATCGCGGCAGGCACTCATATACACTCCATAGCAGCCTATCGATTCTGTTCTTCATTTTCCGAACCTCCTAATCCAAAATGCAATGCAAGATATCCCTGTACGGTGCTATTTTTTTTTGCCAAAAAAATATATTTACTGGCACAAAAAAGCTTGTTATAATATTTTGTATTTTTATATTTTGTAGCTAGCAAACAGGGGAGCCGATAGTCAATCCACGTGATAACAATAAAAACAATACAGTTAATCCATAAAGGAATATTCTGTGTATATGTTTTAATCCAAGCCGTAGTTACTACCTGAAAAAAATAGATTTGCAATGTAAATTTTCCGCTCGTTTCAAAAAGGGCAACCGATGGAACTGCTAAAAATATAGAAAACAAACTATACGACATCATGATGCCAATTGGGATTTTATACAATGTATTGAGGACAATTGCCCCCCCCCCAAGGACATATCCAAAAAATATTGCAATAGACGTTATAATAAGTGCTATCCGCCCATATTGATAATTAAAAAATTTTTTCTCTGATTCCTTTGTCAAATGCCGCCCTAAAGATACTCCCAATTCATACAAAAGGAAGTATCCGAACATCTTGCCAAGGGTATTAAACAGAAATCCAAAAAGTACCGTGAGGACTGATAAAATTAGAAACACTGTTTCCTCTTTTTTTATTATAAAATATAAAAAAAGGTGCCCGATATCAATTGCAATAATAACCCATACAAACCAGAACTTTGATACCGATATTGCTTGAGCTAATGAAAATTTCCCTAATGTGCGCACTACACAGAAGGTGACACCCATACAGACAACCGATGGCACGGCTAAGTCAATTGTCCGCTTAACAACTTTTGTCCACTTCAAACAAGTTTTGTTTTCTTGCAGTGAGTTTTCCGCAATCCTTCCGTAGAGATATCCGCTTACAGCAAAAAAAGCTGACATATGGAACGACGAGATATAAAAGTAGATAAACTGGAATACATCCATATGTGCTGCCAATCCAGACCAAGTTACCGTATGCCCCAAAACCACTAACAATGCCAAAAATCCTTTTAAGTTGTCGACCCACCGCAACCTCTGTATCATTTTATCTCCTCACACTTTTTATCCGAAACGCCAAATATGTAACTCCCGCTCTGGTGACCCGCTTCAATTCCTGCCAGCTCAGATTCCTCAAAAATGTTTTTACAATATAGGTAAACGAGAAATAGTACCGGCTCATCAGATGATCACGGAGCTTCTCAATTTCCTCGTGGCTGGCATAGGGATAGTCAACGAGGCAGTCTAAATATCCGTCCTGATTCAGCCATTGTGAATAGTCCTCCGTGCGCAGATATCCCTTTTCCTTTACCCACCGATAGAAGCCTGTCCCCGGAAACGGAACCGCCTGCTGGAAGAAGCACATATCCGGATACACCTTTTTCGCAAATTGAAATGTCTCCTCAATGGTAGAGCGGTCATCGCCCTTCAGCCCGATCATAAAGCATCCAAACACCTTGAGCTTTAGCTTCTTTGTGTTTTTGGCAAACTCCAGCGACTGCTCCAGTCTGATTCCCTTCTGGGTCTCGTCCAGCACCTTCTGGCTGCCGCTCTCATACCCGACTACCAGCAGCCGGCAGCCAGCGGACTTCATCTTTTGCATCAGGTCATAGGGCAGATCTGCTCTCACATTGCAGGACCAGATCAAGTGGAGCCCACGCCGCTGGATCTCGTCGCAAATGGCCTCCGTGCGCTTTTTATCCACAGTAAACGTATCATCCTCGATAAAAATTTCCTTGATATAGGGCATTTTATCGTGGATATACTGGAGCTCGTCCACAAAATTGGTCACACTCCGCTTGCGCACAAAGCGCCCGCCCATCGTCTCCGGATAGCTGCAAAAATTACAGCGGAAGGGGCAGCCCCTGGCGCTGAAAATCTGGACCATTGGAGACTGCGCTAGCGCATAGTCATAGTCGTTTACATCCAGAAATTTTTCATACACCTGGCTCACAAAGGGGAAATCGTCCATATCCGTCAGCCACTCCCGGTCTGGAGTGGAGACGATTTCGCCCTCCTTGCGGTATGTAATTCCATGTACCGCGTCCAGCTGGTCGCCTGCATGAATGATTTCTCCGATGGTATAGTCATATTCCTGCCGGACAACAACGTCCACAGCGGCGCATTCACGCAGGACCTGCTCTGGCAAGGCGGTCGCGTGGGTTCCTCCCACCAGGATTTTCCCGGCGGGATATTTGCTCCGGATGAGCTGAAGTGTTTGGTAGTCATAAGTGCAGGTCGGCGTGGTCAGCTCGCACATGATATAATCCGGAGCCTTCTCCGCCGTCAGCTCTGCGGTCTGCTCCTGGGTCATTTTCTTGGTAATGCAGTCGACTACGTCTACGTCAAAGCCCTGCTTCATACACATTCCGGCCGCATAGCACAGCCAGTACGGATAATAGAGTGTACCGCTTTTCGTCTTTTCCGGCCAACGGCTGGCCCGGCTGATCTCAAACCGATATGGTAGGTTCAAAAATAGAATTTTCATTATATATGGACCTCTTTCTCCAGACAATTTCTGATGATGTTATTTGCCATGGATTTGTTCTCCATGAGATTTTTTCTATGTCTAAGATTTCCTTTATACTGTTACGCAGCCTCACCTATTTGCCAAGTCTCATCTGATTCTTTAATAAACTCTTCTATAAGTTGGCATTGCCATAATCTGAAGGCTAATTGTCTACTATCTCCATTATCTGGCGCCACTGTTTGTTCCGAGGTTAGCGTAACAGTATATGCCGTTTCACCACTTATTTTAGAAACAGGAATACAAATATCCACTTGCTCTTCTGTATTCGGAATAATAAAGCTTCCTGTATATCCCGTAGAATCCGTATAGTTTACAGCCGCATCAGAGCCTAACAGCCAATTGTCAACACGCAAAACAAGTTGGGCGGAGGTACATTCAGGGGCACCGGCCAACTGTAATACTGCGGATTCAGTCCCCAGCCATCGGTCGCTGTATATACCAGACTCTCTATAATCCAGCTTTATCTCCATCCCATTCTTTTGAAGGAGATGATGCTGCTCCAGTCCGATCTCCAACTCATCATATCCTTGCAAAGGGTAGTCTCCGGCTGTAATAATATACTCGGGCGCAATTGCTGTCGGGTCCGTCCAGTTTGCGTTATAACTTAGCAGCGGCAGTTTCCCAAAATCTACAATTTCCCCAGTTGATAGGTATTCAGGAACTGTACATCTATACGACTCTCTGAAATAGCATTCAAACGCAAAATCCTGAGGTAAAATAAGTATTTTTTCCCCTGTATTCCACCCATCATTAAACCTCGAAAAAAATTCATTCAAAAGCAAGGCATCATTTTTCTTTTCTGGTGCTTTATACTGATATAGTTTATAGTAATACGGGCCTATGCAAGCGGACGTGAGCAGAATCAGCCCTGTAATAACATATATTATTCGAATATATTTATTAGTTAAAAAATATATCCCAAGTCCAATAAAAATAATTAAAATACAGCTTAAAGTATTTTTCAGAACATCGCTTTTAACAAAGCTTCTCAAAAACAGCGTACTTGGTCCATCTACATGACTTCCTATTGCTGGTATCAGCGGTAAAAATGACATTAGTACCATCTCACAGCCTAAGATACTTATTGAGTTGAATATTCCTTTAGTAGCGATTTGTTCTTGAAGCTCTTCATATAAATGAATAAAGAGTATAATAATGGGTATAAAAGCATAAAAGAAATATCTGGAATGAAATCGTATCTCTATATGGCCAAGATTTTCAGCTGGAACCGTCAAAACACAAATTGTAGCTATCGCAACCAGAATATGGAATACAGTTAATCGCATCATTTTCTTTGCTCTTTGGGAGAGACTTCTCCAATACCCTAATACCATAGGAAGAGGAAATATCCCTGTTGCAATGACTACATAAATTACGTATAAAATTGCCGGATAAATAAGTTGTTTAATTTTATCATAATCTAGAAGAGATTGGATCTTTTGGACTATACGGGATCCTATTTCACCACCTACAGTATCCTCTAGAACAGCACTCATCACATTACTGTAGAACATTTTAAGAAAGAGGAATGTTAAGCTATAAACTAGCCCAGCTTTTATCGAACTCAACCTTGCCTGCCTGCTTGATACGACTTGTACTAGGTAGAAACCGGGTACGGCAAGAATAATCGCTAAATTCATATATTTGCAAATGGAAAGCAAAAACGCAAACGTCCCAAGGCCAATTATATACTGCATTTTGCTGTTCTCATTATCTGTCACATAAGAAAATGCAAGAAAAAAACACATCATGAGCGGATAGTTCAAATTTTCCTGCATAACCTGCATTGTATAATTCATTTCACATATTAGCAGGCTGTAGGCAACCACAAGCCACACATTTCTATGGTTTTTCAGATATCTCTTCGCCAGGAAGAAGACAGGAAAAATTGCAGAAGACATTAACGCCGCATTGACCCATAAAATCAATGTGTGTGCAGCATCCATATTTTTTGTTAATAAAAAAACTGGTGATATAACAAAACTATACAGACAGGTTGTATAGTTATATGGTGTTCCGCGAATCATTAATCCATAACCATCCGCAATACTTTGAGCCAGCTTTACATGTAAAAATTCGTCTCCAAATACGGTATATTGTCCGGACTTTACCGCAAATACGCCTCGAAAAATTGTGCTTACTATGAATAAGAAAATCAATGCTTTCCACGGTATTCTCCGCGATCTCTCCACAGTATCTTACCCTCCCGTTGCCCATAATAGAAATTATCAGCTTATACCAGCATATTTTTATAAATCGTTAAAAATCTTTATTTCGTCATCTGATCTAGGAGCGGTATCATTCCCCTCTTTCCTCACAAAAACCGTCATCTTGTAAAACTCCCTTCAATTAACTGGCAGATCGTCTCCACAATCCTCTCCCACCGATAATTCTCCTCCACATACTTGACCGCATTCTCACTCATAGCTTCATACTGCGTGGGATGTGTGAGCAGATAGTTCAGCGTCCCCACAAACTCCGTATAAGACGTAAAATACAGCCCGGCATTACTCCTGACACAGTGTCCCTTCAGCACTTCACATGCTCCATTCACCAGCACCGGGCGCCCCATTATCATGCTCTCCAGCACCACCATGGACAAGCTCTCAAAATGGGAAAAAAGCACCAGCGCTTTCGCGGATGCCATAACAGCAAATTTCATCTCATCGGACACAAATCCCAGCGATACGATATCCGGATCCGATGGTATCTCCATCACCGCTTTTCCCATAAGGATCAGCTTTAACATTCCGCCATACTGCTTTTTATACTCTTGGAAATAGCGGAACATCTCCCCACAGCCCTTGGACTCGTCAATTCGTCCTGCATATGTAATATAGGGCACACCCCGGAGGCTTTCCGGTATCTCCGGCAGCGGCCCTTCCGGCACATCTACGCCAACTCCCGCAAGAACGCCCGGTATCTTCCGAATGTTTGGAAAGCGCTGCTCTGCAAAAGTTTGTTCCTCCGGCGTATTCCAGATGAACCCTTTTGCCGAAGAGAATACAGAATCATAATATCGCAGATAGACCGGCGGCTCATCATGCACCGTGGGGATTAAGAGCGCATTTTCAAATCCCATAGGAAGTCCCTTTGCGGACAAATAGTAGAGATATGTCATGAAGATGACTGCTTTATACTCCAGATGCCTTTTCGCCAGTTCATCCAGCAGCTCCGGGCAAACCGGCCCCTGCTCTTCAATCCACTTGCGCTCCTCCGCATCGCTGTGCGCGGCGTTTGCAAATACGCGCTGGCTGATTTGGTCAAAGCTCCGCTGATCTCTCTGTCGGACATTCAAAAACCGATGCACAGTGATACCGTGGATCTCCTCCGTTCCCGGCTGGTATTCATTTTTCCACGTGACATAATCTATAGCGCAGGTAGTATATACCTCAACGTTATAATGCCCCGCCAATTTTTCTGCCAGCTGACGGCAGTATAATTCTGAACCGCCGTTAACCTCCAAACCATAGCGCTGGCATACAAATGCGATCTTTTCCCTTCTCACTGTCCAATCTCGCTCTCTACCATTTTGAAATACTCCGTATATTTTTTTACAATAGCATCCCATGAAAAATTCTTGAGTACAAAATCACGGCCATTTGCGCCCATCTGCCGGGCTGTACCCGGGTTAGTAAGGAGATATTGCAGACACTTTTCAAACTCGATGTAGTTCTGATAATATAGGCCGCCATTTGATTTCCGCGCAAAATCCGTTGTCACTGCGCAGTCACCATTAACAAGTACAGGCCGTTCCGCCAGCCAGCTCTCCATAATCACCAGCGAGAAGCTCTCGAACTGGGATGGATTGCAAAACACCGATGCAGCCGCATAGGCGTCATGCTTGTCCTGGACCGGCACAAACCCCAGGTCAATTACATCACCGTTTTTCGGAAATTCGATATTGCCGCCGCCAATCAGGATAAGCTTCAGCTTTGACGGATTGCGTTTCTTATATGCGAGGAAGTATTGGATCAAAACGTCTACTTTCTTGCCTGCGTCCTTTCGCCCTGCGTACAACAGAAACGGACTGTCAATCTGATACTTCCTTCTAAACCTAACTGCGTCTCCTCTTATTTCTGTATCAATCCCTGTTCCCAAACTTTGAAATGCTCTGCCGGAAACACCATAGAGCGTCTGTGCCAAAAGCTGTTCCGGCTCTGACAGAAATACCATTCCTGCTGTTTGGGCAAAACTCTGTTTAAGAATTTTCATGTATGCGTAGGCCTCATCATGCAGACATGGAATGAGCACCGCTTTTTTTCTACAGGATTGGACTCCATAATATGTTGTGCCAAACATATATGGGATAAAAACAAAAAGCGAATATTCCTCACTTTTTTCCGATATGTACTGATAGAGACTGGGACTATTAACCATTTCACGCTGAAAGGTTGTTTCCTCTTTTTCTGTGATCCTCTGATTTTTCATCAGCTTTGCATTCACTCGGTCAAAAGCAGCGGTGTCCCTGGGACGCACTGAAAAACGCCTGACTGGAATGCCTGCACAAGTACTTGTGCCAACAGGGTGATCGTCCACACTCCAATCTGAGCGGAAGTCGCGCACACAGGTAGTCAGCACTTCTAAATCCACACCTGCCGCATATAGGTGGTGGACCAGCCCACGCAGCATCGCCTCTGCTCCGCCAGATATATCCTCCCCATACCAAGGTGTTACAAAAGCGATCTTCTTCAACCTAATCCCTCTTTTTCTAAAAAGCTTCCTAATAATTCTACAAAGCGCTGCTTTATGCTCTCATGCGCAAAGGCCACAAGCCGCTGCCGTTGGCCCTCGATCAACTTTTGACAGAACCGATTATCACTTATGATTTGATGTATTGCCGCCGCAACTACTTTAGGATGCTTACTCTCCAACAGCATCCCGCATCCGCCCAATGTATCCGGGATAGCTGTACTGCGATATGCAATAATCGGCACATCAAAGTACATGGCCTCTACCAGCGGAACGCAGAACCCCTCGTGTTCACTCATGCAAAGAAACACATCCGCTAATCTGTAGTAGGCAAGTATCTCATCAAATTTAATATGTCCTGTGAAAATGACACTGTCAGAAAGCCCCAATTGATTGACATAGTCACACAGGCGGTCATAGTATTTCTCCATCCCGTTCCAGGAACCCACCAAAATCAGCCGGGACCTTTTATTGTAATATGTATGATAGTAGAAAAAAGCCCGGATAATATCCTCCTGTTTTTTGTTGGGCGCAACTCTGCCGGTAAAAAGGATATTTACATAGCCGTCTTCCGTATACTGCTGTAAAATCCGCTTATTGGGCGTCCGTTCATAGTCCTTAAAGGGAATCAAAACAGGACAAACATCCATCGGACAAGGGTAGCCCATCTCTCTCAGATTCGCTTTATTAAATTCTGAATCAGCTATGCAGTAATCCACCGTATCCCGCAGATTCTCTATGCCTTGAAGTCCAAAGGCGGTGAGCTGCTCTGCGCTGGGGGAATATGGGTGAAAGAAGGCCGGTGGGGTGATGTTGTGATAAATCATGATCTTTCGTCCGCCCAGCTGCGGAAGCCTGAAGTTCAACTCCGTCCCTGTTGAACCGTGGTAGATTACAACATCCTCATTCGATAAGTCGGGAAATTGCAAAAAGGGCATAGCGGTTCTGGCGGGAAGGCGGCCATCGATGTTTTCCGCATAGATCTGCGTTTCATAGCCCATCTGGCGGATAATATCCTGGATGGCCAACGTGTCGTTTCCCACGGCATCTCCATAGGAAATGGTTGGCAAAAGTTGAACAACTTGCATTTCTCTCTCCTAAGTGTTTTGCAAATTATATTTGACCTATTCTTATCTCTTCATCGCAAGTTTTTTTAAGATAATGTTATCGTCTGTATTATTTTCAATTACGAATTCCACTTCCTCCTCAGCGTGCTCTAAAGAAAAACAGACCGCATTATCCCCATTTCTTAAATCTATTGCAGTAAGGATCTGCCTGCCTGAACGGGATGTCACCTTCATCTCAACATGTCGTACGTTCTTAGGAAGCTCAACATGTATATCCAGCAAATATTCCCCTTTAGGTAGTCTGACATAGGGACCAAAGCACATGCCATCAGGCGATAGCTCAATACATCCTTCTTTTTTACGCTGTGCGAACTGATTAGCAAATGCTAAGGGCAAATAGTCAATCTCTTCTTCTTTCATCTTGAATATTCTGCAATGGAAATCCTTCTCACCTGCCGCTGATTCTGCATCAGATATTTCCAGCAGATTCAATCCTGCCTTTTCGCACAGCACGTCTACTGCCTTACCTGTGAAGAAATACACGTGAAATCTGGTATACTCATATTTGTAGTCATAGCATCCTGTTGTGTGCGCCATCTTTGCATCCGGTGTGGCAAGTAATGTTTTCATAAAGCTGAGTTCTGCCGCTGGGTCCATCAAATGTTCTAACACATCATTGGAAAAGATACCGTTAAACCGCATTTTGCTTAATATGGCTCTATCTGAAATAATATACGGATTCTCAATATCCTGGGAGTATGGTTCAAACCCATAGACACAGTACCCCAGATCATGCAGTTTCCTCATGGTCTGTGACCAACTTCCGCATCCATAGTTGAGGTATACGCCATTTTTAAAGGGCTCCAGCCGCATGAAGGTTTTCACTTCTTTGTCCGTTGAGTCTCCTTCATGGTAGCCTGTGTAATGCACGGTATAATCATCATTCCGGGCGTCTTTGCTTAGACTGCTGAATTTCGTAGGACCGAAAATAGCTCCGCATTCCGGGCAAACATAGCGTACCAACTCGCCACCGTCAAATATGCATGTTGTTACCCTTTTTTCGAGTTTTGTAGTCTCCCCGCTGTATCCGCAAATACCGCAGTGGACGATATCTCCGTCAACATTACGCTGGTCCTCCATATAATCCGTAAAAGCCCATTTTGTCCGAATGACATCACGGGCAATCGCCTGAATTTTCCTGTCCCGATCACTTTGCCAACGCTGTATATGCTCTTTTTCTGTCCTCAATTCCCCTGTCACATCTTGATACTGCGTATTCATTCTCTCAATAGCTTCAAAAACACCCTGTCTGAGCTTGTCCAGATTCTCTTGTCCTGTCGCATACAATTGAGAGGCTTCGGTTACTACCTTCTGTATGAGCGTTTCCTGGATAGCGATTTTATCCAATATCATATGCTCCCGTTCCTGAGCAGCTTGGCTTTCATGAAGAACTGCTTGGAACTGTTCTAAGTACCTTTCCCCCATTTCATGCATTTCTCGTTCCTGACGCAGAACACGCTGGCGCAGCTCCTCCAGCTCGCGCTGATCTCCATCAAGCCGCGTAAGAATAATCTCAACAAAATAACGCAGCTGGTTTAGGCATCGAACGGCATGTGCATTGAAACCATTTTGCATGGCGAGGATAGGCGCAATGAGACATTTGAGCAGTTTCCGTATAACCCGTTTGGCAAGGGTTTTTACTGAGCTTGGTCCAAGGCTCCAGTAATAGGGAATATCGTAGTTATTATTGAGATATTGTAAAGATTTGATGAGAAATGGCCAGTTGTTCTCTTTTTCCGCCTCCGTACTATCCGCCGGCCACTCCGTGAGAGTGGTTGGCTCTTCTCCCCTCAGCGGAATATCCTCAAATGCTGGAATATCGGACATTCCTTCCTCCCTGCGGATTTGCTCCCGGATTTCTTCCATGATTTTCTCAATGTTGACTTCCTGTTTTACCTCGCCCAACATTTGACGCCCTCCTCTTTTACCTATCCTGCAAGGAAACTCTCATAATTATCACAAATCGCCTCTGCCTCCCCGAACTCAACCTGTCTCCCTCTATGCAGCCACAGCACCTTATTACACAGCTCCCGAATCTGCGCCAGGGAGTGTGACACGAGGATAGTAGCCGCGCCGCCGTCAATAATCTCCCGCATCTTCTTTGCGCTCTTCTCCTGGAATGCGCCGTCACCTACGCTGAGCACCTCGTCCAGGATCAGAATCTCCGGCTGTACCAATGACGCAATGGCGAACGCCAGCCTGGACTGCATCCCCGTGGACAGCTGCTTGAACGGCCTCTCCGCAAACTCCCGCAGCTCCGAGAAGTCCAGAATCTGCTCGTAGGTCTCATCCATGAAATCCTTGGTGTACCCCAGCATGGCACCCCGCAGGTAGGCGTTCTCCTTCACCGTCAGATCCCCGTCAAACCCGGAACCCAGCTCCAGCAGGGCGGAAATACTCCCATTGCGCTCAATGTGTCCCCCTCGGGGTTCCATCACGCCGGTCACCGCCTTGAGCAGCGTGGACTTCCCCGCGCCGTTGGTCCCGATGATCCCCAGCATGTCCCCCTCCATCAGCTCGAAGGACACATCCTCTACCGCCATGAACGTCTCCACATGGTACTGGTTTTTCAGGTGCCGCATGGTCCACTCCTTCAGACCAATATCTTTGAAGTCGCCTATTTTATAGCTGATTGACACGTGGTCAACCTTTAACATCGTCTTCATCGCAGCTCCTCACACATAGTAAAGGAATTCATGGTTGTACTTCTTGTACATGTACGCGCCAATCCCCAGAGCCGCCAGCGCATACCCAGTCGCCAGCAGATGGAACTGGAGCGTGGGAATTGTCCCGTCTATCACAATCTTCCGGAAATACCGGATAAACAGATAGAGTGGATTCAGCAGGAACGCGCACTGCACCGTGTAGCTGTAGCTGTCAATGGTGTAGAAAATGGCGGACATCCACATAATGAGCTGGGTCAGTATGCCCCACAGATACTGCATGTCCCGGAAGAACACGAACAGCGCCGAAAGGATCAGTCCTATCCCCAGGTTGAACACAATGAGACATCCCACCGGATACACCAGCAGGAGGAACTTCCAGGTAAACGGAATGCCGTCAATGGCTACAAAGGTGAAGAAAATCAGAAGCGTCAGGCCAAAATTAATCAGCGACGATACATTCTGGGACAGCAGAAACAGATACTTGGGCACATTCACCTTGGTAAAGATCCCCGCGTTGCCCACCAGGGAGTTCATCCCCAGATTTGTCGCGTCGGTAAAGTAGGAGAACACCAGCTGACCGGCAAACAGATATACCACATAGTGGTTCACGTTGTTTCCGAAGAAGTTGCTGAACACCATCCACATAATCAGCAGATTCATCAGCGGAGACAGGATGCTCCAGGCCATGCCCAGAATGGTCCGCTTGTACTTCTTGGCGAAGTCACGCTTCACCAGCTCACTGAACAAAAATTGGTGTTGTTTTAGTTTTTGCAGCATCATAGTTTTCCTACTCCCGTCCCCGCCAGCAGCGGAGGGTGTCCGAGAGAATATCCTCCAAAGGAATTTGTGGCTGCCAGCCGGTGTCATGGGTGAGCTTAGAGTGGTCACAACAAATTACCGGCGTGTCGCTGGGCCGCATTCTGGCCGGGTCCTGCTCCACAGGGATGGAGCACACCGCCATCTCGCACAATTTGTCCAGTATCTCCTGGGCGCTGTAAGTTACGCCGGAACCCACATTGTACACCTCGCCCGGCTTTCCCTTCTCCGCAATCATCCGGTAGGCCCGGACCACGTCCCTCACGTGGGTAAAGTCCCGGCGGGAGGTGAGATTGCCCACCTTCAGCGACTTTGCCTCTCCCCGCTCCACCTTTACAATTCCTGACGCAAAATCCGGAATGAGGAACCCCAGCCGCTGTCCCGCTCCGCCGTGGTTGAAGGACCGGGTCATGCAGATGTTCATCCGGTAGGCCCGGACATACACCCGCGCCATCTCCTCCTGTGCCTTCTTGGACACGGCGTAGGGCGTCTGGGGGTTGGTCTCCAGATTCTCGCTGACCAACTTCCCCGCCTCGCCCAGATTGCCGTACTGGTCCGAGGAGCCCACCATCACCATCTGCACCGACGAGTCAAAGGCCCGCACCGCCTCCATCAGGTTGACGGCGGCGATGACATTGATCTCCATAGTCTTCTGGGGAATTTTCCAGGACTTTGCCACATCCGCCTGACCCGCCAGATGAAACACCGCGTCCGGCTGCGCCTGCCGCACCGCCGCCGCCAGCTGCTCCGGGTTCAGAAGGTCCGCCTGGATAGCGCCCTCGCCGGGCTGCACATCCAGGCCTATAACCTCGTACCCGTTCTCCTCTAGCTCTTGGCGCAGATACTGCCCCACAAAGCCCTGGCTGCCGGTAATCAGCGCCCTCACCGGCTGGCCTTCTCTCTTTTCGCCAGCTGGAGATCGTGCTCCGCCATGATAGCGCACAGCTCCTCATAGCTGGTCCTCTGGGGATTCCAGCCCAGCACCGTCTTTGCCTTGGTGGGATCACCCCATAGGTTGTCCACATCCGTGGGACGAAACCACGCCGGGTTCACCTCCACAAGGACCTTCCCAGTGGCCTTGTCAATACCCTGTTCCCCCAGACCCTGCCCCTGCCATTCCAGATCAATTCCATCATGGGCAAAGGCCAAAGTGGTGAACTCCCGCACGGTGTGCTGCACGCCCGTGGCGATGACAAAATCCTCTGGACGCTCGTGCTGGAGCATCAGCCACATGCACTCCACATAGTCCTTAGCGTAGCCCCAGTCCCGCCTGCTGTCCAGGTTCCCCAGCTGGAGCTTATCCTGCAAGCCGCAGGCGATCCGTCCAGCGGCACGGGTGATCTTCCGGGTCACAAAGTTCTCTCCACGCCGCTCTGATTCGTGGTTGAACAGAATACCGTTCACCGCAAATATGCCGTAGGCCTCTCGGTACTCCTTCACCATCCAGTACCCGTACTGCTTGGCAATGGCGTAGGGGCTGTAGGGGTGGAAGGGCGTGGTCTCCTTCTGGGGAACCTCCTCCACCTTTCCGTACAGCTCCGAGGTGGAGGCCTGGTAGAACCTGCATGTTTTCTCCATGCCCAGAATCCGAATGCCCTCCAGTATCCGCAGCACCCCCAGCGCGTCCACATCCCCGGAGTACTCCGGCACGTCGAAGCTCACCTGCACGTGGCTCTGGGCCGCCAGATTGTACACCTCATCCGGCTGCACCAGACGCAGGATACGGATGATACTGCTGGAGTCGCTCAGATCCCCGTCGTGGAGGGTGATTTTGTCCAGCAGATGGGCGATCCGGTCCGTGTTGGGCAGGGAAGCCCGCCGGGTCATGCCGTGGACCTCGTACCCCTTCTCCAGCAGCAGCTCCGCCAGATAGGACCCATCCTGGCCCGTGATGCCGGTTATCAGCGCTTTTTTCATATGTAAACTCTCCTTATAGATACTCTGTTCTGTTGCAGATTTTGAGATTCTCCAGGACCTTCTTGATATCACCGGCGTGGTCCTTCTCGCAGATGAGCAGCGCGTCCTCTGAGTCCACCACGATCATGTCCTCCAGGCCCACAGCGGCAATCAGCTTCCCGCCGCCCTGGATGGTGGTGTTCCGGGTGTCCACTGTCACCACGTTCCCGTTCACCACATTCCCCAGCTCATTGCTCCGCTTGATCCGGCTCACCGCCAGCCAGGAGCCCACGTCGTCCCAGCCAAAGGATCCGCTGAGGATGTAGATATTCTTCGCCTTCTCCATCACCCCGTAGTCGATGGACTCCGCCTTAAACGCCTGGAACGCCCGCTCCAGCGCCTGCTCCTCCATGGGGGTACCAATAGCCTCACCAATTTTTTTGAGACCCTGGCAGGTCTCCGGGAGATAGGTCTCCAGGTTCTTCAGGATTGTGGAGGTCTTCCAGATGAACATACCGCTGTTCCACAGGTACTGCTCCGAGGCCAGATACGCCTTCGCCGTCTCCAGGTCCGGCTTCTCCACAAATTTGTCCACGGCAAATGCCCGGCCAAGAGTCTCCTCCGGCTGGAACTTGATGTACCCGTAGCCCGTCTCCGGGCTGTCAGGGGCAATGCCCAGGGTCACCAGGTTCTCACCCTCTTCCGCCACCTCGCAGGCGTCCGAGAGGGTGTTCAGGAAAAGTGATGTGTATTTGATGAGGTGGTCCGATGGCAGCACCATCATCACCGCGTCCCCATACCGCTTCGCCATATGCACCGCGCCCAGGCCGATGCACGGCGCAGTGTTCTTCCCCACCGGCTCGCAGAGGATGTTCTCCTCCGGAAGCTCTGGCAGCTGCTGGCGCACCAAATCCTTGTAGCTGCGGTTGGTGACAATGAAGATGTCCTCCATATTGACCAGCGGCAGGATCCGCTCCACCGTCAGCTGGATCATCGTCTTCCCATCATCTGTCAGGGACAGAAACTGCTTGGGCATGTTCTGCCGGCTCCGGGGCCAGAACCGTTCCCCACGGCCTCCGGCCATGATGAGCGCTGTCTTTTGCATTGCTGTTTCCTCTCTCTAGCTTCCAATCTCTCTGCAAAGCTCCGTCAGGCGCTTTGCAGAGGCCTCCCAGGTGTATTTCTTTGCCTGTAAGTATCCTTTTTCCCTTAGCTCTTGGGCATACGCCGCATCGGACAGCACACGCCATATCCCCTCCGCGATGCTCTCCTCCTCCAGCGGGTCCACCAGATCTGCGGCGTCCCCCGCCACCTCCGGCAGAGACGCCGCGTTGGCGCACACCACCGGACAGCCAAAGGTCATCGCCTCCAGCGGCGGGATGCCGAACCCCTCGTACAGGGAGGGGAACAGGAATGCCGACGCATTCTCATAAAGTGTGTTCTTCTCCCCGGCAGACACATAGCCGGTAAAAATCACATCTTCCTTACAGCTGATTTCCTTGACAGTCTGGAAGATTTCCTCATCCCGCCACCCACGGCCACCGGCCAGAACCAGCTGGTGGGGAATGTGGTATTTCTCTTTTAACAGCGCAAACGCCCGCAGCAGGCGAGCCAAATTCTTCCGCGGTTCAATCGTGCCCACGTACAGCAGATACGGCCTGTGAATCCCCCATTTCTGACAGCACACTCCGAAATCCGCTGTCCCGGGCTGTAGGGACGGCGCGGGGTATACCACGGAGATCCTCTCCGCCGGAACCCCCAGCAGCTCCGTGATCTCCGCTTTGGAAAATGCAGATATGGTCAGGATACGGCTGCTGCGCTCTACACTGTACTGGATATTTTTCTTAATCCTACGCAGGTTCTTTGCCGCCATGGTCTCCGGACAGCGCAGATAGGTCATGTCATGGACCACTGTCATGACATGACCGCTTACCCGGGGCGGAACTATAAAGTTGAAAAAGATGGTCAGGTCCGTCTTGCCGGGGAACAAGCCGCTGTAAGAGATGGGCGCTATGTCCCAGATACGCCGGTAGATGCCGTAGGGGAACAGCCTGTTCTCACGGACTGGCATGGTAATATCCGACAGGGCTGCTGTATTGTCATTCCTCCCCAGAAAGTTGAACAGATTGCCCCAAAACGTTAAATCCTCCGTATCCCGCAGCCGTCTGGCCAATTCGTATGTATAGCTCCCAATCCCGGCCCGGGCCCAGCAGCACGGCTGCAACTCTAATGCTACTCTCATGATCTCCCACCCTTGATCGCTTTTAGCGCAGATAGTACGCCCCAATTTCTCCAGCCACATCGGCGATATCAAAGCCGGCATTCCGCACACCGGCCACGCCCGCCAGCCGGTCAGTTGGTTCAGCCACCGCGCCCAGGAGGGCCTCCGCCCACCCCTCCGGTCCACTGCTTAAGGGGACAACACGGACAGCTTCCGTGAGACGAGCCTCCTCTGGGACGAATTCGGACATAACCACCGGCAAACCCGCCGCCTGTGCCTCTACTGCGGCAATCCCGAGGCCCTCGAATCGGCTGGGAAACGCGAACACGTCCATGGCCCAGAGGAGCTCCTCTATGGACGGGGTTGTCCCGTAAAAGACTACCTTTTCCAGAACCCCCAACCGCGCCGCCTTTTTCCGCAGCGCAAACATCTCCTCGCCATCCCCAACCAGCAGCAGACGGGCCAGCGGCTCTCTACGTAATACTGCACGGAAGGCATCCAGCAAAAAGCTCTGGTTTTTCTGGCTACAAAGGCGGCCCACGCTGCCGATGACAATGGCGCCGCTGATGTTCAGCCGCTCTCGTAGCGTCTCCCGGCTATACCGCTGAAAGGCAAATCGCTGTGTATCGATTCCATTAGGGACAAAGCGGAATCCCCTCTTTCGCAACGCCTTGGACGAAAACAGGAACTCTGCCGCAGGTGCGGAACACGCCCATAAATCCGTCGCACAGCCGCTGAAAATCATTTTTGACAGAGAATGAATAAATAGCTTGAGAGAACGCGCCGGGCTTTTCCTCAGCCCGGTATTGTGGCTGTGGGTGATAATCACAGGGATGCCGGCACGATCCGCCAGCCAGGCATATCTGAGGGACAGGCCGTGGAATAGATTTAAGTGCAGCACATCATAGTGGTGCTCCTTCACGATTTTGAGAAATTCTCTGCTGTTTCTGTATATATTCTGCGGACTCCCCGTTAGCTCGTAAACTCCTACGCCCTGCTGCCGAAGCCTCTCAGTGAATATGCTCACTTCCAGACTGGTGGCTACAATGTCAACCTCAAGGGAGGACAAGTCCAAATGGCATAAAACATTATTCAGGAAGGATTCGATCCCGCCCGAACCCCAGCGCTCACAAAAGTAGCAGACTCGTTTTTTCGCATCCTCTATCAAGCTTCCTCCCACCCAATCTCCATTTGTTCCTGCTCCAGCAGCCGGATGTGGGCCTGTTCCACCAGGAGTGCAATGCTCTTCTTGATCCCCGCACGGGTGCTCTAGTACAGCCGCTGCAGACACCAGGGGGTGCTCTTCTCCTCTGGTGCCTTCGCCTCTGCGCACAGTTGCCGGATGATAGTGCTCACGTAGGTATGGATTATGGGGATACCGTCCTTGGTCAGGTGCTTTTTATGTTATAGTCGAAATTGTAAAGTTGTCTATATTTTGCGACTACTTAACAGCTCTGCCAATAAACATTACATAGGACTTTGAATTATCCTATCACAAACCGCAAGAGAATGCAAGCCTATTTTTCTGGGTTTATATACGATAAAACCTAACCAAACAAGCATAATAAGCAATTCGTTTATATTGTTGTACTTTTTCCTGCCCGCGAGGTTTTGAATTCATTCGCGGTTAAAAGAGGATCAACTTTTTAATTTTGTCTACTATTATGTTAAAAAAAGAGGTATTGCCATCGTTATGCCAAGACCTCAGATGCCTTTATTGCTACGGTAGGAGAGCTTCGCCGTCCGATACTTCCCGACGGCCCCCTTCCGCAGACGGCTGACCTCCATAATGGGCCGGGTCAGATAGGAAATATACTCCTGTGCGTCCGCCAGCAGGTCCGTGATACGCCGCAGTTCCTCCCAAAGAAGAAGCTATCCACCATCAGAACGATCTATGTCGAGGCCGCTCAGATCGTCGTAGTCCGTGTAGATGGAGAATTTGAGAAACTGCGAAATGTTCCGGTTCAGCGTCTACGTCTGCCGGGGACATAGCTGCCTGCCGCCAGTGAACGAGCTTCCCGATTTTTAATCCCCCGAAAATGCCGGACGGAATTGATCCGTCCGGTGTTTTTTGTTCTCCAAGCATATCCACAAACAGGTGTGATGCCTTTTGGAAATTATAAGAAGTTACAAAGTGTCGCGGGAACGTGACCAAACGTCGCTATTTTGCTGATATAATCTTTCTTATTCAGCAGGGTGGTGTAAATTGTGATATATTGTCTTCCCGAACGGCTCAAAAGGCTCCGGCAATCCATGCACCTTTCACAGGAACAGCTGGCCCGTCTGTTGGGGGTAGACCGAAGCACAATTTCCTCATATGAGAGCAGCGTGCGCCAGCCCCCGCTGGATACGCTTTCCCGGATTGCCGACGTGTTCGGCGTAAGCACGGACTACCTTTTGGGGAGAACAAATGACCTCTCCTTTGATATATTTGATCTCACCGGAGAGGATACGGCTTTGCTCTACAACATGGCCTCCAAACTAACGGAGAAGAACCGAAGGATTCGTCAATTGCAGGAACAATAAAATTAACAGCCAAGGAATTTGAAAAGGAGGTGCCTTCATGTCTTTCAACGACAGGGGAGAACAGGGAACGCCAAGACAAAGTGAAGACGGCGGCAAAGTGTTCATACCCGCCAAACCGAAAGCTCATTTCGATGACCCAGCGCAAATCTTCAGAGTATGCGCCTACTGCCGTGTCTCTACCGGCAGCGAGGAACAGCTCTCGTCCTTTGAACTCCAGCAGGCCCATTATCGGCAGCTGGCAAAGGAGCGGCCTAACTGGGAGCTGAAGCATGTCTACGCGGACGAGGGCATCTCCGGCACGTCTCTGAAAAACCGCGCGGAATTCAACGCCATGATTGCCGCCTGTGAAAGGGGGGAATATGACCTGGTCGTGACGAAAAGCGTCTCACGCTTTGCCAGGAATCTGGTGGACTGTATCTCTCTGATTCGAAAGCTCAAGAATCTCTCTCCCCCGGTGGGTGTGTTCTTTGAAACCGACCACCTGAACACGCTGGGGAAGGATTCGGAATTGATGCTGACCTTTCTCGCCTCCATCGCCCAGGAGGAATCCATCAAAAAGCGGGAAGCCATGGTCTGGTCGCTGGCCCAGCGGTTCAAGGATCGCAAGCTGCTGACGCCCCCGCCGCTGGGCTATGACAGGCAGAGGGATGCCGCCGGGAACTATATCAAATACGCACCCCTTGTTGTCAACGAGACAGAGGCCAAAGTAGTCCGCTTTATTTTCAACGCGTATCTCCACGGCTGGTCCCAGGCGGATATCGCGGATTTTTTAACGGACATCGGCTGCCGGACAAAGACCGGGAGCGCGGACTGGAACAGCGGCTCCATTGGTTACATCCTTACAAATGAGCGGTACTGCGGCGACGTCCTGACCTGGAAGACCTTTACTTCGGACCTGTTTGAGCACAAGCGCAGGAAGAACCGGCAGGACCTGGACCAGTACCACTACATGGGCCAGCATGAGGCCATCATTTCAAGAGAGACGTTCGAAATGGCGCAGACGCTTCTCCAAAACCGTAAGCACCATATCCGCGGCGGACTGCCCAGCCTCCAGGTCATAGACGGCGGAGTTTTTCGCGGATTCGTTCCCATCAACCACCACTGGGTCAACGACGACCCCGGACTTTACTACGGCGCGTCCAATAGCGTAAAAGCGCCAGAGCGAAAAACCAGAATGCAAAAGAACGTGTTCTCCGCATTCAATCTGGAGGGATATCAGGTGGTCAGAAGCCAATTTTTGCAGACCCGCTATGAGGGCCCGGCAATGACCATATCCAGTGAGAGGATCACCTTCAATCTTTTCTGTATGAGACAGTTTGCGGATATCGGCTATATTCAATTGCTTCTCCACCCTTCCGAGCGGAAAATCGCCATCAGGCCCTGCGGCAGGGACGCGGCCCACAGCGTCAAATGGCGCTCCAATGCCGCCAAGCCGCTGTACCCGAAGGCGCTGTGTTGCCGCCACTTCGGCGCGGCGCTTTTTTGCATCATGGAGTGGGACCCGGACCTGCTTTACCGGGTCCAGGGGACCTGGATACGGCGCGGCGACGGTCAGATCATCCTGTTCAACCTGGAAAGTGCCGTATCCGTGTTGCTTGCGCCGACGGAGGAAGCCGGGAAGAAACGGATCGAACTGTTCCCGGAGCAGTGGGAACATGGCTTCGGTGAGGAATTCTATGACCATATTGTGGAAAACGAGATTTTCTACATGGCAAAAAGCGCGGTCTGGCAGGCCAACAGGCCCAGCGTCCCGGCTCCCGGTATGGCGCAGTACGGCGTTCCGACGGAAGAGAAGCTTCAAGCCATGATGGAAACACTCACAAGAGAGGTGGCTGCCGGTCATGCTGGAACGTAGTCAATTGGACGATATATTCTCGGGCGTGAAGCCGGTGGAAGACGAGGAACCGGAAGCTGTGGCGGACCTGGCCGGATATCAAGTCACCAGGGCGGAGCTTTTCTCACACACCTACGAACCGGCCATCACCATCTGGCCAACCCGGATCAAGTTCAACATGGCCTGTCTGCGGAGGTTTCCGGGCGTAACGCACATCCAAATCCTGATTCACCCGGAACAGCGGCGTCTCATCATCCGTCCCTGCCTTCCCGACGCGCCGGATTCTCTGCGGTGGGCGAAAGGCGGGGGAGCAAAAGAGCTCTCCAACCGGGACATGCTGTGTAGAATTTTCGCGGGGAAGGTCTTTGATTTGATGAAATGGGATTCGGAATACCGCTATAAAATGCTGGGAAGACCGGCTGTCTATCAGGAGGAAATGTTGTTCCTGTTTAAGCTGACGGATTTCGAATTATTTATGGGCGGGAAAAAGCGGCGGTCCTATCTTCCGGGAGAATGGCGGGACTATTTCGGAACGCCCGTGGAATCTCACGAGGAGCAATATAAAATTGATCTCGCGGACGGTTATATCACAACGGACAGAGTATAGGAGGTATGAAAATGGCAGCGGTTCCTTTCAGCAATGAGATTGAGGAAATCTCCATGGACGGGTTTCAGGTGGTCAGCGGGGAGTATTTTACCCGCAGGGTCGCCTATTTTTCCCCGACATGCACGATCTGGAGCGGCGGAATTACGTTTAACAAGGTGGCCTTGACGGCCCTGAACAATTGCGAGCGGGTGCGCATTGAAATCCATCCTCAGAAGAAGAGCGTTCTGCTTGTCCCAGTGACCATAAAAGACAAGGATGGGATCCATTGGAGAAAAAATGTCAAAGACTACGCGCCCAGGCGCATGGAGTGCTCCAGGTTCTCTTCCACGCTTTACGAAATGTGGGGCTGGGATACTGGCTGTGTCTATAGGACAGCCGGGCGTATCGTGACGGTGGACAACAAGGTCATGCTGCTTTTTGATTTCAATTCTCCGGAACAGTGGAGAGGCAAAGAAAAGAAAGCGGAGAAATGAACGGCGTCCACATCTCGTTTTATCTGAAGGCAAGCCGAATCCACATTTTCACAGAAACGCTCCGACTCATTGGATACCCTAAGCGGATATGCTTTTTGATTTCTGCGGATGGACAGGCACTGTTGATGCGCGCCCATGGACGCAGGGACCTCAAATCCCACAAGGTCCCACAGGGTGTGTACGATGGCAGGCGGTCCTTTGAAATCTCCAGCTGGAAGCTGTGTGAAATTCTGGCGAATCTCCACAGCTGGGATTTGAAACGCTCTTACCGTATTCCCGGCGTACTGTTGCAGGATCGGCGTTCGGTACGGTTTTCTTTGGCAGAGGCAGAAGTGATTGGTAAAGAATCATCTTGGTGAATAGCCGCGCTTGCCTAAATCGGATTTAGTCAAACGCAGCAAATCACGTTGAGAGCACGTTATATCGTTATGCCGGGCGGAATTAATCTGCCCGGCATGTTACACGAGAGCGTTTTTCATCGTAAGAGAAACGCAGACAGTAATAAAATGGCTAAAAACAATAGATTTGTCCAGGTAAAACATCGAAAATAGGGCCCCTTTACCGTGCTCTCCTCCCGGGCCACCAGCTTGTAGGAGATCAGACTTGCCATGGATGCGATCAGCGTCCCCAGCCCGCCGATATTAACGCCGATGATGAGAGGCGCAAGGTTATCCGTAAATCCGGACAGCAGGAGCGCCGCCGGGACGTTGCTGATCACTTGACTGGCGGCAGCGCCCACAAGCAATTCGTTGCCGGATACGATCCGCTGCAGGAAATTACGAAAGGCAGGCAGCCGCCCCATATTGCCGATAAAGATAAAAAATCCGACGAAAGTCAGCAGCAGGCTGTAATCCACACATGCGAAAATGGATCGGTCGATGAGGAGCAGAATAACAACCGTAATGATGGTGGTCAGACCATAAGGGACTATCCTGGCCACTGTAAGCAGATCCAGAACAAAAAGCAGAAAATACACGGTAAGCTGGGGCCCCTGGCCTAAAAGCTGAATCTCTTCCGTAAAGGAAACTGCAATCGAGGCGTTATCCTTTCTGGTCAGAACAGTGCTCCAGAGCATGATGAGAAGAAGGGAGACAAGCGCATATGGTAGCATCAGCAGGAGGAAGGACCCGAGGGAGAGTCCAGCTTTGCCGTACAGGTAAAGGTTTTGCGGGTTCCCAATGGGAGTCAGCATACTGCCCAGATTGGCGGCGATGGTCTGCAGGACCACGACCGGGACCAGCAGTCTATCTCTGGCCTCCGATCCGATCAGGCGCAGGACAATGAACGTAAAGGGGACAAAGGTAATGAGAGCTATGTCGTTGGTGACGGCCATGCTGGAGAAAAAGCAGAGCAGGACCAGGATCCATACCAACTGCCGCGCCCTTTTCACCCGGCCCAGAAGGCCCTGCGCAACCCACTGGAAGATGCCGGTCTTCTGTAGGCCGGCCATCACGCCCATCAGACAGAACAGGATGGCGAGGGTGCGAAAGTCGATGTAAGAGGGGTATTCCCCGTCCGGGTGGACAAAAAACATGGAGAGCACTGACAATGCAAGGGCGACGCAGAGTACAGTTTCTTGCTTGCAAAAACGAAGTATCTTTTCTTTCATCTGGCTTCTCCTTTGCAGGTGCTGTTCTAAAAGCAGGTACAGGTTTTCCCGAATACCAGAGCGGCCGATCACGTTGCGAAAGAGCTGATCCGGGAAACGAAGGCCACGGCTTTTACATGAGACAGCATAATCTATTTTGCGTGGAGAATCAACAAGAAGTTTCCTATTTTCCCGTTCCAAATGGTATGGAACGGGAAAAACAGGCCTTGAGTGAGCAATGTCATCTGCTTTAAGTTGAAAGGGCAGTGGTATTACACCTGTGTGATCATAGAACTGTTCTCACGCGGAGTGGTGGCGCATGGGATTTCTCAAAAGAACAGCACCCGCTTGATTACCAGCACCTTCAAAGCAGCCTGGGGTCAGCGTGAACCGGAAACGGGATTGATATTTCATAGCGAGGCGTATCTTGTTTTTTGAGTTTTGCACAGAAACTGGAAGAACTGCAAAAGGGACAGCTGGAAAAAGGGAAAATAACGTACCGCAAACCTGTTGCGGCGCAAGGGAGTGGGTGTTTGTCCCACTGGGAAAGCGGGATATTCCAAAATTTTTGTTGCAGAAAACTGATTGCGGCCAAAATAAAATCCTCAGGCAATCCCTTTTCTTTTCCCGCTGTATGCCGATATAGATAGTAAGAAGCAGCGGGAGGTGAGGACTATGGAGGAGATTAACGCAGTGGCTGCGGCGGCGAATGCGGTCTGGTCCGCAGAGCAGCCCGCGCAGCCCACGGAGACGCCTGACGGAATGCAGTCCGCCCTGGACCAGATGGACGAGGACTCCAAGACCCTGGCCGAGATGATTAAGGAGGCCCAGGAGCGCACGGACGCCCACCGGGAGGCCCTGAAGCGGATGCCCAAGGGAAACGCCCGCTACGTGGACGCGCCTCTGGAGGCCTACGCCCGTCTGGCCCGGGCCAAGACCGCCTCCCAGGTGGACGCGGCCTCCGGCTTTGCCCGCCGCCGGATCGCCCAGCTGCGGGGCACGCTGCACCTGGACAGCGAGAATGCCGCCAAGATCAAAAGCGCCATCAATCAGCTGCAAAAGGCGGTGAACCGGGGGGCGAAGAAAAAGCGGGATCTGAACCGGGAGCAGATGATTAAGCTGCGCAAGGTCCGGTCCCAGGAGGCGGAGCGCCGCAGGGACCTGGAGCTGGCCCGCCGCCGTACCCAGAGGATGATCCGAGAGGGTGGTTATATGAGAGAAGCGGATATCGCCGGCCGGCTGGCCGCGCAGCTGACGGAGACCCAGATGGAGCTGCGCAGTCAGGCCCAGAGCCTGCCCAGCGTCACGTCCCTGGAGACCGCAGTGCAGCAGTACGCCGCCGAGGCCGCCGGTGCAGGCGCGGAGGCGGCGGCTCCGGCCGCAGCCATCAGCGTGCAGGGCTGAACAATGAAAAAAAGACCGAGGGCCCCGGACTTTTGTCCGGGGCCCTCGCGTACTCTCTCAACCCGGAGGCCAGGTCATGTCCCGCCCCGCCAGCACATGGAAGTGGAGATGGGGCACGGACTGCTGGCCGGCCTGACCGATGTTGGACACCACCCGATAGCCCGGGCCGGCAAAGCCCAGCTCCTGGGAGAGCCTGGCGATGACGGCGAAGATGTGGCCCACGATGGGGGCGGTCTCCTCCGTCACAGCGGCCACGGACTGGATGTGGGCCTTGGGCACCACCAGGAAGTGGGTGGGCGCCTGGGGGTCAATGTCGTAGAAGGCATAGCACAGCTCGTCCTCATACACCTTTTTGCTGGGGATCTCCCCGGCGATGATCTTGCAGAACAGGCAGTCGCTCATATCTGGGGTCCTCCTTTACTGGTTGGGCACCACGGCCAGAAATTCCAGGGGCGCGGCGCTGTCGTTGATGAGGCTGTGGGTACGGCCCTTGGGGCAGTAGTGGCAGCTCCCGGCGCGGAGGGGCTCGTACTGGCCCTCATAGAGGACTTTTCCCGTGCCGGAGAGGATATAGATGGTCTCGCTGCTGGTCTCGTGGGTGTGGAGGCCGATGGAGGAGCCGGGGTCCAGGGTCCCGCGCATGATCTTGCCCAGCTCGTCGGTCCACCGCCGGGCCCGAAGCGTCCCCTCGCCGCCTAAAAAGCCGGGGGTGACGATCTCCTCTATGGCGTCAAAGTTGATAAGCATGATAGACCTCCTGTTTGTTTGATTTTCCCGCCGCCCTCGGCGGTTTTTTCTGCTGCGGAGAAGGATTACTTCGCCTTCTCGTTGACAAAATCGTCCAGGGCCGCCAGCGCATCGTCCAGCTTGAGCAGGTCGCTGCCGCCGCCCATGGCGGAGTCCGGCTTGCCGCCGCCCTTGCCGCCGCAGATGGGGGCGATGGCCTTGATGATC
>CANAZG010000035.1 GCA_947365965.1 uncultured Clostridia bacterium
TGGGGTAGCCGGCCAGCACGCCGTGTACGCAGGCCTCCCGCAGGCCCTTCTCCACAGCGGGGAAGAAGTTCTTGGGCACGCTGCCGCCAAAAACCTCCTCGGCAAAGATCATGTCCTCCTGCTCGTCCTGGGGCTCAAAGACAATGTGAACATCGCCGAACTGGCCGCTGCCGCCGGTCTGCTTCTTGTGGCGGCCCTGCTTGCGCACCTGCTTGCGGATCTTCTCGCGGTAGGCCACCCGGGGGGTGTCCAGCTCCGCGTCCACGCCGAAGCGGCTCTTGAGCTTGCTGACCAGCACGTCAATCTGGATGTCGCCCGCGCCGGAGACCACCACCTGATGGGTCTCCGCGTTGTTGACCACGTTGAAGGTGGGATCCTCCTCATTGAGGCGGATGAGGCCCGTGCCAACCTTCTCGTCCTGCCCCCTGGTCTTGGGGGCGATGGCCCGGGAGTAGCAGGGCTCGGCAAAGGCCACCGGGGCCAGCTTCACGGTGCACTTGGGATCGCAGAGGGTCTCGCCGGTCTTCAGGCGGTCCATCTTGGCGATAGCGCCGATGTCGCCGCAGGCGATCTCCTTGACCTCCTCGTTCTTCTTGCCCTTGATGGTGTACAGGCGGCCCAGCTTCTCGGTCTTGCCGGTGGCGGGGTTGTAGAGGCTCATGTCGCCGGTGATCCTGCCGGAGACCACCTTCACCAGGGAGTACTTGCCGTACTGGTCGGAGATGGTCTTGAAGACGATGGCGGCGGTGGGGCCGTTGGGATCACGCTTGACCTCCACGGCGTTCTCGCCGGACTCGTCCGTGGCCTCCTCGGCGGGCATCTCCAGGGGCCCGGGGACCAGATCCACGATGGTGCTCAGCAGCATCTCCGTGCCCAGGCCCGTCAGGGCGGAGCCGCAGACCACGGGAGCCAGGGTGCCCTCGTGCATGCCCACCTTCAGGCCGGTCATGATCTCCTCCTTGGTGAAGCTCTCGCCGGCGAAGAACTTCTCCATGTTCTCCTCCGTGGTCTCGGCCACGGCCTCCATCAGCTGGCCGTAGAGTTCGTCAACCACCTTCATCTTGCTGTCGGGAATGGGGATCTCCTCCCGCTTGCCCTTCTTGTTCTCAGGCATCTTGTAGGCCTTCTTGTTGAGCACGTCGATGATGCCGATGGTGCGCTTGTTCTCGTCCCAGATGGGGGCGACGACAGGGGCGATGGACTTCGAGAGCTTCTCACGCAGGGCCTCCAGGGTGGTGGAGAAGTTGGCGTTTTCCTCGTCCTCCTTGGAGATGTAGACGATGCAGGGCTTCTTCTGCTCCTTGAGGTACTTCCAGCAACGCTCCGCGCCCACGCTGAGCCCGTCCTTGGACGCGCACACCAGAACGCCCACCTCGGCGGCCCGGACGCCGGACTGCATCTCGCCGGCAAAGTCGAAGTTGCCCGGGGTGTCCAGCACGTTGATCTTCACCCCGTTGTACAGCACGGGGGTCATGGCCAGGGAGATGGAAATCTGGCGCTTGATCTCCTCCGGGTCGTAATCGCAAACGGTATTGCCGTCCGCCGGCTTGCCCAGGCGGTCGGTAACGCCGGTGATATACAGCATGCTCTCCACCAGGGAGGTTTTCCCGCTGCCGCCGTGACCAAGCAGGCAGATGTTGCGAATGTCCATAGAGTTTGTCTCCTTCCGTTTATGGTGTTCCCTGGGCGGGAACTTGCCTAACGTAAGTAATTATAGTACTTTTTCCGTTTTAGCACAACTGGAATTTTCTAATCCCCCGCATTTTGGACAGATTCACCAAAACACTCCCTGAATTTTTGACCAATCCAGCAGAAGGGAACCCTAGAGGACGTACTCCAGGGGGACGTCGCAGGGCTCCTTTTCCGCCAGGATCCGGTTGACCTCCACAGCCTCCACGCAGCCCAGGGCGCGGTAGGCGGCCATGGGCTCCCGGGCGGAGTGGGCGGAGATATAGAGCCTGGAGGCCCCCAGCTCCCGGGCTCCGGCGCAGGCCATGGAGAACAGCCTCCTGCCGATCCCCTGACCCCGGTAGGGCAGGGAGACGTGGAACTGGGCCAGGTCCACGTACTGGTTTTCGCTGCCGAACCGGGCCGGGTCCAGCCGGGCGAAGCCCACAAGGCTGCCCTGGTCCCAGGCGCCGTAGGCCAGTCCGCCCTCCTGGATAGAGCGGAGGATGGTCTCCGCCCGCCTCCGGCGGCCGTCCAGGTCCCAGTCCTCCACGTAGGCGATGGGCAGCAGCTTCCACTGACCCTCCACCCTGCGCCAGCACTCCCGGACCTCCTGGCGGCGGACAAAGCCGTCCAGGGAGAGGGCGCTGAAATTGTTTGCGCTGAGTTTTTCGTAAATAATCATCATATATCCGTCATTCTCATGTTTTTACAGCTTGTCCGCTGTCCACACCAGCGGCAGCATGGGGGCCACCCACAGCAGCAGGTAGGTCATCAGCAGCGCCGGCGTGAGCACCTGATAGCTGCCGGTAAAGGTGAGATAGAACCCCAGCAGGGTCCCGGTGATGCTGCTGAAAAGGGAGAGCAGGTTCCCCACAGCCGCTGTCTGGCACAGCCGGCGGCTGGCCACGGCCAGGGATACGAAGGGCAGCAGGCCCTCCCGGTAGAGGAGGCCGCTGGGCCCCTCCGCCTCCCGCTCGGGATCGCTGAGGGACAAACGCTCCCCCAGCTCCGGGCGGACCGCGCCGCAGTCGGAGCCGAACCGTGCCCGGAGCAGCTTGGAGGTGACGGCGGCGTCCCGCACGGCCAGGGTCAGCTGGAGACCGTTGCGCCGCATGGCCCGCAGGGCCAGATCCACGGTGTCGGCGGCGGTGTATTTCACAGCGAACACCGCCGTGAGCGTGCCGTCCACAGCCAGACACACCGGCGTCTTGGAGGGCAGGCGGGGGGGCAGGCGCACCGCCTTGCGGCGCATGAAGGCCGCCGTGCCCACCAGTACCGTCTCCCCACGGATCATGCCGCTCAGGCCGCCGTCCTCGTGGATGTGGAAGTGCTCCATGCTCTGGTAGGTCACCCGGCTGGCGCGGCACACGTCCGAGAACACCCGGGCCAGCACACCGCCCCCCTGGACCGCCAGGGTGGCGGCGTAGGAGAGGGCCCGGTTTTTCTCCTCGCCGTAGAGCTTCAGTCCCGCCAGGACCGCCGCCCCGGGGGGGAAGAGGTCCGTGTCCGTCACCACCAGACGGCGGGAGGAGGAGAGGCGGGCCGCGCCGTAGTGGCCGGCCACAGCGGCCCCGGACCGGGCCAGACGCAGGGCGGCGCGGCCAAAGGGCACCAGATAGGCCATGGGGAAGACCAGGGAGGAGCCAGCGCACAGCACCACGGACCAGCACCAGAGAAAGTCCTGGCTCCGCTCCCTGCCCACGGAGGAGAGCACGCCGAACACCAGCGACGCCGCCGCCAGCACCGGCAGCAGCAGCCGCTGCCACTGGGAGGCGGTGTCCTCCATGGAGCACCGGGTGTAAAAGCCGGCGACGGCCCCCGCGCCCTTGGCCACGCCCTGGTCACAGCGGTCCGCCACCCGGCTGGGCTCGCCCATGGCGGCGGTGCGGAAGGTCTCGGACATGCCCCGGTGGTAGTTGGTCAGCCCCCACTGGGCGAACAGGGTCAGGGCGGCGGCAATGCCCCCCAGGGGGGACGCGTCGCACCGCTCCGGCAGCAGCAGCAGGGTCATCTCGTCCAGCAGGGTGACCAGGGTGGACAGCAGAGCCGTGGCGTAGATGGTCCAGGCCCGGTCCTTAAAGCCCTCCACCGCCGCCCGGTACACGGGCCAGCAGAGGATGCTGGTCAGGGCCTGGGCCACCAGCACGCACAGGGCGGCGTTCTCCGCGCTGTCGCTGAAAAAAGGTGTCTCTACGCCGAACCGCGCCAGGACCCAGGGCAGCCACAGGGCGGCCACCACCGGCACGGCCAGCCGCAGGCTCCGCCGGCACTCCCGCAGACGGCGGCGGTGGCGGTTGGCGGTCTCCCCCGCCGGGGGCTCCCGCTGGATCTCCGGCAGGGTGTGCTGGAGGTCCCGGCTCTTGACGGCGCGCTCCTTCCGGCCCTTCTCCAGGCGGCGGCGCAGCCGCTCCTGGCGCTTCTCCTGGGCCTCCTTCACCGCGTCCACCGTGTTGGCCACCACGTCCTCCATGGAAACAGCAGGCTCTGGCGGAGCCTCCGGTGTCTCCGGAATCGGCGGAGCTTCCGGCGTCCTCGGGGCCCTGGGAGGCTTGGGAATCTCCGGCGCTCTCCGTGGCTCCGGGGCCGCCGGAGGCGCAGGGGCGGACGCGGTGAGGCCCTCCTCCGTCACCCCCAGGCTCTCCCAGAAGACCATGTCCAGCAGCTCTTCCAGGCTGCCGTCCTCCTCCAGATTGTCCTCCTCCTCCGGCGCTGGGGCATCAGGAGGCGGAGGGGCGGGCTCTGGCGGAGAGGGGGGAGCCTCCTCCAATGAGGGGGGCTCCGGCGGAGGGGACGACGGCTCGTCCCCCGCTGCCGGGGCGCGGCGGCGGAACAGGCGGCGGAGCAGGGAGGGCTTCGCATCCCGGACCTCCGGCGGCTCCCGGGTCTCCGGCTCGTCCGGGGGGTCCGCCGGAGACGCGGGACTCCCGCCGGCCGGCCCATCCTCCTGGAAGGGGTCCTCCGCCTGGACCGGCCCATCCCCCTGGAAGGGATCCTGGGGCGTCGGGTCCGGGGCCCTGCCGCCGTACTCGGCCAATATGTCCTCCAGATTGAACAGCTCCCCCGCCGCCGGGTCCACGCCCAGCAGCAGACGCTGGGTATCCATGAGGGAGGGGTCCATGGAGTCTTTTGGCTGGTTGTCGTGTCTGTCTACCATAAAAATCTCTTTCCTTTTTCCCGGGGAGGGTGGGAGGCGTCAGCGCCGCTGGCGCACAGCCTCATACAGCAGCACCGCCGCTGCCGCAGACGCGTTGAGGGAGGAGATCCGCCCCCCCATGGGGATGCTGACCAGAAAGTCGCAGCCCTCCTGGACCAGACGGCCCATGCCGTCCCCCTCGCTGCCGATGACGATGGCCGCCGGGAGGCGCAGATCCGCCTCGTAGAGGGAGGTGGAGCCGCCTGCGGCGGCGCCGAAGATCCAGATCCCCCGCTTTTTCAGCTCCTTGAGCACGGCGGGCAGGTTGGGCACCCGGGCCACAGGCAGGTAGCTCACCGCCCCGGCGCTGGTCTTGGCCACCACGGCGGTGAGGCCCGCGCTGCGCCGCTTGGGGATGATGACCCCGTGGGCTCCGGCGCACTCGGCGGTGCGGATGATGGCCCCCAGGTTGTGGGGGTCGGAGATCTCGTCGCACACCACCAGCAGGGGGGACTCCCCCCGGTCCGCCGCGCGCTGGAGGATGTCCTCCAGGGAGGCGTAGGCCGCGGCTGCGGCTGCGGCGATGACGCCCTGGTGGCTGTGGGTGGCGCTCATGGCATCCAGCTTCCGCTTGTCCGCCTCCACCACCACCACGCCGGCCCTCCGGGCCTCGGCGGCGATGCGGGCCAGGGTGCGGTCCGTGTCCCCCTTGGCGACATACAGCTTGTCAATGGCCGTTCCGGCCCGCAGGGCCTCGGTGACCGCGTTGCGGCCCTCAATCAGGCCCTCGCCGGGGCGCTGCTGCTCGTTTTCTCTCATGTTGTTCCTCTCTCTCCAGGGGCGGCGCGCCCCCTTGTCGCTGAGAAAATCATTCAATCCATGCCAGTATACCACAAAGGGAGGGGGTTTCGGAAGGGGGATTCACAGAAATTTCACAGAAAATCTACAGTCAGTCCTTGTGGCCGGTCAGAATTTGTGGTACTATGCACAGTGACTAATAAGATAAAATGTGTGTCAGGGCCGGCCTGGTCACGATATAGTCAAATAACCTGAAAAACAGCGCTGCTGTTTTTCAGGCGTGCAAAGCCCGCCAGCGTGTGGAACACGCTGTATTTGACGATGAAATCCAAACCAAGGCCGCGAATGCGGCCCGCCCAGGCTAAAAGCCTGGGCGCTTGAAAAGAAGCTCTGCTTCTTTTCAAGTTGTTTGATGATAGAAGGAGAACGCAATGAACGACAACCAAAATAAAAATTCCAATAATAACAAGAACAAAAAGAATCTCAACGGCCTGCTCATTCTGGTGGCCTGGGCCCTGGTGCTGACCGTGGCGTTCAACTACCTGTCCGCCTACAGCCGGCAGGCCAGCACGGCGGCCACCACCCACGAGATCGCGTACAGCCAGTTCCTCTCCCTGGTGGAGGAGGACAAGGTGGCCTCCGTGGAATTTGTGGAGGGCAAGCTGGAGATCACCCCGGTGGAGGGCTTTGTGTTCACCGATGAGACGGGCAGCACCTTTGACAAGGATTTCACCCTCTTCACCATGCAGCTGGGCAGCCTGGACCGGGACCTGATCCCCCTGCTCAAGGAGCACCAGGTGGATTTCACCAACCCCTACGTGCCCCAGATGAGCCCGGTGCTGGAGTTCATGATCGCCTACATCCTGCCCACGGCCCTGCTCATCGGCGGCTTCGTGCTCCTCATGAACCTGATGGCCCGGAAGGGGGGCGGCCTGGGGGGCATCGGCAGCGTGGGCAAGTCCAACGCCAAGGTGTACATGGAGAAGACCACCGGCGTCACCTTCAGCGACGTGGCCGGCCAGGACGAGGCCAAGGAGTCCCTGGTGGAGATCATCGACTTTCTCCACAACCCGGGCAAGTACACCGCCATCGGCGCGAAGCTCCCCCGGGGCGCGCTGCTGGTGGGCTCCCCGGGCACCGGCAAGACCCTGCTGGCCAAGGCCGTGGCCGGGGAGGCCGGGGTGCCCTTCTTCTCCATCTCCGGGTCCGGCTTTGTGGAGATGTTCGTGGGCGTGGGCGCCAGCCGCGTCCGGGACCTCTTCCAGGAGGCGGCCAAGGTGGCCCCCTGCATCATCTTTATTGACGAAATAGATGCCATCGGCAAGACCAGGGACTCCCGCTACGGCGGCGGCAACGACGAGCGGGAGCAGACCCTCAACCAGCTCCTGGCGGAGATGGACGGCTTTGACCCCAGCAAGGGCATCATCGTCCTGGCCGCCACCAACCGGCCCGAGGTGCTGGACAAGGCTCTGCTGCGCCCCGGCCGGTTTGACCGGCGCATCACCGTGGACCGGCCCAATCTGGCCGGCCGTCTGGCCACCCTCCAGGTCCACACCCGGAAGATCCGCATGGCCGAGGACGTGGACCTGAACAAGATCGCCCAGGCCACCGCCGGGTGCGTGGGCGCGGATCTGGCCAACACGGTGAACGAGGCCGCTCTCCGGGCGGTCCGCCAGGGCCGCCACGCGGTGAATCAGGAGGACCTGCTGGCCTCCTTTGAGGTGGTCATCGCCGGCGCGGAGAAGAAGGGCACCGTCATCACCGAGCAGGAGAAGAAGATCATCGCCTACCACGAGGTGGGCCACGCCCTCACGGCGGCCCGGCAGAAGAAGGCCCAGCCGGTGACCAAGATCACCATTGTGCCCCACACCGAGGGAACCCTGGGCTACACCCTCCACCTGCCCGAGGAGGAGAAGTTCCTCATGAGCCGGGAGGATATCCTCACCGAGATCCGCACCCTGCTGGCGGGCCGGTGCGCGGAGGAGCTGGTGTTTGACACCCAGACCTCCGGCGCGGCCAACGACATTGAGCGGGCCACGGAGCTGGCCCGGAATCTGGTGGCCCGGTTCGGCATGAGCGAGAAGTTCGGTATGATGGCCCTGGGCACGGTCCAGAGCCAGTACCTGGAGGGGGGCTACAGCATGAACTGCGCCCAGGAGACCTTCGCCCTGGCGGACCAGGAGGTGGCGTCCCTGCTGCGCAGGTGCCACGATGAGGCCATGGAGCTGCTGCGGCAGAACCGGGAGAAGCTGGACGAGATCGCCTCCTACCTCTTCAAGAAGGAGACCATCACCGGCGCGCAGATGATGGCCATCCTGGAGGGCCGGGACCCGGACCAGGAGGAGTACTACGGCGTGCCCGCCCCGGCCCAGGACGCCTCCATCGAGGCGCCTGCCAGGCATATCAGCATGGTCAGCGAGGCCATCCCCATGCCCGAGGACACGGAGCAGGGCGGCGAAAACAGCGCAGAGGACGGGCAGGAGCAGTAATCGCAGCGTGGCGCAGCCACCTTTTTGACAGTAAGGAGGAAGAAGAGCATGGAATATGTGACTTTGGGCAGGACCGGCCTGCGGGTGTCCCGCATGGGCTTTGGGGGTATCCCCATCCAGCGGCTGAACCCCGATGAGGCCCGGGCGCTGCTGGAGGCGGTGGAGGCCGCAGGGGTCAACTTCATCGACACCGCCCGGGGCTATACGGTCAGCGAGGAGCTGATTGGTCAGGCCATCGAGGGCCGGCGGGATCGGTTCGTGCTGGCCACCAAGTCCATGGCCAGGGACCGGGAGGGCATGGCCAGAGACATTGCCGTGAGCTTGGGCAATCTCCGCACGGACTACATTGACCTCTACCAGATCCACAACGCCAATCTCCAGCAGCTGGAGCAGGTGTGCGCCCCCGGCGGCGCACTGGAGGCCCTGCTGGAGGCCAAGGCGGCGGGGAAGATCGGCCATCTGGGCTTCACCACCCACTCCGCAGACGCCTTTGCCCGGGCCCTGGAGCTGGACTGGGTGGAGACGGTTATGTTCCCCTACAACATCGTGGAGAGCCAGGGCGCTGAGCTGATGGAGCGGGCCCGGGCCCAGGGGGTTGGGTTCATCAACATGAAGAGTCTGGCCGGCGGGGCCATTGAGGACGCGGCCCTGGCCCTCCGCTTCGCCGCCTCCAACCCCAACGTGACTGTGGTCCTTCCGGGCATGTACAGCGCCCAGGAGGTGACGGAGAACGCCGCTGCGGTGAGCGACACGTCCCCCCTGTCGGCCCAGGAGCTGGAGCGGGCGGAGGAGGTCCGCAGGGAGCTGGGGAACAACTTCTGCCGCCGGTGCAACTACTGCGCACCCTGCACCGTGGGCATCAGCATCCCCAACGTGTTCCTCTTCCAGGGGTATCTGCGCCGGTACGGGCTGGAGGACTGGGCCCGGGGCCGCTACGACACCCTGACCGCCAAGGCCGGGGACTGCGTGGACTGCGGGGCCTGCGAGGAGCGGTGCCCCTACCAGCTGCCCATCCGTGAGATGCTCAAGAGCGCGGCAAAGGACTTTGGCCTCTGATCGTGCCCCTCCTAACTACATAAAAAGACCTGCCGGGCAGACAAGCCCGGCAGGTCTTTTCAGATTCTCGTTAACGTCTCATTGCGCCTGTCTTCGTTAAAAATCCCCGGCCGTCCCGCATCCCCTAGGGATGGGCTCTTATATTGGCTTGCCGTCCGCGGCCGGGGCGCTGTCCGCCGGCATCCAGGGGCAGTTCAGCTCTGTGCGGGTGCAGATCCGGCGGACCTCCGCCTGGAGGGCCTTGAGATCGTCAAAGGTCTCCGGCCGGCGGCTGGGGTCCCGCAGCAGGGCGGAGGGGTGGTAGATGGCCATCATCCGCATGCCGTCCACGTCGTACCACTTGCCGTGGTCCTTGGTGATGCGAAAGTCACCGTCAATGAGCCGCATGGCGGCGATCCGTCCCAGGCTGACCACGATCTTGGGCCGGAGCAGCTCGATCTGGCGATGCAGAAATCCGATGCACGTGTCCTGCTCCACGTTCATGGGGTCCCGGTTCTCCGGGGGGCGGCACTTGACGATGTTGGTGATATAGACCTTGGTGCGGTCCAGACCGATGATGGAGAGCATGTCGTCCAGCAGCTGGCCCGCCCGGCCCACAAAAGGTACGCCCTGCTGGTCCTCGTTGGCCCCCGGCCCCTCGCCCACCAGCAGGATCTCCGCCGTGGGACTGCCTGTGCCAAAGACCACGTTGGTCCTGGTCTGCCCCAGGACGCACGCGCGGCACCGGCTGCACGCACACTGCAAGGTCTCCCATGTATCCTGCACCGTCCTCACCTCCGTATGTTTTTGGGCTGAATGGGAATGCTATCTCTCAAACAAGGAAAAGGAGCATCCCATGTCCCGGTGGTTTTTGTACTTTGTATTTTATAGTCTGGCCGGCTGCGGCCTGGAGAAGCTGTACGCCTGGGCCACCCGGTCCTCCCGGCAGCAGCGCAAATGCTTTCTGCTGCTGCCTCTGTGCCCGGTGTACGGGCTGGCTATGGCGGCCGTGGTGGCCCTGGTCCCGGCGGAGGCCGGCTTTGTGACCCGCTCTGTGCTGGGCGGCCTCATCTGCACGGGGGTAGAGTATCTGGTCCACCTGTTTTACGACAGGGTTCTCCATGTCCAGTTCTGGGACTACAGCCTGCTGCGGGGCCACGTCCGGGGCCGGATCTGCCCCCGGTTCGCGGTGATCTGGGGGGCGCTGTCCGCCCTGGCGGTCCGCTGGGTGCAGCCGGCAGTGGCCCAACTGGCCGGGAGCGTTCCGCCGGAGGCGGTGTTCGTCCTGTGGCTGCTGCTGGCGGCGGACTGCGTGCTCACCGCCGCCCTGCTGGCCCGGCACCACGACACCGCGCTGCTGGGGCTGGGGGTTCTGGCCGCTCAGGCCCGGGCCTCCAGCCAGTCCAGCACATCCCTGTAGACGTACTGCCGGCTGGCCTCGTTGAGAATCTCGTGGCGCAGGCCGTGGTAGAGCTTGATGCTCAGATCCCGGATGCCCGCCTTTTTGAAGCAGTCGTGGGCCTTCCGGACCCCCTTGCCCATGTCGCCCACCGGGTCCTGGTCACCGGCGATAAAGAATACCGGCAGGTCGGCGTCCATCTTGTCCATGTTGGACTGCCTGGTGATGTAGGAGAGCCCATCCAGCATGTCCCGGAAGAGGCCCAGGGTGGTGTCCCCGCCGCAGAGGGGGTCGGCGATGTAGGCGTCCACGTTTTCCTCGCTGGCGGACACCCAGTCGAACCGGGTGCGGGTGGGGGCGAAGGCCTTGTTGTAGGCCCCGAAGGCCAGATCGTCGGCCCGGGCGCTGAAGGCCTTTTTGCCCAGGCGGCGGATCTCCCGGTCCGCGATGAGCTTCCCTCCGGCGATGAGGGCCGGGGACTGGTGGCCGGTGCCGCAGAGAACGCAGCCGTCCAGTCGGCCGGGGTAGCGGATCAGGTGAGTGCGGGAGAGGAAGGAGCCCATGGAGTGGCCGAAGAGGAAATAGGGCTTTCCCGGAAAGACCTTGGCCATCCGGCTGCGGAGGGACTCTATGTCGTCCACCACGTTCCACCAGCCGTCCTTCTCCCCCAGGTAGACCATGGGGCCGCCCTGGATGAGGGATTGGCCGTGGCCCAGGTGGTCGTTGGCCACCACCACAAAGCCGTGATCGCAGAGAAAGCGGGCAAAGGGGGCGTAGCGGGCCCCGTACTCCGCCACGCCGTGGGCAATCTGGACCACGCCCAGGATCTTCCGCTCCGACGGGGTCCACTGGTTGACATGGATCAGGGTCTTCCCGTCGCTGGACGGAAAGAAAAATTCAGATGTGATGGCCATAGAAACCTCCTCCAACCTTATCATTACACACAAAGTATACCACAGCCGCCTGGAAAAGCATAGGGACAATTCAGGAAGCTGTCCCAAAAGTTCAGGTGGCGTTCATCATCTGGGGCAGGCGCTTGCGCCAGCTGCCCCGGCGGAAGGCGATGTAGGAGATCACCGCGCCCATGACCCAGGGCACCAGCAGCGATACGCTCAGGGCCTCCGGCCGGCCATTGGGCCAGGCCTCGCAGCGGGTCAGGTAGGCCAGCGCGTAGGCCACGGGGACCCGCATGAAGATGGTGGTGAACAGAGAGATCCACATGGGGGTCACCGTGTCCCCGGCCCCCCGCATTACGCCGCCCAGGACCTGGGAGACGGCGATAGCGATGTATCCGGCGGCCATGATGCGCATCATCCGGCCGGCCAGCACGATGAGCTCCTCTGTGTCGGTGAAGAGGGCGAAGAGGTGGCGGCCAAAGAGGAGCAGGCAGGCGGTGATGGCGCAGGCCAGACCCACCGCCATGGCCGTGCCCTGCTTCCGGCCCTGGATCACCCGGTCCAGCTTCCCGGCGCCCACGTTCTGGCCGGTGTAGACGCTCATGGCCTGACCGAAGGTCATGTTGGGCATCATGGCGAAGCCGTCCACCCGCATGATGATGACGTTGCAGGCGATCACGGTCTCCCCCATGCTGTTGGTCAGGGACTGGACCACCAGCATGGCCAGGCTCATGATGGCTTGGGTGACGCCGGAGGGCACGCCGATGTGGATGATGCGGGCCGCGCAGTCCCGCCGCAGGCGGAGAGTGGCGGGGGTGAAGTCGAACACGTCCTGCATCCGCAGCAGTTTCACCATACATAGGGCGGCGGAGATCCCCTGGGCCAGCACTGTGGCCAGGGCCACCCCGGCCACGCCCATGCCGAACCCGGCCACGAACCACACGTCCAGGCCGATGTTCAGCACCGTGGCCAGCAGCAGGAAGGCCAGGGCGGAGAAGGAGTCCCCCATGCCCCGGAGGATGCCGGAGAGGATGTTGTAGAAGGCGCACCCGGCCACGCCCCAGAAGATGATGTGGAGGTAGTCGCCGCTCCAGTCGATGATGGAGACGGGGGTCTCCAGCAGGCGGAGCATGGGCGTGGTGACGGTGACGCCGATGAGCATGGTGATGGCGGAGGCGATAGCGGCCAGGGTGATGCAGTTGCCGATGGAGTTGCTCAGCCGCTCCCGGTCCCCGGCGCCGTAGTTCTGGGAGATGACGATGCCCGCTCCCGTGGACACGCCCACGAACAGGGCCAGCAGCAGGTTGAGGATGGGCGAGGCGCTCCCCACCGCCGCCAGGGCGTTGTCCCCCACGTAGTGGCCCACCACGATGGAGTCCGCCGTGTTGTAGAGCTGCTGGGCCAGATTGCCCACCAGCATGGGTACGGCAAACTCCATGATCCGCTGCCAGGGCGGCCCTACGGTCATGTCGTGGGCACTGAAAAGTTCCTTTAGCTTCAAAAAAACGTCTCCCTTCAAATGGTCTATCGGATGGATCCTCTATTTTATCAGCGAACGCGTCCCTAGGGCTCCGCCGCCGCAATCTCCGTCACGCCGGTGATGAGGCCGTCCTCTCGGACCTCCCCGGCGAAGGTCACCCGCACCCGGTCGCCGGGGGCCAGGGCCGGCAGCGTCTCCAGCCCCTCCAGGGACACCTCCACCGTCTCCGCGTCCCAGGGGTCATCGGGCCGCACCAGGAGCGTACTCTCCCGGACCTCCGCCACCTGGGCGGTAAAGGAGGTGACCGGAGCGCCGTCCATCTCCCCGCCGTCCTCGGAGGGGACTCCGGCGGCGGGGGGCGCGTCCTCCGGGCTGGCCGGGGGCGGGGCGCTGTTGTCCGCAGGCGCGGAATCGGTGGAAATCATATCGCTGCCGCCGCCCATGCCGCCGGAGAGGAGCGCGAACCACCCCACACACACCGCCAGGGCCAGACAGGCGCACAGGGCCGCGTACCGCCGCCAGACCGGCCGGCGGCGGATGGGGGCGTCCAGGGCCCGCTCCACCAGCTCCGGTCGAATGCTGGTGACCGCGTCAAACAGGACCTCCGCTTTCTCGTTCACAGGGCCACCCCCTCCTTCTCCAGTGTCCGCCGCAGGCTCTCCCGCAGGCGCAGCAAGCGCTTGGTGACCGCGTTTGGCCGGGCGCCCGCCTCTCTGGCCAGCTCCTTCACCGCCTCCCCGCTCCAGTAGCGGCGGATGAAGAGGGCCCGGTCCTCCGGGGCCAGCTCCTCCAGCCACTGGCTGATGCGCTCGCCCAGCTCGGCGGCCTCCACGGTGCGCTGGACGTTCTCCGGCGCGGGAACGCACTCAGAGAGCTCGCTGAGCAGCACCTCCGCGCCCCCGTACCGCTTCTGGGCGCGGCCGGCCCGGTAGCGGCTGATGGAGAGGTTGCGGATGATGACCCCCAGATAGGCCCGCAGGCTGGCCGGACGCTGGGGCGGCATGGTGTCCCAGCAGCGGCCGTAGGCATCGTTGACGCACTCCTCGCTGTCCTGGAAGCTGTGCAGGATGTTCATGGACAGCCGGCGGCAGAACCCGCCGTACTTCTGCTCCGTGACCCGGATGGCATCCTCCTCCCGCTGCCAGTAGAGCTCAACGATCTGGCCGTCCTCCATGGTCCGTCCCCCTCTCTCCGCGTCCCAAGGACACAAAAACGGATAATCTCTCCCCATTGTACCATAAACTGTGGGGATTGTCGATTGCCATTTTCCCGCCGGATATGGTATACTGGAGAAAAATCATAGGGAGGGCGTGAAAACTGTGAGAATCGTTGTCAAGCTGGGCACCTCCACCCTGACCTACGCCACGGGGAAGCTGAACATCCGGCGGGTGGAGCTGCTGTGCAAGGTGATGAGCGATCTGAAGAACGCCGGCCACGAGCTGGTGCTGGTGTCCTCGGGGGCCATCGCCATGGGGGTGGGGAAGATGAACATGGTCCGCAGGCCGGAGGACATCCCCACCAAGCAGGCTCTGGCGGCGGTGGGCCAGTGCGAGCTGATGTACGTATACGACAAGCTCTTCGGGGAGTACCGCCACACGGTGGCCCAGGTGCTGCTGACAGGGGCGGACGTGGAGGACAGCCAGCGGCGGGAAAACTTCCAGAACACCCTCTTCCGGCTTCTGGAGCTGGGGGTCCTGCCGGTCATCAACGAGAACGACACCGTGGCCACGGCGGAGATCGCTCTGGGGGACAACGACACCCTGGGGGCGGTGGCGGCGGTGAACGCCCGGGCGGACCTGCTGGTGCTCATGAGCGACATCGAGGGGCTCTACACTGCGGACCCCCGGCGTGACCCCTCGGCCCGGCTCATCCCGGAGGTGCGGGAGCTGACGCCGGAGCTGCTGGCCCTGGCCGGGGACGCGGGCAGCGAGATGGGTACCGGCGGCATGGTGACCAAGCTGCGGGCCGCCGGCATGTGCATGGAGGCGGGGTGCGACATGATTATCACCAACGGCCAGCGGCCCCAGGACCTCTACCGCATCGCCGCCGGAGAGAGCGTGGGCACCCGGTTTTATGGAAAAAGGAGGTAGCATTGTGGAGGACAGGATCATTCGGTGGGCCTCGGAGCTCCAGAGCATGGCCCAGGCGGGGCTCTACTACAGCGAGAGCCCCTTTGACCGGGAGCGGTACCAGCGGATACGGGAGATGGCCGCCGAGATGCTGGCGGAGCGGACGGGGCTTTCAACGGAGAAGGTGACGGACCTCTTCTGCGGCGACGTGGGCTACCAGACCCCCAAGGTGGACACCCGGGGGGCGGTGTTTCAGGATGGGCGGATCCTCCTGGTCCGGGAGCGGGACGGGCGGTGGGCCATCCCCGGGGGCTGGTGCGAGTACAACCTGTCCCCGGCGGACAACGCGGTAAAGGAGCTGAAGGAGGAGGCGGGGGTGGACGCGGCGGTCCGGTCCCTCATCGCGGTTCAGGACCGGGATAAGCACAACCAGCCCCCCTACCCCTACGGGGTGGTGAAGATCTTCTTCCTCTGCGAGGCCATGGGCGGGGACTTTGTCCCCAACGCGGAGACCACGGAGCGGGGCTACTTTCCGGAGGACGCCCTGCCGCCCCTGGCCGGCGAGAAGTGCACGGAGGAGCAGGTGCGGATGTGCTTTGCAGCCTATCGGGCGGCCTCCTGGTCCGTGAGGTTTGATTGACGGCGCGAAAGCGCAGGGAAGGAGACCCATGCTATGACGACAATGGACATTCTGCGGGCGGCCCGCAGGGCCCGGCCCGCGCTGCGCGGCGCGGAGGGGGAGAGGAGGAACGCCGCCCTGCTGGCTATGGCGGACAGCCTCTGGGCCCAACGGGCCGCCATTCTCTCCGCCAACGCCCTGGACCTGGAGGCGGCCCGGGGACAGATCAGCGAGGTGATGCTGGACCGTCTGGCCCTGACGGAGGAGCGGATCGCCGCCATGGCCGAGGGGGTGCGGCAGGTGGCCGCCCTGCCCGATCCGGTGGGGCGGGTACTGCGCACGGTGGAGCGGCCCAGCGGCATCACCATCCGGAAGACTGCCGTGCCCATGGGGGTGGTGGCCATCATCTATGAGAGCCGGCCCAACGTCACCAGCGACGCGGCGGCCCTGGCGGTGAAGAGCGGAAACGTGTGCGTCCTCCGGGGCGGCAAGGAGGCCTTCCGCTCCGCGGGGGCCATTGTGGAGGCTCTGCGGGAGGGCCTGGAGGGGGCGGGTCTGCCCCGGGAGGCGGTGAGCCTCGTCCAGGACACCACCCGCCGGAGCGCCCGGGAGCTGATGGAGGCGGTGGGGCTGGTGGACCTTCTCATCCCCCGGGGCGGAGCGGGGCTCATCCGGGCCTGCGTGGAGAACGCCCGGGTCCCCTGCATCCAGACCGGCACCGGCGTCTGCCACGTGTACGTGGACCGGGACGCGGATCTGGACATGGCCCTGAACATCATCGACAACGCCAAGACCAGCCGCCCCAGCGTGTGCAATGCGGAGGAGGTGTGTCTGGTCCACCGGGATATAGCGGAGAAGTTCCTGCCCATGCTGCGGGCGCGGCTGGTGACGGACCGGGCCGCAGCCGGGCTCCAGAGTGTGGAGCTGCGCCTGGACAGCCGGGCCGGGGCGGTCATCGAGGGCGTGCCCGCCGGGGAGGCGGACTTTGACACGGAGTTTCTGGACTACATCCTGGCCGTGGGGGTGGTGGACAGCGCCCAGGCGGCGGCGGACCACATTGCCGCCCACTCCACCGGCCACAGCGACTGCATCGTCACCGCCGACGCTGAGACAGCCCGGCGGTTCATCGCCGCCGTGGACAGCGCGGCGGTGTACTGGAACGTGTCCACCCGGTTTACCGACGGCGGGGAGTTCGGCCTGGGCTGCGAGATGGGCATCTCCACCCAGAAGCTCCACGCCCGGGGGCCTATGGGCCTGGAGGAGCTGTGTACCTATCAATATGTCATCACCGGGGACGGACAGGTCCGCTGACCCGGCGGTATCCCGCAGCTGTGCGCGGTCCCGGAGCCTCCGGGACCGCGCAGGTTTTTCTTGACATATATCGAGCATCTATATATAATGCTATATAGATGATCGATATATAAAGGAGGACGATATATGGCGATGGACAAGAGCCTGTGGCCGGGCAGCGCGGCCGTCCTTGTGCTGAAGCTGCTGGAGGAGCGGGACATGTACGGCTACGAGATGATCGAGACCCTCGCCCGGCGGTCCGATCACACCTTTGACCTGAAGGCCGGCACCCTCTATCCCATTCTCCACGGCCTGGAGCGGGAGGGCGCTCTGACATCCTGTGAGCGGCGGGCGGACACGGACCGGACCCGCAAGTACTACCACCTGACCGAGAAGGGGAGGAAGCTGCTGGAGGAGAAGCAGCGGGAGTGGACCGTCTACGCCGAGGCGGTCAACAGGATTTTGAGAGGAGGGGTCAGCTATGGGGCCGTCTGAGCGGCTGCGGGACTACTGCCGGGAGGTGAGCGGTTACATACGATGGAAGAGGATCCGGCCGGCGGTGGAGGCGGAGATCGGGGACCACCTCCAGGACCAGCGGGACGCGTACATGGCGGCCGGGGACGACGAGGAGACCGCCGCCGGAAGGGCCATCGCCCAGATGGGGGACCCGGCGCTGGTGGGCCGGGCCCTGGATCAGACCCACCGGCCCAGGCCCCAGTGGCTCCTGGCCGGGCTGACGGGGCTTCTCATGCTGCTGGGGCTGGCGGTGAACTGCTTTGTCCTGCGCCCCGCCCCGGGCCTGCTGGTTGTGCCCTATTTTCTCCCCTACGCCCTGGCCTTTGGGGTGTTTTTGTGCTTCTATTTCATGGATTTCTCCCTGCTGGGCAGGCATGGGTGGACGCTGTACGGCTTGGTTCTGGCCTTTGCCGCCCTGGGAATCCTGCTGGGGGAGTGGGGACCGGGGAGTCTGGTCCTGGCTGTGGGAAGGCTGCGCATCCGGCTGTCCTATCTGGCGCTGGTTTTCCCGGCTGCCTACGCGCTGGCAGTGTACCGCATGAGAAGCATGGGCCTGCCGGGGATCCTCCTGGGCGGGATCGCCTATCTGCCGCCGGCCGTCATCCTGGTGTGTATCCCCTGCCTGTCAGGCCTGATCCTGTATTCCATCGCGGCCCTGGGGACGCTGTGTCTGGCCATTGGCCGGGGGTGGTTCGGTCCGAATAGACGGCGGCAGGTCCTGGTGATTTCGGCGCTGCTGGCCGGGGCGCTTCTCTGCCTCGCGGCCCTGGGACGGCGGTATCTCTCCGGCAGGCTGGGTATCCTTCTGCATCCGGAGCAGGACCGGCTGGGGGCGGGGTATGTGTACTGCATGATCCGGGATATCCTGTCGGAGTCTGTCTGGTGGGGGACCGGCGGCGTTCCGGAATGGGTGGGGAGCGTGGAGCTGCTGCCCGATCTCCGGACGGACTTCGCCCTGGTCTACCTGGTCCATCGGTTCGGCTTCGCGGCGTGGCTGGGCACGGCGGCGCTGATGGCGGTCTTCTCCGCTGTGGGCGTCCGGAAGGCCCTGGGGGAGCGGAGTATGCTGGGGTCCCTGCTGGCCCTGGCCGCGGCGCTGACCCTGGCGGTCCAGGCCGGGTCCTATCTGATTTGCAGCCTGGGCTATGGATTGTTCGGCCCCCTCTCCCTGCCCTTTATCTCCGACGGGCTGGGCGCGCTTCTCCTCAACGCCGCGCTGACCGGCCTGATGCTCTCCGTGTTCCGGACCGGGGAGGCGTACCGGGACTGCCCCCTCCCCAACGGGGAGGGCCGCGGCAGGCGTAGCGCATGGGAACCTCCCTGTATATAATGGAGTATCCCCAAGCGGCAAGGAGGCGACAAGGAGATGAGAAACTACCGTTGGCTGGGCGTGTGCGCCACAGCTCTGGGCCTGGGTATCCTGATTACCGCCATCTTTCCCACCGGATGCCTCCTGTTTCTTGTGGCAATTCTGCTCATTGGCTGCGGCTGCGGCTGTATGCGCAAGTAGGGAGGAGGCACCCATGAAGATCGTTGTCGTCAAGTCCCCCAGATTTCTCAGCGGGATCCTGAGAATGGTTTTCGGAATCAAGGAATAGTTCCCCCCGTCCTCTCATAGACTGGAGACAACCAGTCGTTTGAACACCATGCCAAGGGAGGACGCCAAACCATGGAACTGCAATTCAAAAAAGCCGGCCATGACTACTATGAGCCGCTCCGCTTCACCCCCTTCTCCTGCGAGACCATGCGGGAGAACATTGTGCCCGACAGCTGTGGGGACATCGCCCGGATCGTGGACACCACGGGTCTGGTGTGCCTGACCAACCGGGAGCTGACGGCGGACGGGCGCTTCTGCGCCAGCGGCTCGGTGGAGGTGTCGGTGCTGTACATACCGGAGAAGGAGGAGGGGCCCCGCTCCCTCCACTTCCAGATCCCCTTTCAGTGCTACGGGGAGGGGCAGGGGGGCGCGGAGTGCGAATTTCTGGACATCCAGGGGGAGCTCCGGAGCATTGACACCCGGGTCCTCAACCCCCGGAAGGTGCTGACCCGGGCCAACCTGCTCCTCTACCCCATGGGATGCCGCCACGTGTCCCTGTCCGTGTGCACGGCCATGGAGGAGGGGGAGGGGGTGCAGCTTCTCCAGGAGCAGAGGCGGACCCGGGTGGCCGCCGGCGTGCGGGAGAAGGAGTTCACCTTCACGGAGGAGCTGCCCCTGTCCCCGGGCCGGGGCGGCGCGGAGGAGATCCTGTCCACCCGGATCGACGTCCGCGGCACGGACAGCAAGCTCATCGGCAGCAAGCTGGTGGTGAAGGGGCTCATCTCCGCCTCGGTCCTGTACCGGGAGGGCGGCGGCCGGCTGAGCCTTTTGCAGCAGGACCTCCCCTTCTCCCAGATCATCGAGGGCGGCGGCTTTGACGAGGACTGCGAGAGCGAGGCGGCCTACCGCCTGCTCAGCGTGGACTGCCGGGTGGGCAGCGAGAGCAGCCCGGAGGACGCCTATACCCTTACCCTGGAGCTGATGATGCGCACCCGGGTGACCGTGTGGCGGGGGGAGGACGTGGGGTTCATCGCGGACCTCTACAGCACCGCCGCTCCGGTGGTCTGCCAGACCGCCCAGCTGGAGCTCAGCGAGGACAGCCAGCGGGGGACCCGCCGCCAGAACGTCCGGGAGCTGCTGGAGACCGGGGTGGCCGTGCGCAGCGTGGTGGACACGGAGATCGGCTGCGGCGGGGCCCAGCTGTCCGGCGGCGAGCTGAAGGTCCCGGTCTGGGCCAGATGCCTGTATCTGGATGAAAACGACGTGCTGGGGGCGGTCCACCGGGAGTTCACCGTCTCCCTGCCCACGGATCTGCCCCAGGAGGGGGAGGAGCCGGCCTGCCAGGCCGAGGCTGCCTGCCACGGCGACGTGATCGCCAACATCATGCCCGAGGGCATCGAGCTCCGCTTCCCCCTGGAGTGCGCCCTGACCACCTCCTTCCGCCGCCGCTACCTGTGCATCAGCGGCGCGGAGACTGCGGAGGAGGAGGGGGACCGGGCCGCCGCGCCCTCCCTGATCCTGCGCAAGCTGGGGACGGGGGAGAGCCTGTGGTCCATTGCCAAGCAGTACCGGGCCACCCGGGAGGGCATTCTGGCGGTGAACGAGCTGTCCGACGAGAGCCAGATCACCCCGGACCGGCTGCTGCTGATCCCCAAGGCGCGGTAACGTTTTTCTTTCCGAGAAAAAGCCGAAAAAGGAACTTTAGAGGTTCTCCGAGCGTGTTCTTACGGTTAAGGCGCGGCAGCTTGAAAGCTGCCGCGCCTTCTCGCAGTCCGCAATGGCTGCAAATACCGGCTCTCAATACCGATAGCCGTCAGGTATTCGGATGTATGCGCGGATATGCCCGTCTATCGGCCGGTGGAGAACCCTGGATATATTGTCGTGAAAGGTATTCCCCTCCGCAGTAATCATCTCCCCGCTGCGGGCCTCCAGAAGAATCCCGATGTGGTCGTGCTCCTGGCCATTGAAGACCCGGTCAAACAGGACAATGTCGCCGGGCCCCGGAGAAAAATCCTCCTCCGGCCGGTGGTACCCGATCCGGCGGTCCCCCATGGCGTACTCCTCCCAGCCGCCGCAGCCCGCCAGACTGCACGTCACGCACTCCCTTGGGCTGTAGGGAATGAGAAACCCCGCCTGGATGCAGCAGTAGTACACAAACGCCGCGCACCACAGCCGGTCCGCGGCGCCAACGCTCCACCGGGGGAAATACCGGATCATGGGGGCGAGGTTGGAGGCCCTGCCCGCAATATCCCCATGAAAGGGCTTCTCCGCATTTTTTCTCGCGATCTCCGCCAGCCGCTGTCTTGTTGCCTGTTCCACAGCCGTCCTCCCATATAAAAGCCTGCCGTCCATGACGGCATGGATTCGTGTCCCCGCGCCCCTTGACGGGCGCAGGGCGCTGATGATATAATGAGCAAAACAAAGGAAAGAGGTGCGCCATATGGAGACCATCCAGCTGTACAGACCCGCCCTGGAGGAGCTGGCGTTTCGCCAGCGCCTGCTGGGGGACCCGGAGACCATGGCCTATAACCGCGCCTACGGCGGTACGATCCCCTTTCCCCGGGAGCGGTGGGCCCCCTGGTATGAGCGGTGGGTGGAGGGGCCGGAGAGCCGGTTTTACCGATACCTCCGGGAGGTCTCCGGCGGCCGTTTCGTGGGGGAGACGGCCTACCACTGGGACGAGGAGCTGGGGGAGTTTATCTGCGACGTGATCGTAGAGGCCCGGTACCGGGGCCGGGGGTACGGCAGACAGGGGCTGGCCCTGCTGTGCGAGGCCGCCCGGGAGAGGGGCGTGGTCCGGCTGTGCGACAACATCGCCCTGGATAACCCCTCTGTGTCCCTTTTCCTCTCCATGGGCTTCCGGGAGCGGCTGCGGAACGGGGAGTACGTGCTGGTGGAGCGGGCGCTGTAGGCTACTCCTGGTTGAACCGGCGGAGGAACTGCCGGGTGCGCTCCTCCCGGGGGCTGCCGATCACCTGCTCCGAGGGGCCCTGCTCCACGATGACGCCCTCGTCCATGAAGATGATCTGGTCCGCCACATCCCGGGCAAAGCCCATCTCGTGGGTGACGATAATCATGGTGGTGTTCCGCTCCGCCAGGGAGCGGATGACCTTCAGTACCTCGCCGGTGAGCTCCGGGTCCAGGGCCGAGGTGGGCTCGTCAAAGCACAGGATGTCCGGCTCCAGGGCCAGGGCCCGGGCAATGGCCACCCGCTGCTGCTGTCCGCCGGAGAGCTGGTGGGGGTAGCTGTCCAGCCGGTTCTGGAGCCCCACCTGGGTCAGAAGGTCCACGGCCTGCTGCCGGATGGCCTCCGTGATCTCCCGCCGGCGGGACTTGTAGTCCGGCGCCTCCTTGGCCAGCAGGGTCCGGGCCAGCATCACGTTCTCCAGGGCCGTGTACTGGGGGAAGAGGTTGAAGCTCTGGAACACCAGACCGAAGTGGAGGCGGCTGCGGCGGATCTGCTCCTCGCTGCGGGCGGCGGGGTCCGCCGCGTCAAAGAGGGTCCGGCCCCCCACGGCGATGGTTCCGCTGTCGGGCCGCTCCAGGAAGTTCAGGCACCGCAGCAGGGTGGTCTTGCCGCTGCCGGAGGAGCCGATGACGGCCAGGGACTGGCCCTTGTCCAGGGTGAAGCTGATGTCCCGGAGGACCTGCACGTCCCCAAACCGCTTTTCAATGCGGGATACCTCTAAAATAGCCATGTTTCCGCCTCCTCTCACTTGAAATAGGACAGCTTCTTCTCAAACCACCCCAGCAGGAGGGTGAGAAGGCCGTTGACCGCCAGATAGAATACCGCTGTGTAGAACAGGGGCCACATCATGCCCTTGCGGATGAAGGACTCGCCCATCCAGATGATCTCATATACGGAGATGACCCGCACCAGGGCCGTGTCCTTGACCAGGGTAATCATCTCGTTGCCCATGGGGGGCACGATGCGCTTGACCAGCTGGAGCAGGGTGACCCTGAAGAAGATCTGGCTGCGCCTCATGCCCAGCACCTGCCCGGCCTCGTACTGCCCCCGGGGGATGGACTGGATGCCGCCTCGATAGATCTCCGAGAAGTAGCAGGCGTAGTTGATGACAAAGGTGACCAGAGCCGCCGTGAACCGGGGGAGCAGGGGCAGACCGAGGAGCAGGCCCGGGCCGTAGTACACAATGAGGATTTGCAGCATCAGCGGGGACCCCCGGACGATCCACACGGCCGTCTTTACCAGGCCCCGCAGGGGCGGGAAACGGCTCATGGAGCCGAAGCAGATGATCAGGCCCAGGGGGAGGGCAAAGACCAGGGTGAGGAAAAAGAGCTTGCCCGTGGTAATCAGCCCTGTGGCCAGAGACGCGGTGACAGACCAGAAGGATACCATATATTTCTCCCATCCACCGGGGAAAGGCAGAGACACGCTCTGCCTTTCCTGTTATTTTTCAATAATATTCTGGGCAATGCCGTAGGTCTGGGCGGTGCTGAGCACCGTACCCTCGTCATAGGCGCTTTTCCAGAAGTCGTTGAAGGCCTTGACGAGATCGCTGTCCTTGCGGAATCCCACGCCGTACTCCTCGCTCTCCAGCTCTGCGGCGGTGGCCAGCTGGGGGTAGCTGGTGCCGGGGCCGATCATGGCGCCGGCCATGAGCAGGTCAATGACACAGGCGTCGGTGCTGCCGGCGGCCACCTCCATCAGCGCCTTGGCCTGGGTGTCCACGGCGGTGTAGGGGATGTTCAGGCCGTCCAGGGCCTTCATGCCGGCGGAGCCGTTTTCCACGGCAAAGGTGAGGGAGCCGATGGCATCGGCGCTCATGTACTGGCCCGCCAGATCGGCGGAGAGCACCACCACCTGGGCGTTTTTGCAGTAGGGCTCGCTGACGCCCATGAGGGACTTCACCTCGTCGGTGAGGGTCATGCCGTTCCACACCACGTCAATGGCCTTGGTCTCCAGCTCCATGGCCTTGCTGTCCCAGGTGATCTCGATGAACTCCGCCGTGACCCCCAGGCTCTCGGCAAAGGCCTTGGCCATGTCTGCGTCAAAGCCGATCCACTCTCCGTTCCCGTCCCGGTAGTCCATGGGGGCGAAGTCGGTCATTCCCACCACCAGAGTTCCCTTGTCCTTGACGTACTTCACGTCGCTGTCGGATTTTCCGCCGCAGGCGGCCAGGGTCAGGCCCATGGTCAGGGCCAGAACCAGTGCAAGCAGTTTTTTCATCATGTCCTCCTTGTCGGCGTATCGCCGATTTAGTATGCTATCACTCTACCATACTAAAGCAACGTTGTAAAGCTGTAATTCCCACAAGAAGTAGGCCTGCCCCTCCTGCGTCCTTGTACAGTTTAACGAATTAGCGGGGTAAAGCGGGGAGGAGCGGTTCGGCTGCTGCGTCCCCCGTCATATTTCCGGTCAGGCTGTCATAGAGTACAACAGTGAGAGCTTCGGTATTTTTTCTGGATTTGCACAGCATTGGTCAGGAGCAAACCTCCCATGCACGGAGGTTTCCCATCAAATTCAGGCGCGACGGCGCATGGGAGGTAACTATGACAAATACGGATCTCTATCAGGACATAGCCACGCGCACCGGCGGGTCCCTGTTTGTGGGGGTGCTGGGGCCGGTGAGGACGGGAAAGAGCACGTTCATCAAGCGGTTCATGGAGACCTGCGTAATCCCCAACATTGAAAACGTCTACCGCCGGGAGCGGGCCATCGACGAGCTGCCCCAGTCCGGCAGCGGCAGGACCATCATGACCGCGGAGCCCAAGTTCGTGCCCGAGGAGGCGGTGGACGTGACCCTGGAGGGGAGCGTCACCTTCGCGGTGCGGCTGATCGACAGCGTGGGCTACATGGTCCGGGGGGCTATGGGGCAGTTTGAGGACGGAACGCCCCGGATGGTGATGACCCCCTGGATGGACCACGAGATCCCCATGGCGGAGGCAGCGGAGATCGGCACCCGGAAGGTCATCCAGGAGCACTCCACCGTAGGCATTGTCATCACCACCGACGGCTCCATCACCGACATCCCCCGGGAGGACTACCTGGAGGCGGAGGAGCGGGTCATCACCGAGCTCCAGGCCCTGGGGAAGCCCTTTGTGGTCCTGCTCAACTCCACTGAGCCCCACAGCGGACGGGTTATGAGCATCAGCCGGGACATCGAGAGCCGCTTCGGGGTCCAGTGTCTGCCGGTGAACTGCCTGGAGCTGACGGAGGAGTCCATCACCTACATCATCAAGAGTATTCTGTACGAATTTCCTCTGCGGGAGATGCGCATTTTCCTGCCCGCCTGGGTGGACGCGCTGCCGGTGGACCACCCCATCAAGCAGGCGGTGTACGGCGTGGTCCGGGAGGGCGGGAGCCGGATGGCCCACATCCGGGAGGTGGAGCCGGTGGTGAAGGAGATGGGGGAGCAGGAGGACATCTCCCTGAGCCGGGTGCTGTCCATCGACCTGGGCCGGGGCATCGCCTCGGCGGAGCTCCAGCTGCCCAGGGAGCTGTTCTACCAGACCCTGTCCAGCCAGTCCGGGTTCACCGTGTCGGACGACGGGGACCTGATGGAGCTGCTCACAGAGCTGGCCGGGGTGAAGGCCCGGTTCGACAAGGTGTCCGACGCCCTCACCAACGTATATGAGACGGGCTACGGCATCGTCATGCCCACCATGGAGGAGCTGCTGCTGGAGGAGCCGGAGGTGATGCGCCAGGGCGGCCGCTACGGCATCAAGCTCAAGGCCAGCGCACCCTCCATCCACATGTTCAAGGTGGACATCGAGTCCACCGTGTCCCCCATCGTGG
>CANAZG010000036.1 GCA_947365965.1 uncultured Clostridia bacterium
AGATCAATCCCCTCATCGGCTCCGCCGGCGTGTCCGCCGTGCCCATGGCCGCCCGCGTCTCCCAGGTGGAGGGCCAGAAGGCCAACCCCGCCAACTTCCTGCTGATGCACGCCATGGGCCCCAACGTGGCCGGCGTCATCGGTTCCGCGATCGCAGCCGGCGTGCTGATGGCGCTGTTCGGCTGATAGCGGTGGATCGGCATACATTCCTCCCCCCTGGAAGCAGGGGGGAGCGGGTATGTCAATGAAGAAGGAGTATTATTGAATGGAAACAATGGAATTTCTGTCTAACAAGCCCCTGCTGATTACGGATACCATCCTCCGTGACGCCCACCAGTCCCAGGCCGCCACCCGCATGACCATTGAGGACATGCTGCCCGCCTGCGAGATTCTGGACTCTATCGGCTACTACTCCCTGGAGTGCTGGGGCGGCGCCACCTTCGACGTGTGCATGCGCTTCCTCAACGAGGACCCCTGGGAGCGGCTGCGCACCCTGCGCAAGCACCTGCCCAATACCAAGCTGCAGATGCTCTTCCGCGGCCAGAACATTCTGGGCTACAAGCACTACGCCGACGACGTGGTGGACGCCTTCTGCCGCAAGTCCATTGAGAACGGCATCGACATCATCCGCATCTTCGACGCCCTCAACGACGTGCGCAACCTGGAGCAGGCCATCAAGTCCACCAAGAAGTACGGCGGCATCGTGGAGGCCACCCTGTCCTACACCATCTCCCCCATCCACAACGAGGACTACTTCGTGAAGATGGCCAAGGAGCTGGAGCAGATGGGCGCGGACACCCTGTGCATCAAGGACATGGCCAACCTGCTGCTGCCCATGGACGCCTACAGCCTGGTCAAGCGCCTCAAGGAGAGCGTGGATATGCCCATCCACCTCCACACCCACAACACCACCGGCACCGGCGACATGGTCTACCTCATGGCGGCCTATGCGGGCGTGGACATCGTGGATACTGCCCTGAGCCCCCTGGCCAACGGCACCGCCCAGCCCGCCACCGAGTCCCTGGTGGCCACCCTCAAGGGCACGGTCCGGGATACCGGGCTGGACCTGGAGAAGATGAGCGACGCGGCGGTCCACTTCCGCAAGGTGGCCCAGCGGCTCAAGGATACCGGGTCCCTGGATCCCAAGGTGCTCAACGTGGACACCAACACCCTGCTCTATCAGGTGCCCGGCGGCATGCTCTCCAACCTCATCAGCCAGCTCAAGCAGGCCGGCAAGGAGGACAAGTACTACGACGTGCTGGCGGAGATCCCCCGGGTCCGCGAGGACTACGGCTATCCCCCCCTGGTCACCCCCTCCAGCCAGATCGTGGGCACCCAGGCGGTGATGAACATCATCATGGGCGAGCGGTACAAGACCTTTACCAAGGAGTCCCGCGCGGTGCTCAAGGGCGAGTACGGCGCGCTGCCCGGCAAGGTCAACGAGGCCGTCCGGGCCAAGGCCGGCATCAAGCCGGAGGAGGTCATCACCTGCCGTCCGGCGGATCAGCTTCAGCCGGAGCTGGAGAAGTACAAGGAGGAGTTCAAGGACCTGGCCAAGAGCGAGGAGGACGTGCTCAGCCTTGCCCTGTTCCCCCAGGTGGCGCCCAAGTTTCTGGCCTGGCGGGACGGTCCCCGGGACGAGGCCCCTGCCGCTGCCCCTGCGGCCAAGCCCGCCGCCAGCTCCAACGGAGTCCGGGAGCTGTACGTGGACGACAAGAGCCTGTAAGCTGCCAAATGTGTGAAAGAGACGCGCTGTCACCAGCGCGTCTCTTTTTTATGCTCCAAGACAATAGTATTCCTGCCAGATATCCTCCGGGACCATGCTGCCGCCGGTGGCCCAGGCGATGTGGACGGCCTTTCGCAGGTCAATGCCCTGGCTCTCCGCCCAGTCCCCGGCGCAGACCAGACCCATGCCCGGCAGGCCCGCCAGGGCGCTGGGCTCCAGGCGGATGTTCTCCGTGTCCGCCAGCAGGCGCAGGAGGCGGTAGAGCCGGGCGTCCTCCACGGTGAAGCAGCCCGTCAGCAGGGGCTCCATGATCCGGCTCACAAGGCCGCTGGCCCGGCCCACGGCCAGACCGTCGGCGGCGGTTTTGCCGTCAATGCCGTAATCCCCTACGCATATGCCGTCGTGGAGACCCGTGGCGAGGCCCAGGGTCATGCAGGGGGCGTGGGTGGGCTCGGCGAAGAAACAGTGGACGCTGTCCCCGTAGAGCAGTTTCAGCCCAAAGGCCACGCCCCCGGGGCCGCCGCCCACCCCGCAGGGCAGGTAGACCAGCAGGGGGTGGTCCCGGTCCACCGGGATACCCAGGTCCGCCAGCTGCCGGGCCGTCCGTCGGGCCGCCACGGCGTAGCCCAGGAAGAGGGTGCGGGAGCTCTCGTCGTCCACAAAGTGGCACCGGGGGTCCCCCTGGGCCTGCCGGCGGCCCTCGGCCACGGCCTTGCCGTAGTCCCCGGCGTACTCCACCACCGTGACCCCCTTGGAGCGCAGCAGGTCCTTCTTCCACTGGCGGGCGTCGGCGGACATGTGGACCGTCACCCGGAAGCCCAGGGCCGCGCTCATGATGCCGATGGACAGGCCCAGGTTGCCGGTGGATCCCACCGCCACGGCGTACTGGCCAAAGAGCTCCCGGAAGGCGGGGTCCGCCAGCTGGGCGTAGTCGCCGGCAAGGGTCAGCCCGCCCTCCCGGATCCCGATCTCCTCCGCCAGACACAGGACCTCGTAGATCCCGCCCCGGGCCTTGATGGAGCCGGAGATGGGCAGGCGGCTGTCCTGCTTGAGCAGCAGCCGGCCGGGGAGGCCGCCCAGGGCAGCCTGCATGGCCGGGATGGGGGTCAGGGGGGACTCGATGATTCCGCCCGCAGGGCGGGTCTCCGGGAACACCTGGGCGATGTAGGGGGCGAACCGCTCCAGCCGCGCCGCAGCGTCCGCCACCTCCTCCGCCGCCACCGGAGCCTCCGCCAGGGCCTCCGCCGCCGGACGGAGACGGGGGTTGAGCCAGAAGGTCTCCTCCATGGCCCGCAGGTCCTCAAGTACCATGATGTGCGCCTCCTTGTTGTTTCGTAATCATCCCTTTTCTTGAAAGAAAAAGGATCAAAAAGAACGTCAGATGTGGGGACACGATGCGGACAGTCTAAGGGCTGTTTGTGCTTTTAAGTATAGCATTGGCGGGAATGATATGCAACATCTGTTTACTGCGGCCACCAAATATCTATTGCGGGAATCCTCCCCATGGGGTATAATACACCAGAGCGGCCCAGCGTGCGCGCTGGCAGGCGAAAGCAAGGAGGAACGTCCTATGAAACTGATGGTGATTGACGGCAACAGCATCGTCAACCGCTCCTTTTACGGCATCCGGCCCCTGACCACCCGGGACGGGCTGTATACCAACGCGGTTTACGGCTTCGTCACCACCCTCCAGCGGCTGCTGGACGAGGAGGAGCCGGAGGCCCTGTGCGTCACCTTTGACCGGCGGGAGCCCACCTTCCGACACCTGGAATACGACGGCTACAAGGCCCAGCGGAAGGGGATGCCCGAGGAGCTGGCCATGCAGATGCCCGTGCTCAAGGAGGTGCTGGACGCCATGGACATCCCCCGCTACGAGCTGGCGGGCTACGAGGCGGACGATCTCATCGGCACCATCTCCCGGAAGTGCGAGGCCCAGGACTGGACCTGCGTGGTGGTCACCGGGGACAAGGACAGCCTCCAGCTGGTGACGGACCGCACCAAGGTCAAGCTGGTCTCCACCCGCATGGGCCAGACCACCACCAAGGATATGACCCCGGAGACCTTCCGGGAGACCTACGGCTTTGAGCCCATCCACATCATTGATCTGAAGGCCCTCATGGGGGACGCGTCGGACAACATCCCCGGCGTCAAGGGCGTGGGGGAGAAGACCGCCATGGCCCTGGTGCAGAGATACCAGACCGTGGACGCTCTCTACGCCGCCATGCCGGACATCGAGGCCAAGCCCGCCGCCATCAGGAAGCTGGCCGAGGGGGAGGAGAGCGCCCGGATGAGCTACCGTCTGGCCACCATCATCACCGACGCGCCCCTGGACTTTGACCCGGCGGAGAACATGCGCCGGAGCGTGAAGCCGGAGCTCTACCGCCTGTTTCTGCGGCTGGAGTTCAACACACTCATTGAAAAAATGGGCCTTACCGCCCAGGGGATGCCGCCGGAGAGCCAGGAGAAGCCGGCGCTCACCGTCCGGGTGGAGCAGGCCGTCAGCCAGGAACAGGCGGAGGCGCTGCTGGAGACCTTCCGGGCTGCGGAGTATGTGGCCCTGCTGGCCCTGCCGGACCTCACCGCCGTGATGGTTCAGTGCCAGACCGGGGAAAACGAGGCCGTGGCGGGTGAGTTCTACTTCAACCGCTACCAGGGGGACTGGAACCGGCTGCTGGCGGCCCTGTTTTCAGAGGATATCAAGAAGGCGTCCCACGACGTGAAGGATCTGACCCGGACCCTGCTGGAGAACGGCCTTCCGGCGGAGGGCTTTGTCTTTGACACCGCCCTAGCCGGGTACCTGCTGGACGCTACGGCCGGGCGCTACGACATCGCCCGCCTCTTCGCCTCCTGGTTCAAGGAGGAGCTGCCCAAGCCCCTGTACCTGGAGCCGGACGCCTTCTCCCTGTTCAGCGGCGGAGCCGACGTGGAGGCGTCCTTCCTCAGCTACGTCTCCGCCGTGGACGCGCTGTACTGCGCCATGAGGCCCAAGCTGGCGGAGATGGGCACGGACTGGCTCTACTTCCAGGTGGAGCTGCCCCTGTGCCGGGTGCTGGCGGAGATGGAGACGGCGGGTTTTCTGGTGGATGCGGGGGCTCTGCGCTCCTTCGGCGAGACCCTCACCGGGGCCATCGAGGCCCTGGAGCAGAAAATATACGCCTACGCCGGGCCCTTCAACATCAACTCCCCCAAGCAGCTGGGGGAGGTCCTCTTTGAGCGCCTGGGCCTGAGTCACGGTAAAAAGACCAAGACCGGATGGTCCACCAGCGCGGACGTGCTGGACAAGCTGCGGGGGGCCCACCCCATTGTGGGGGAGGTGCTGGAGTACCGGCAGTACGCCAAGCTGAGGAGCACCTACGTGGAGGGGCTTTTGAAGGTCATCGGCCCGGACGGCCGGGTGCGCACCAGCTTCCAGATGACTGTCACCGCCACGGGGCGGCTGAGCTCCACGGAGCCCAACCTGCAAAATATCCCCACCCGCACGGAGCTGGGCAGCGAGCTGCGGCGGATGTTCGCCGCCGGGCCCGGCCGGGCGCTGGTGGACGCGGACTACAGCCAGATCGAGCTGCGGCTGCTGGCCCACATGTCCGGGGATCAGGCCATGCAGGCGGCGTTCCTCTCCGGGGAGGACTTCCACACCGTCACCGCCGCCCACGTCTTCGGCGTGCCCACGGATCAGGTTACGGTGAGTATGCGCCGGGCGGCCAAGGCGGTGAACTTCGGCATTGTGTACGGCATCTCCGCCTTCTCCCTGTCCCAGGACCTGGGGGTGAGCGTGGCGGAGGCCAAGGCCTACATGGAGGCATACTTTGCCCGGTTCCCCCAGGTGAAGGCCTACATGGACGGCGTGATCGCCCGGGCCAAGGAGGACGGCTACGTGGAGACCCTGTTCCACCGCCGCCGGGCCCTGCCGGAGATCAAGGCCTCCAACTTCGCCACCCGGTCCTTCGGGGAGCGGGTGGCCCTGAACATGCCCATCCAGGGCACGGCGGCGGACATCATCAAGCTGGCCATGGTGAAGGTGTTCCAGCGGCTGGGGGCGGAGGGGCTGGAGGCCCGGCTCATCATGCAGGTCCACGACGAGCTGATTGTGGAGTGCCCCCAGGCGGAGGCGGAGGCTGTCCAGGCCCTGCTGGCCCAGGAGATGGAGGGCGTGTACCAGCTGGCGGTGCCCCTGACGGCGGAGGCCCACAGCGGGAGAAACTGGCTGGAGGCGAAATAGGAGAACCATGGATTTTACAATTGTTCCCATAACGGACACCCATTTAGACCAGATTGAGGCCCTGGAGAAGATCTGTTTCTCCGATCCCTGGTCCAGAAAGACTCTGGAGGATATAGTGGCCAGCGAGAGCGGCGTCAATCTGGCCGCAGTGGACCCCGCCGGCCTGGTTTTGGGCTATATCAGCCTCTACAGGGTGCTGGACGAGGGATATATCAACAACGTGGCCGTCCGGCCGGAGGCACGGCGGCAGGGGGTGGCCACGGCCCTGCTCCAGGAGCTCCGGCGGCAGGGCGGGGAGCTGGCCTTCATCACACTGGAGGTCAGGGAGTCCAACCAGGGGGCCAGGACCCTCTACGACGGCCTGGGCTACCGGGAGGCCGGACGGCGGCGGGGCTACTACTTCCACCCCAAGGAGGACGCCATCATTATGACATTGGAGCTGAAAAAATGAATTTGAACATCATGACCCCGTCGGAGCTGAGAGAGGCCTATGAGACGGATCTGCGGGAGGCCTTTCCCCCGTCGGAGCTCAAGCCCCTGGCAGCCATGGAGGGGATGCGGGAGAGGGGAATCTACGAGCCCCTGCGCCTGACCGGGGACGGCGGGGAGCCGGCGGGCTACATGCTGCTGTGGAAGCACCCGGAGGAGCCCTATGTGCTGGTGGACTACCTGTGCGTACCCGCCCGGCTGCGGGGCCAGGGCGTCGGGGGACAGCTCATTGCTATGGTCCGGCAGCGGTATCCGGCGGACACGGTGTTTATCGGCGAGTCCGAGGCTCCCACTGGGGAACCGGCGGCGGACGGGATCATCCTGCGCCGTCTGGCCTTCTACCAGCGCACCGGGGCCGTGCTCCTGGGCTACGACACCGCCCTGTTCGGCGTCCACTTCAAGACTATCTGCTGGGCGGAGAGGCTGCCGGATGAGGAGGAGATCATGAAGAGGCACCAGGAGATCTACCTGCGGCAGTTCACCAGGGAGAAGTATGACCGATTCATCCAGATCCCCCTCCTGCCCGGGGAGCGGCCCCGGCCCTTGTCCGACTGGACGGAGTAAGACCCTGTGTCCATGGCAAAAGAACCGGCCAGACCGCGTTCAACGGCTGTGAATGCAGGTCCGCAGACTCTACGGAGCGTGGATTGATCCCGGTCCCGGTATGGTGTAAGATAGACAGCGCCGGGCAGAGGCCCGGAACCATCACATCACAACAGGGAGGCGGCATCATGGACTGCGGCAAGGTGGGCGCACTGATCGCCCAGGTGCGGAAGGAGCGGGGCCTGACCCAGGCGGCGCTGGCGGAGCGGCTGGGCGTCACCGGCAAGGCAGTGAGCAAGTGGGAGCGGGGGGCCGGGTGCCCGGACGTGTCCCTGCTGGCCCAGCTGGCGGAGGAGCTGGGCGTGGATCTGGCCGCGCTGCTGTCCGGCCGGCTGCCTCCCTCCGAGGAAACGGGAGGAAACATGAAAAAAGCGAAATATTACGTCTGCCCGGCCTGCGGGGGCATCACCTTCACCACCGGGGAGGCGGAGCTGACCTGCTGCGGCAGGAAGCTGACCGCCCTGACGGCGCAAAAGGCGGACGAGGACCACCGGCTGACGGTGGAGCGGGTGGAGGACGAGTGGCTGGTCACCAGCCGCCACCCCATGAGCAAGGACCACCACATCGCCTTCGCCGCCCTGGCCACCGGGGAGCGGGTGCAGCTGGCGCGGCAGTATCCGGAGTGGGATCTACAGGTCCGCTTCCCCATCCGGGGACGGGGGACCCTGCTGTGGTACTGCACCCGGCACGGACTGTTCTATCAGTATGTCTGAGCTTCTCTAAAAGTTCTTTTTGATTCTTTTTCTTTCAAGAAAAAGAATGATTACTAAAAAAGGCAGTGGATTTATGAACATTTTAGCCATTGAATCCTCCTGCGACGAGACGGCGGCGGCGGTGGTCCGGGACGGACGGCAGGTCCTCAGCGACGCCATCCTGTCCCAGGCGGACATGCACGCCATCTACGGCGGCGTGGTGCCGGAGATCGCCTCCCGCAAGCACGTGGAGGCCATTGCCGGACTGGCGGACAAGGCCCTGGCGGACGCGGGGCTCAGCAAGGCCCAAATCGACGCGGTGGCGGTGACCTACGGCCCCGGGCTCATCGGCGCACTGCTGGTGGGGGTGAACTTCGCCAAGAGCGCGGCCCTGGCTCTGAACAGGCCCCTCATCCCGGTCCACCACCTCCGGGGCCACATCGCCGCCAACTACATCGCTTTCCCGGAGCTGGAGCCGCCCTTTCTGGCGCTGTGCATCTCCGGGGGCAACTCCATGATCGTGGACGTGAGGGACTACACCGACATGTCCATCATGGGCGCAACCCGGGACGACGCGGCGGGGGAGTGCTTTGACAAGATTGCCCGGGTGCTGGGCCTGCCCTATCCCGGCGGGAAGCCCATGCAGGAGCTGGCCAGAGGAGGGGACGACGGGAAGTATCCCCTGCCCAGGGCCAAGGTGACGGGGAACCCGCTGGACATGTCCTTCTCCGGGCTGAAGACTGCGGCGGTGAACCTTGTCCACAATGCCCAGCAGAAGGGGGAGGCGCTGGACCGGGCCGGTCTGGCGGCGTCTGTGGCCGCGGCCATCAGCGAGGAGCTGGTGCCCCGGGCCATGGAGGCCGCCCGGCAGCAGGGCCGCCGTGTTCTGGCCGCCGCCGGCGGCGTGGCCGCCAACGAGAGGATTCGGGGGGATCTGGAGCGGGCCTGCCGGGAAAACGGCATCCGGCTGTATCTGCCGCCCCTGGCTCTGTGCGGCGACAACGGGGCCATGATCGGCGCACAGGCCTACTACGAGTATCAGGCCGGCGTCCGGGGGGACGCCAGCTTGAATGCTTACGCGAATTTGGAGATCTGATCGTTCCCGTGGAGAGGTGTTTTTGCAGCATAGCGTTTCATCCAATGGATACAAAAGGCTCCCCATGTTGCCTTCAAGGCGGCATGGGGAGCTTGCTTTTACGAAAAAGCGTTCAGCGACTCGGAGTCTCTACCGCATCATTCAGCAGGAAGATACTCCGCGATATCTTCCAGGCGGCAATCCAGGATTGCGCAGAGTTTATTTAGTGTATGCGTTGATAAGGTATGGCCACGCCTCAAATACCACAGATTACTCATCCCGCGCGATTTCCCGCACCTCGGTCCGTCCCGCCAGATAGTCCAGGGATACACCGAAGTGATCCGCAAGGGCGCAAAGATTATAGAAGCCAGGAAGATTTACGCCAGTCTCAAATCGTTGATACTGGCGGTCTGTTACCCCAATCGCTGCGGCAGCCTGCGCCTGGGTTTCTTTTTTCTCTTTTCTTAATGCGCGCATTCGCTCTTGTAAAATCATACAACTACCCTTGACACGACGCATCCGTTGTGCTAGAATAAGAAAAACAACGGATATGTTGTTTCTGGAAGGAGAAATAAACCATGACCCATTTTATGGAATGGCTGTACATACACTACATCAGGCCGGAGATTCAGCAGTCAGACGACAGCGAATACAAAGAATACTTTTCCCTGCTTACCGACGGGCTGACTGTGGACCAGCGGGACGCCCGTGACCGGGCGCTGGAGTTTTACGCGTGCAATGGCTTCCTGCTGGGCCTGCGCACGGGGGCGGGTCTGCACAGCTTACAGCAGCGGGAAGACATTCTCTAAAGTTTTTCTTTTTGATACTTTTTCTTTGTTCACAAAGAAAAAGCATGACTGCTGAAAATCCCCCCGGCTCACCCCAGCATAGGCAGGATCATGCCCGCCAGCAGGGTCAGCACCAGCAGGCCGATGACCACGCGGGAAATCAGCGTCACCCACTTCTTGCTCACTTGCTCGCCTCCTCCTCTAAAATCTTCTTGATGGCTTTTTCCGCCTTGCTGCGGGGGAGCATCAGCTCATGGCCGCATCCCTGACAGCGCAGCTTGATATCCATCCCCACCCGGAGGATGGTCCACACCTTGCTGCCGCAGGGGTGCTGTTTTTTCAGCTCCACCCGCTGGTTCAACCGCAAATCCACCTCAAATTTCCCCCAATCTCTCAACGGTCAAGCACTCCGGCGCATACACTAGCCTATCCAAAACAGATAGGACGGTGTAGCTTGTGCGCAGAACTGAATACTTACCAGAGGGCGCGGCCCCCCTGTTTCCAGACAACCAGCCCCTCAGCGTCCTCCAGCTGGCCATGGAGGACCAGACCATCCTCACCGGCATGGCCATCCGCTGCGACGCCCAGCGGGATCTGACCGTCCGCTTCGGCGGCTACGAGGGGACCATCCCCCGGCTGGACGCCATCCACCCCTCCATCAGCGGCGCGGAACGGGACATTGCCATCCTCTCCCGGGTGGGAAAGCCCACCAGCTTCACCCTCACGGCCATTGACACGGACGGCGGCGGCAGGCCCCGGCTCACCCTCTCCCGCCGGGCGGCCCAGGAGCAGGCCATGGCGTGGCTGCTGGAGAACGCGCCGCCGGGCGCGGTGCTGCCCGCCCGGGTGACCCACCTGGAGAAATTCGGCGCGTTCGTGGACCTGGGCTGCGGCGTCACCAGCCTCATCCCCCTGGAAAACATCTCCGTGGCCCGCATCCCCCACCCCGGCGTCCGCTTCCGGGTGGACCAGGACATTCTGGCGGCGGTGACGGCGGTGGACCGGGACGCCTGCCGGTTCTACCTCACCCACAAGCCCCTTTTGGGCACCTGGCTGGAGAACGCCGCCGCCTTCGCCCCCGGGGACGCGGTAGAGGGCGTGGTCCGGGGCGTGCGGGAGTACGGCGTGTTCATCGAGCTGGCCCCCAACCTCTCCGGTCTGGCGGACTGGCGGGGGGATCTGGAGCCCGGGGACCGGGTGAGCGTGTACATCAAATCCATCCGGCCGGAGAACCGGAAGATCAAGCTCCAGGTCATCGAGAACCTGGGCCCGGCCCAGGAGCCGGGGGCGCTGACCTACTTCATCACCGACGGCGTTATAGACGGCTGGGCCTATTGAGAACCTGTATTCATAGGCGGGGGATGCCGGATGGGCGAGGGATTTTGTCGCCCTGCAAGGCAAAAAATCGCAGGAATACTTTGTGTATTTCAAGATTTTTTAACGCGGCAGGGCGGAAAAAGACCCAGCCAGACGGCGTCAAACGCCTGTGAATACAGGTTCTAAGAACCGTCCCCCCGGATCCTCTCCCAGTAGGCCCGGGCGGCCTGCTCGGACTTGTTATCCCCGTACTGGTAGTAGGACGCCCCGGCCAGCTCGTCGGGGAGGTACTGTTGCTTTACCCAGTGGCCGGGGTAGGCGTGGGGGTAGAGATACCCCTGCTCCCGCTCCTGGCCGGTGGTGTCGGCGTGGACGTTTTGCAGCTCCCGGGGGATGGCCCCGGTCCGGCCCCGCTTCACGTCCTGCCAGGCCGCGCCGATGGCGTTGATGACGGAGTTGGACTTGGGCGCGGTGGCCAGCAGGATGGCCGCCTGGGCCAGGGGCAGCTGGGCCTCCGGGAGCCCCAGCTGCATGGCCGTGTCCACGCAGGCCTTGACGATGGGCACCGCCTGGGGATAGGCCAGCCCCACGTCCTCGCTGGCGGAGCAGAGCAGGCGGCGGCAGGGGGTAATCAGATCCCCCGCCTCCAGGAAGCGGGCCAGATAGTGGAGGGCCGCGTCCGGATCGCTGCCCCGGAGGGATTTCATCAGGGCGGAGGCCATGTCGTACATGGCGTCGCCCCCCCGGTCATACCGCATGGCGCTGCGCTGGCTCACCTGCCGGGCGTCCGACAGGGTGAGCCGCAGGGTCCCGTCCTGGAGGGAGGCGGCCTCGCAGAGCAGCTCCACCGCGTTCATGGCCTTGCGCACGTCCCCGCCGCAGGCCTGGGCGATATACTCCGGCACCCCCTCCTCCCACGCTATGGGCAGGGGGCTCTCCGAGCGGACCAGATCCAGGGCCCGGGCCACGGCGGGCCTCACGTCGGCGGCGGTGACGGGCTTGAACTCAAAGACCGTACTGCGGCTGAGAAGGGCGGCGTAGACGTAGAAGTAGGGGTTCTCAGTGGTGGAGGCGATGAGGGTGATGGACCCGTTCTCCATAAACTCCAGCAGGGACTGCTGCTGCTTCTTGTTGAAGTACTGGATCTCGTCCAGGTACAGCAGCACGCCCCCCGGGGCCATCAGCGTGCCCACCTCTCCGATGATGTCCTTGATATCCTGGAGGGAGGCGGTGGTGGCGTTGAGCCGGTAGAGGGTGCGGTGGGTCTGCCGGGCGATGATGTTGGCGATGGTGGTCTTGCCGGTGCCGGAGGGGCCGTAGAAGACCATGTTGGCGTCCGTCCCCTTCTCGATGAACCGGCGCAGCAGGGCGTCGGGGCCCAGCAGATGCCGCTGGCCCACCACCTCCTCCAGGGTCTGGGGACGGATACGGTCCGCCAGGGGGCGGTCCATGGGCGGTCACTTCCTTTCCAAGATCGGGGCGCTCAGTCCCGTCTGCACTTCTCCGCGTCAATGGCCAGGGCCAGCATCAGCACGCACAGGGCGTTGTCCGGGTCCGGCACGTCCAAAACATAGGTGTCCGTCCACTGGAACAGTTCCTTGCCGATGGACGCCACCATCCCCTGGCTGGGGCTGACGACGGAGTAGTCCCACTCCGTCCAGCTGCCCTCGATCTCCCAGTCGCTGCAATCGATGGTGAACCGGGGGGCGAAGAGAGTGAACTCCTTGCGCAGGCAGCCCAGGTACTCCCCGTAGGCGTAGAGCTCGAACTGGGGCAGGAAGGTGAGCACCCGCTCCTGGACCGTGCCGATGTGCTCACCGGCGGCGTTGAGGATGTGGAGACAGTGGCCCCAGCTGAGCCTGCCCTCCACGGAGAAGAGGGTGCGGCCGCTCTCGTCATAGATGTCGTAGCTGTCGAACCAGGAGAAGAGACGCTGCTTGAATAGCATTTTCATAGGAGTGACACCTCGCGTGGGAGATTGGTTTGATTTCGATGAGAAGTGTACCACAGTTTTGCCCAATCCGCAACCTCTGGCAGGAATTTTCCGGCCAGGCCCGGGTCAGGGGCGGCTTTTGGGGGGAACGGCGGGGAGAAAAATTGCCGGCCCCGCTCTTGTAAAGCGGAGATGTTTTTGGTATACTATGGACAATGTGTCCTTTTATGAGAAAGAATCCCAGTAAGGAGGTTTTCCCCATGGAGAACAAGCGCTTTTACATTACCACCCCCATCTATTACCCCTCCAGCCGCTTCCACATCGGCCAGGCCTACTGCACCGTGGCCACCGACGCCATGGCCCGCTACAAGCGCCTGACCGGCTGCGAGGTCATGTTCCTCACCGGCACGGACGAACACGGCCAGAAAATCGAGAACAAGGCCCGGGAGGCCGGGATCACGCCCCAGCAGTTCGTGGACAGCATCGTCACCGCCCCGGGCGGCGTGCTGGCTCTGTGGAAGCTGATGAACATCAGCTATGACCGCTTCATCCGCACCACCGACGGCTATCACGTCTCCGCCATCCAGAAGATCTTCAAGAAGATATACGACAACGGCGACATCTACAAGGGCTCCTACAAGGGCAAGTACTGCACGCCCTGCGAGAGCTTCTGGACCGAGAGCCAGCTCAAGGACGGCAAGTGCCCCGACTGCGGCCGGGAGGTGGTGGACGCGGAGGAGGAGGCCTACTTCTTCCGTGCCTCCAAGTACGCGGACCGGGTCCGGGACCTGCTCTTGAACACCGACTTCCTGGAGCCCAGAAGCCGGGTCAACGAGATGGTCAACAACTTCATCGACTGCGAGGGCGGATTGCAGGATCTGTGCGTATCCCGCACCAGCTTCACCTGGGGCGTTCCTGTGGACTTTGACCCGGGCCATGTGGTCTATGTGTGGCTGGACGCGCTGTTCAACTACATGACCGCCCTGGGGTATCAGAACGACCAGTATGACGATCTGGAGAAGTTCTGGCCTGCGGACGTCCACTTCCTGGGCAAGGAGATCGTCCGGTTCCACGCCATCTACTGGCCCGCGTTCCTCATGAGCCTTAACCTGCCCCTGCCCAAAAAAGTCTACGGCCACGGCTGGCTCAACTTCAACGGCGACAAGATGAGCAAGTCCAAGGGCAACGTGGTGGACCCCTACCTGCTCTCGGAGCGGTACGGCGTGGACGCGCTGCGGTTCTTCCTGCTGCGCACCTTCCCCTTCGGCTCCGACGGCAACTTCACCAACGAGCTGCTCATCCAGACCATCAACGTGGACCTTGCCAACGATCTGGGCAATCTGGTCTCCCGCACCACCGCCATGGCGGAGAAGTATTTTGGCGGCGCGCTGCCGGCGGACCAGCGGGAGGACGCCGGGCTGGACGAGAGCCTCATCTCCCTGGTCTCCGGCCTCCGGGACCGCTACGAGGCCCAGATGGAGAAGTTCCAGTTCCAGAACGCCCTGGAGGAGATCTTCAAGGTCATCCAGCGGGCCAACAAGTATATTGACGAGAACGCCCCGTGGGCACTTGCCAAGGACATGGAGGCCAACGGGGCCCGGCTGGCCCGGGTTCTCTACAACCTGCTGGAGACGGTGCGGGTCTGCACCATCCTGCTGACCCCCTTCATGCCCGAGAGCTGCGGGAAGATCTTCGATCAGACTGGCGCAGACAGCGGCTGCCAGAGCTGGGAGAGCGCCGCCCGATGGGGTGCGCTGCCGGCGGGCGTGACGGTCCGCAAGGGGGAGAATCTGTTCCCCCGCATCGACATGGCCAAGGAGCTGGAGGAGCTGGACCGGATCATGGAGGAGGCCAAAAAGGCCGCCCTGCCGGCGGTGGAGATCGAGCCCCAGGCGGAGGAGACGGTGGACTTTGACACCTTCTGCAAGTCGGACTTCCGGGCGGTGAAGGTGAAGGACTGCCAGCGGGTGAAGAAGTCGGACAAGCTGCTGCGCTTCACCCTGGACGACGGCACGGGCACGGACCGGCAGATTCTCTCCGGCATTGCCAAGTGGTACGCCCCCGAGGACCTGATGGGCAAGACCCTGGTGGCCATCGTGAACCTGCCGCCCCGGAAGATGATGGGCCTGGAGAGCTGCGGCATGCTGATCTCCGCCGTCCACACGGAGCACGGCGAGGAGCGGCTCAATCTGCTGATGGTGGACGACAGGATCCCCGCCGGCGCGAAGCTGTGCTAGCGGGATAGAGGCGCCGGCAGTCTCGATACCCACAACTAAAGTTTTTCTTTTGCTTCTTTTCTTTGTTCACAAAGAAAAGAAGAGAAAAAAGTCAAATATAAAATTAGGAGTTTAATCGTTATGGCAAAGGATCAGAGACAGGTGGACGCGATCACCGCCAGGGACGTTGATTTCACCCAGTGGTTCACCGACGTGTGCAGGAAGGCGGAGCTCATCGACTACTCCAGCGTCAAGGGCATGTTCATCTACCGGCCCTACGGCTACGCCATCTGGGAGAACATGCAGAAGGAGCTGGACCGCCAGTTCAAGGCCACAGGCCACGAGAATGTGGCCATGCCCATGCTCATCCCCGAGAGCCTGCTTCAGAAGGAGAAGGACCACGTGGAGGGCTTTGCCCCCGAGTGCGCCTGGGTCACCTACGGCGGCAGCGAGAAGCTGGAGGAGCGCTACTGCATCCGCCCCACCAGCGAGACCCTCTTCTGCGAGCACTACAAGAACATCATCCACTCCCACCGGGACCTGCCCAAGCTGTACAACCAGTGGTGCAGCGTCCTGCGCTGGGAGAAGACCAGCCGCCCCTTCCTGCGCCACCGGGAGTTTCTGTGGCAGGAGGGCCACACCATGCACGCCACGGAGGAGGAGGCCCGGGAGGAGACCACCCGGATGCTGAACATCTACGCCGACTTCTGCGAGAACTTCCTGGCCATGCCCGTCACCCGGGGCCGGAAGACGGACAAGGAGAAGTTCAACGGCGCGGAGGAGACCTACTGCGTGGAGTGCATGATGCACGACCGCAAGGCCCTCCAGGCCGGCACCAGCCACTACTTTGGCGACGGCTTCTCCAGGGCCTTTGACATCGCCTTCACCGGCGCGGACAACCAGCTCCACCACCCCCACCAGACCAGCTGGGGCGTGTCCACCCGCCTCATCGGCGGCATCATCATGACCCACGGCGACGACAACGGCCTGGTGCTGCCCCCCCGGGTGGCCCCCATCCAGGCGGTGGTGCTGCCCATCGCCATGCACAAGGGCGGCGTGCTGGAAAAGGCCCGGGAGCTCAGGGACCGTCTGGAGGCCGCCGGCGTCCGGGTGAAGCTGGACGACAGCGACAAGGCCCCGGGCTGGAAGTTCGCCGAGTACGAGATGCGGGGCGTGCCTCTGCGGGTGGAGATCGGCCCCAAGGACATCGAAAAGGACCAGTGCTGCGTCGCCCGCCGGGACACCGGGGAGAAGACCTTCGTGCCCCTGGCGGAGCTGGAGAATACCGTGGCGGCGCTGCTGGACAGGATCCACGACAACATGTTCGCCATGGCGAAGAAGAACCTGGAGGACAACACCTTCACCGCCGAAACCTGGGAGCAGGTGAAGGAGCTGGTGGAGAAGAACGGCGGCGGCTTCGTCCACACCAAGTGGTGCGGCGCGCTGGAGTGCGAGCTGGCCATGAAGGAGAAGGCCGGCGTCACCAGCCGGTGCATGCCCCTCCAGCAGTCCGGCAAGACCGGCAGGTGCCCTGTGTGCGGCAAGGAGTGCGCCACGGATATCATCTGGGGCGTGGCGTATTAAAGGTTTTTTCTTCTGCTCCCTATTTTCCTTTTCCCCCTTTCTCTTCTTTTTCTTTGTGAACAAAGAAAAAGAAGCAAAAAGAAAAACTTTTTTCGCCAAACTCCGTTTGGCGTATCGCCCATGACGAAAAAACCGGAGGAACGTCTATGGAAAGAGAGAAGTCCATCCTGCCAAGAACCATACACATGGTGCCCATGGACGAGATCAGCGGGTTCTCCGTCCGTCCCGGGTACTACGAGATCAACGGGGCCACCGCCATCCCCGGCGGGGTCAATTTCACCGTGTACTCCCACGGGGCCTCCTCCGTGGAGCTGCTGCTGTTCCACCGGGAGGCCGAGGAACCCTTCGCCGTGCTGCCCTTCCCCCACCACTACCGCATCGGCAACGTCTACTCCATGATCGTCTTCAAGCTGAATATTGAGGAATTTGAGTACGCCTACCGGGTGGACGGCCCCTATGCGCCGGACAAGGGCCTCATCTTTGACCGCACCAAGTACCTGCTGGACCCCTACGCCAAGGCGGTGACGGGCCAGAGCCGGTGGGGCTGCACCTCCCCCCAGGGCCAGCACTACAAGGCCCGGGTGGTGAAGGATGACTTCGACTGGGGGGATCTCCGCCAGCCCCTGATCCCCATGGAGGACCTCATCATCTACGAGCTCCACGTCCGGGGCTTCACCCGCCACGCCTCCTCCGGCGTCCAGTACCCGGGCACCTTCGCCGGGCTCATGGAGAAGATTCCCTACCTCAAGAGCCTGGGGGTCAACGCCCTGGAGCTGATGCCCATCTTTGAGTTCGACGAGATGCAGGACTACCGGGAGGTGGACGGGGAGAAGCTCTGCAACTACTGGGGCTACAGCACGGTGAGCTTCTTCTCCCCCAACACCAGCTACGCCGCCAGCACCGAGTACAACCGGGAGGGCAACGAGCTGAAAATGCTCATCCAGGCCTGCAAGCGGGAGGGGCTGGAGGTGTATCTGGACGTGGTGTTCAACCACACCGCCGAGGGCAACGAGCGGGGTCCCTTCTTCTCCTTCAAGGGCTTTGACAACAATATCTACTACATGCTCACCCCGGACGGGAAGTACTACAACTTCAGCGGCTGCGGCAACACCCTCAACTGCAACCACCCCATGGTCCACCAGATGATTATGAACTGTCTGCGCTACTGGGTGACCACCTACCGGGTGGACGGGTTCCGGTTCGATCTGGCCTCCATCCTGGGCCGCAACGAGGACGGCTCCCCCATGAACAAGCCGCCCCTGCTCCAGGCCATGGCCTTTGACCCCATCCTGGGGGACGTGAAGCTGATCGCCGAGGCCTGGGACGCCGGCGGCCTCTACCAGGTGGGCTCCTTCCCGGCCTGGAACCGCTGGGCGGAGTGGAACGGGCGGTACCGGGACGATCTGCGCCGCTACCTCAAGGGGGACGAGGGCTGCGCCCAGGCGGCGGCCCTGCGGATCGTGGGCAGCCGGGACATCTATGAGCCGGACAAGCGGAAAAACGCCTCCGTCAACTTCATCACCTGCCACGACGGCTTCACCCTCTGGGACCTGTTCTCCTACAACGAGAAGCACAACCTAAAAAACGGCTGGGACAACACCGACGGAGCCAACGACAACAACAGCTGGAACTGCGGCGTGGAGGGCCCCACCACGGACGCCTCCGTCAACGCCCTGCGCCGGCGGATGGTGCGCAACGCCTTTGCCCTGCTCATGTGCTCCCGGGGGATCCCCATGTTCCTGGCCGGGGACGAGTTCGGCAACACCCAGTTCGGCAACAACAACGCCTACTGTCAGGACAACATCACCTCCTGGCTGGACTGGACCCTGCTGGAGAAGAACCGGGACATCTTCCGCTTCTTCCAGTACATGATCCGCTTCCGCAAGGACCACCGCATCCTGCGCTCCAACGTCAGCGGCGGCTGCTGCGGCTTCCCGGACGTGAGCTTCCACGGCGTGACCCCCTGGCGGGAGAGCTTTGAGGGCCACGAGCACTACGTGGGGGTCATGTTCGCCGGCGGAGAGCAGGGGGCGGGACCCCAGGTGATCTACGTAGCCTCCAACGCCTACTGGGAGCCCCTGGAGGTGGCGCTGCCGGCGCTGCCGGCCTCCATGTGCTGGACCCTGGCCGCGGACACATGGGACGAGACCCCCAGCCCGCGCCGCCACGAGGGCAGCCGCTTCTCCATCCGGCCCCGGAGCGTCATGGTGTTTCTGGGGAGATAGGGCCGATGTGGAGTGGAAAAGCCCTGGGGAAGATCCTCCGCTTTGAGCTTCTCTGGAAGCTGGTCTTCCTCTTTATCATCAACCCGCTCCTTCGCGGGGCGTACCACGCCTATGTGTCCACAGCGGGCCTCCGCTTTAACGGGGGCGTGCTGTGGACCTTTGCCAGCCTCCAGGGCGCGGTTTTGTTCCTGGCGCTCTTCTGCGCCGCCGCCTGGCTGGTGTTCTACGAGTACAGCGTCATCATCCGTGTGGCCGCCCTGTGCCGCCAGGGGGAGGATTTTACCCTGGGGGAGGTGATGGGGGCCGCGCTGTGGGACCTGGGCCTTCTGCGGGGCCGGTCCCTGGCCATAGGGTCTCTCTACTACGTGCTGCTGCTGCCTCTGGCCTGCGTGGGCTATGTGAGCACCATTGTGCCCCAGGTGACCATCCCCTGGTTTATCTTCGGAGAGATGCAGAAGACGCCGCTGGGCATGGCGGGCATCGTGGCCATCTACGTGGTCCTCTACGGCGTCCACCTGCTGCTGCTGTTTGTGCCTGTGTTGATGACCCTGGAACACCGGCAGTTCGGACAGGCCGCAGGGGAGAGCGTCCGCCTCTGGCGGCGCATGGGGTGGCCTGACCGGCTGGCCATGCTGGCGGTTCTGGCCCTGTGGTACCAGCTGTTTACGGAGGCGGCCCGGTACTGGCGGCGGAACCTGCTGGGCAACGACGACTTTGACGGGAACTTCTTCCAGTACCTGCTCATATCCGAGGCCTTCCGCAAGGATCTGGCCTGCTGGGTCCTGCTGACCCTGGTGCAGACCATTGCCATGGCGGGGGTGATCTGCTTCCTCGCGGCCCTGCTGGAGCAGCACGGGGCGGGCCGTGTCTCCCTCCAGCCCGCCTGGAGCGGGGACGGCGCTGTGCTGTGGGAGATTTTCTCCCGGCGGCGGAGCGCCTGGGCAGGCCGGTGGCGGCAGCGGCTGGCCCGCCGGCGCTGGCGGATCGGCATCCCAGCCATGTGTCTGGCCCTGGCGGCGGTCCTGCTGCTGAGCGCGGAGCGCCCCCTGCCGGTCCACCGGCCCTTTGCCATCGCCCACCGGGGCGGCGAGGGCGGGATAGAGAACACCCTGGAGGCCCTGAAGTCCGCAGCCCGGCAGGGAATGGACTACGGGGAGATCGACGTGCAGCTGACGGCGGACAGCGTGCCGGTGCTGTTCCACGACGGAAGCCTGACCCGCATGGCCGGCCGGGGGGAGAGCGTGGGCGAGCTGACCTGGGAGGAGCTGCGGCAGATTCCGGTGACGGACTACGCCCACCCGGGGGAGACGGCCCGCATCCCCTCCCTGGAGGAGACGCTGGCCGCTCTGGCGGAGGAGGACATGGGCCTGCTCATCGAGCTCAAGCCCGCCGCCGGGGGCAGCGAGGCCCTGGCGGACGCGGTGATCGCCCTGGTGGAGCGGTACGATTTCGGGGACCGGGCCATGTTCATGAGCCTGGACTATCTGTGCCTGCTGACGGTTATGGAGCGGCATCCGGAGTGGTGGACAGGCTTCTGCGCCTACGGCGCGGCCGGGGACATCGACGACGCGGTGTGGCGCTATCAGGTGGACTTTCTGGCCGTGGAGGAGGCGCTGGTCAGCAACCGGCTGGTGACCCGGGCCAGGGAGGTGGACCTGCCGGTGTACGTGTGGAGCGTGTACGACGGGGAGAAGATGCTGCAATACCTGGAGATGGGGGTCAGCGGCATCATCACCGACTACCCGGGGGAGATCCGGCGGGTGCTGGACGGATATCTGGCCAGCCACCCCGGCCAGCCCTACCAGTGGACCGGCGCAGGCGCGCCCGGAAAAGAGTAAGAACCTGTCTTCATAACCGGGGGATGCCGGATGGACGAGGATTTTTCTCGTCAGACAAGGAGATTTTCCGCAGCAATCCTGACGGATTGCAAGGGAAATCGACGCAGTATGGCGGGAAAAAGACCGCCCAGACGGCGTGCAACGGTTGTGAATACAGGTTCTAAAAGAGCGGCGTCCTCGGATAGAGGACGCCGCCCTGCGCTTTTTAAGCGGGCAAACCCCGCTGGTTCCAGAGGGGCCGGCGATATTCGTTCTGTCAGTCGTCCATGTCCTCAAAGGCCTCCAGGCCCCGCTTGACCGTGGCCCTGCTGTCGCCGTGGCGGACAAAGCACATGGTCACAAAGCTCAGGGCCACGAAGATGGCCGCGTAGGGGAAGAGCACCTGATAGCTGATGTGCTTCATCAGCGTGCCCGCCAGGACGGGGGTGATGACCTGGGCGGCCATGGAGGCGGTGTAGTAGTAGCCGGTGAACTTGCCCACGTCGCTGCCCCTGCACATCTCCACCACCATGGGCAGGGAGTTGACGTTGATGGCCGCCCAGGCCAGACCCACCAGGGCAAAGACGGCGTACATCACCGGGGTGATGGCGTGGGAGTGGCGGGTGAGGAGGAACCCGGCCATAAAGCAGGATGCCAGCAGCGCCGCGCCGGCCATGATGGTCCTGCGCCGCCCCACCCGGGAGGCCACGATGCCGATGGGGATATAGGACACAATGGCCCCCACGGTGGCCACCATCAGGCAGGTGGCGGTGCCGCCGATGCCCTCGCCCATGACCTGGGAGACGTAGGTGGAGAACCAGGTGGTTACGCCGTTGTACCCCGCGTACCACAGGGCGATGGAGGCCAGCAGGAAGCCCAGGCTCCGCTTCACGGCCGCAGGCAGCCGCTCGCTGCCGCTGCCGTCGTCCTCGGCCAGATTCCACTCCGGGTGCCGCTGCTCCAGGGCCCGGTTCTCCGCCGCCAGCCTGGGCTCCCGGATGGTCAGCAGCAGTACCGCCACCGAGACCAGCATAATGACCGAGACGATGACAAACAGTGGCTGGTAGTTCACGTGGTCCAGGCCCTGGGTCCTGGCGGCGGGGTACAGCGCCGCCGTCACGCCCAGATACAGCACGCCGCCCACCGCGCCCATGAGGTTGATGATGGCGTTGGCCTTGGAGCGCAGGGGCTTGGCGGTCACGTCGGGCATGAGGGCCACCGCCGGGGAGCGGTAGGTGCCCATGGCGATGAGCAGCAGGCCCAGCACGATGACAAAGCTCACCAGCTTGAAGGGGGCGGCCTGGGCGGCGTAGCTGTTGTCCAGGATGGGCAGCAGGTTCATGAGGACCACCGCCGCCCCGGTGCCCGCCAGGATGAAGGGGGTCCGGCGGCCCAGGCGGGTCTCCCGGCATCTGTCGGAGAGGCCGCCGAAGAGGGGCAGCAGGAACAGGGCCAGGATGTTGTCCGCCGCCATGATGACGCCGGTAAGGGACTCGTCCATGTGGAAGGTCCTCCCGAGGATCAGGGGCACCAGATTGTCGTACATCTGCCAGAAGGCGCAGATGGAGAGAAACGCCAGCCCCACCAGGATGGTGCGCTTGTTGTTCAGCTTCAGCTCGTTCATGGTGATGTTCTCCTGTTATAATTAAACCGCTTGAAAAGAAGCTCCGCTTCTTTTCAAGCGCCCAGGCTAAAAGCCTGGGCCGGCCGCTTTCGCGGCCTTGGTTTGGATTTCATCGTCAAATACAGCGTGTGGAACACGCTGGCGGGCTTTGCACGCCTGAAAAACAGCATCGCTGTTTTTCAAGTTATTTGACGATATAAAGGATTCCGGCTGCCTTCTTCGGCTTCCGCCCAGGCCCGGTGCAGCCCGGCGATGTCCTCAAAGACCCAGGCGGGCTGCACCGGGCTGCCCGCCAGATCCGCTCTGGTCCCCTCGCCGGAGAGGACGAAGACCGTGTCAATGCCGGCGTTGACCCCGGCGGCAATGTCGGTGTACAGCCGGTCCCCCACCATCACCGCCTGGTCCGGCGCAAAGCCGGTCCGCTCCAGGGCCAGCCGGACCATGGCCGGCTCCGGCTTGCCGATGACCAGGGGCCGCCGCCCGGCGGCCCGGAAGAGCATCTCGCACACGCTGCCGCAGTCGGGGACAGAGCCGTACCAGGTGGGGCAGACCCAGTCCGGGTTGGTGGCGATGAAGTCCACGCTGCGGCCCAGCAGGATGCAGGCGTCCTCCAGCTTCCGGAAGGTGAGCTCCGTGTCAAAGCCGATGAGCAGGCAGTCCACGTCCTCCTCCAGCCGGTCCGTCACCGCCGCCCCCGCCCCGGCCAGCTGGCTGCGGAAGCTGGCTGTGCCGAGGGCGTAGCACTTGTGGTAGCGGGGCTGCCGGGCCGCCAGATGGGCGATGAGGGCGTCCACGGAGGTGAGAAAGTCCTCACGCCCGGAGGGGATCCCCAGCCGGGCCAGCTTGGCGATATACGCGTCCACGGATTTGGAGGAGTTGTTGGTCAGGAAGAGGTACCGCCCCCCGGCGGCCCGCACCGCCTCCAGAAAGGGGCGCGTCCCCGGAAAGAGGGTCTCGTCCAGATAGATGGTTCCGTCCATGTCCAGCAGAAAGAGCCGCTTCTTCCCCAGCTCCGCCATGGTCCCGCCTCCCGTCTTCTGCAAGGGTAATACTTGAAATGTTTGCCTATAGCGGTATTCTACCACACCCGCCCCGCCTTGTCCACGGCGGAGCGGGAATATTTGGAGGAGAATGCGCCCAGAACGCCAAAAGGTCTGCCCGGAGGCAGACCTTTTGGGCCGTCAAAGGCGGCGGGCTGCGCCGTGTGTTCTATCCGCAAACCAGATCGCCCCCTATGCAGTCCTGTTTTTCTGCATAGGGGGCGTCGATTGCCTGGTTTTCGCGGGGAACGGCTCGCCCAATCCCCTCTCTGTTTCACGCGTACAGCCAGCCCGGGGGCAGCGTATCCGGCGGGGTCAGGGGCTCCTCCGGGTAGGGGGCCCAGGGCTGGGCCTCCGCAGGCTCCTCCGGGACTGCCGGGGTCTCGTCCGCCGGGACCGGCGATTCGCCGGCGGCGTCCGGGGACTCCCCAGCCTCCTCAGCCGGGACCGGCGGCTCGCCGGCGGGGTCCGGGGTCTCCGCAGGCTCCTCCTCCGGCTCCTGGGGCAGAACGGCTGGCGTATCCGTGCGGCCGGTGGTGGCGAAATAGGTGTAGCCGTAGAACTGGTCCGGCTCCAGGAGCTGGCCGTAGTAATAGGCCATCAGCTCCGACACCGTCACCAGCTGATATCCCTGCTCCTGGAGCCAGGGCACCAGCACGGCCACGGCCTGGGCGGTGCTCTCGTAGGTGCTGTGCATGAGAACGATCTCTCCGTCCAGGCTGGGCAGGCTCTGAACGTAGTCCACCACCGTCTGGGCGTCCTGGCTGCGCCAGTCCTCCGTGTCCACGGTCCAGGTCACCATGGTGCGGCCGCTGGCGTACTTGACCGTGCTGTTCACCGCGCCGTAGGGGGGGCGCACCATGGTGGGGGCCCGGCCGACGGCGCTGATAAAGGCCTGATCCGCCGCGTCCAGCTCCGAGAGCAGAGTCCGCTTCTTCAGCTTGCTCAGGTCCCGGTGAGCGTTGGAGTGGCTGGCGATCTCACAGCCCAGCTCGTCCATCCGGACCAGGGGCTGGGGGTATTTGGCCACGCTCCGCCCCACCTCGAAGAAGGTGGCCACGGCGTGGTTGGCCTCCAGCACGTCCAGGATCAGGTCCGTGTATATCTCGTGGGGTCCGTCGTCAAAGGTCAGGGCCACCATGGGCCCCGCCGGGTCAATGACGCGGACATATGGCTCCTCCGTCTCCCCGGGCTGGGTCTCCTCCTCAGCGGGGGCGTCCGCCCCGCCGGCGGGCTCCTGGGCAGGGACGCTCTCCTCGGCGGGGACGGCGGCCTCGTCGGGAGGGGCCTGGGTGTGGAGGACGCTGGACTGGATGGACCCCTCCTCCTGGGGCGGGAGAGGAGCGGCCCTGCACACGCAGCCGACGCCGAGGAGGAGGAAAACGGACAGGGCGAGGGAGATCAGACGATTCATAATATGGGACTTCCTTCGACAGATTTTGACAGGATCCATTATCCACCCTTTTGTCCGGAAATGCAAGAGGAAATAGGTAACAGTTTGATGATATTTTCGTTACAGAAGAAAGCGGGGAGAAAAAAGCGCAAAAGGGGCCGGCGCGGATCTCTGCCGCGCCGGCCCCTTCGCCGTCTCTGTGGTCAAAAGAGTCATCAGTTTTCCATGTGCTTGCCCAGGAAGGCGGCGATGGTCTGCGCCAGCTTGTACTCCGTCTCGCCGGTGATCTGGGGCTCGCCGTCCTCCACGAACAGCACCATGCCCAGCACATCCCCCTCGGAGATGATGGGCGCGGCCACGGCGGCGCAGTACTTGTCCCCGGCCTCGGTGACAAAGATCCGGCGCTCGTCCCCTGTGTGCTGGTAGATCTTGCGGTCCTCCATGATCTGCTCCAGCTGGGGGCTGATCCGCTTGCCCAGCAGCTCC
>CANAZG010000037.1 GCA_947365965.1 uncultured Clostridia bacterium
GGGTGTAGAACAGCACCGTGGGCCGGCCGGAGAAGGCCGGCTGGCACTCGAACCTGTCCGGCGTGAAGCTGCTGCGGGGCGCGCCGTTGAACACCCGCTGGAACAGGTCCCCGCCCCGCTCCCGCCAGGAGGTGATCTTGTCAATGGGACTGCCGGGCCAGGACACGTGGTAGTGGAGCCCCAGGGGCCGCATCCGGTCCCGCAGCTCCGGCGGGAGCTTGGCCGTCTCCTCCCGGGAGAGGCTGCGGCGGAACACCAGATCCGCCTCCGCCGCCAGACGGGGCAGGGCCCGCTCCACCTCCGAGCCGTAGCCGTCCGCCAGATCGAACAGCAGCCGCTTTCCCCCGCCGTCCACCCCCAGCAGGGGGGCGTAGGGGAACCGCCGCCGGTTGCTCCGGTCCAGCTCAAAGGACAGCCGGACCCGCCCCTGCTCCTCCAGCATCAGCAGTCCCGTCACCGGCATACTCAGATGGGCGGTCCGGCTGGTGCAATATACGCTCAGCGCAAGCATGTCCCCTCCTCCTCCAGTCCGCCGGCCATCAGGCAGATGGCCAGGGCGCCGGTCACATAGATGTAGTAAAGGGTGTTGTCCGTGGCCGCCGTGGCCAGCACGTACGTCTGGAGGCCCAGGCAGATCATGGCGGCCCGCCGCCCCTGCCACCTGTACACACACCAGGTCCGCAGAGGGAAAAAGCTCAGCATCCACAGCCAGAATCCCCAGAACCCCGCGTCAATGTAGATCATCAGGATATCGTTGTGCAGGGCCCGGATGGTCCAGTCGGCGGGCAGGTCTGAAAAAAGCCGGGTGACAAAGCCCGCGCCGTGGCCGAAGTAGTCGGGCCCGATCCAGTAGTACCTGTCAATAAAATTGCTCAGCTCCCGCCGCCCCATGGTGTCCAGCCCCAGCCGCTCAGAGAGAAATTCAAAGATTCCCTCCTTCACCATACATACGTACACAAAGGACAGCGCCGCCGCCCCGAAGGCCGCCGCCAGCAGCCAGAAGGGACCGCCGCGCCGCCCCGTCAGCAGCCGCAGGACCAGCCACACCAGCGCCCCCGCCGCCATGGCGGCCACGCCGATGCGCTTGAACCCGGAGAAGAAGCAGAACAGGGTTGGGGCCAGCAGCAGCCGGGCGAGCCGCTCCCCCCTGCACCGCCGCCAGTCCAGGGCGTAGTAGACCAGATAGACCCCCAAGGCGAAGGTGAGCTCGTGGATCTCCATCTGTGCCATCACCGGCCCCGTCTCCCCGGAAAAGGTGACGATCAGCCGGCGCAGCTCGTGGAGGTACACGGACAGGCCGCTCTCCCGGACCACCCGGACCACCGTGATGAAGTTGGCCCCCAGCATGGCCGCCAGATTGAGCCACAGCCCCCGGCGGCCGAAGACATAGAGAACGCCCGCCATGGCCGCGAGAATGGCGAGGCCGTAGACCTGGTCAAAGAGGCCCCGGCGGATCTGGGTCAGGCGCTGCACCTGGAACACCCACAGAGGCACCGAGGCCAGCACCAGGGCCAGATGGGGCAGACCCAGCAGGACGCCGTACCGGACAAGACGCCCGGCCCGGTTCAGGTCCGTTCGCACCAGGAACACCAGAAAGCTCAGCGCCGCCAGCACCGCCGCCAGCACGAACTTGTACATGAAGTGGACGCCCAGATCAATATACTCCGTATGAAAGTAGTACATCCCGCAGGCCAGCAGAAGGTAGACCCCCGCCAGGAGGCCGTCCCACAGGCGGCGGGTCCCGCCGCCTGTCATGCCTCCTCCGCCTCCTTCAGGCCCGCCGGGCCGGTCTGGTAGGGCCTGCGGCCCTTGATCGCGCCGGTAATCAGACCCCGGATGTAGAACACCGCCGACTCCCCCGCGTTGACCGCCCCCATCTGGTAGGGCACGGATACGGCGTCCACGGTCTGCCGCAGGGTCACCTCCAGCCGCTCCACCTCCTGGGCCAGAGAATCCTGGGCCAACCCGTCAAAGAACACCCAGAACTGCCCGCCGCCGTTGTAGCCCACAAAGCCGTTTTTCCGGCTCTCGAACAGCTCCCGCAGCACCCGGCCGAAGGTCTGGAGCACCCGGTTTGTCTCCTCCCGGCCCAGGGTCTCGTTGAGCTCCTGCTGGTTGACGATCTGGAGGTTGATGCAGCTGGTCCCCAGGGGCAGGATCAGGTTCTCCCTGTCCTGAATGTACTTGTCGCAGGACACCCGGTTCATGCAGCCGGTGGCGCTGTCCCGCAGGAATATGTACTCCAGGATGTCCCCCAGCCGCCCCAGCACAATGGCCCCGCAGCACCCCACAGCCAGAAAGAAGGCCGCGATCACGGCCATGTAGGTGGACATGTTGATCCCCTCCGCCACGCTGGCCGAGGAGAGGGTGCGGATGTTCCGGGCCCCCAGGTAGTCGTTGTACTCCGAGTTGGTGTCCGCCACCGCGTCGTAGAGGGCGTTCATCTTGCCAATCACGCCGGCGATCTCCTCCTCCACCTCCGCCGCCGTCGCGCCCCCGGCCGGGCCGCCGCCCTTGTACACGCTGATGATGTAGGAGCAGTAGGCCGCGTCGATCTCCGCGTAGTCCCAGCGGTCCGCCGCGCTGGCCCAGTTTCGCAGCAGCGCGTCGTACTGGATGACCCGGCTGGTGGAGGTCCACTCCCCGTCGGTCTCCCGCTCCCGCTCGTAGACGTCGCCGAGAATATAGTTGGCGTCAATATCCGTGTTGCCGGACTGGCGCATCTTCTCCACGTAGGTCTCAATGATGCGCTGGATGTCCCCGATGTCCTCCTGGGCGCTCCGGCCGTCCAGGCCGTAGCCGGCAATCCGGTTCTGGTACTTATCCAGCAGCACCGTCCGGTCCTTGGTGACCCGGCTGCCCAGGATGAGGGCGTAGAGCCGGGGCACGTCCACGTCCAGCACCAGCTTGAACTGGTCCCGCAGGTCCGAGAAGGAGTAGCCCGTGTCCACGGACCGGAACCCCTGCTCCCGCTGGTAGCGGTTATGGAGGGTGTTGACGGTCTCGGTGAGCTGCGCGTCGATCTGCTCCACCATCTCCAGGTAGTCGTAGTCCGTGTGGATCAGATCCCGGGTCTGGTTGCTCACCTGCTCCTGGTTGATATGCTTGTTGCTATAGTCGGAGAAGTACACGTCCAGCAGCTCGCTGAGGATGTCCCGGGCAAAGCCCGCGCTGCCGGAGGCGTCCAGCTTGCAGCTGACAATGTAGGCCGTGGGCTGCTCCGTGTACTCCTTGCCCTCCTCGTTGAGGGCCTGCTGGACGTTCTGGGCCTGCTCCTCAATGATCGGTTCCACCCGGATGCTGGCGCACAGGGTGTCCAGGCTGTAGCTGGCCGGGGACAGGCCCAGATTCTCCATCACCTTGGCCATGTTGCCAGCGGAGGCGATCTCCGACACGTCGATGGCGGACCCGTCCGGGGCCCGGCCCTCCTTGGCGTCCCCGTTGGCGTACTCGATCACCGCCGAGGCCGTGTAGGTCTGCTTCTTTGCCAGCACCCTGGAGGCGAGAAAGGTCATGCCGATGAAAAAGCAGACGATCAGCGGCAGCCACCGCTTGAGGTAGCGAAATATCTGAAACTGCTTCATCCCGCTCACCTCCTCTTTCGTCCCCCCGCCAGGGAGAACCAGCACAGCCGCAGCCCGGCGGCGAAAAGGACCGTTCTCGCGGCGATCTCCGCCGCCAGCTTCATGGCCTGGGCCTCCGCAGAGGAGACCACGGCGGTCATGTACCGATTGGCCTGCCGGGCGTTATACTCCTTCACCAGCTCCTCCGCCAGACCGGCGATGCGGGTGAGCTCCCGCCGGATCTGGCCGATGAGCGCCTCCGCCTTGTCCTCCGCCCCGCCGGACCGGCCGGAAAGCTGGCCGATCACGTGGTCATTGTAGGCGATTTTTTCCTGGACAGCGATCTTTTCATCCGCGTAGTGGTTGGCGTTGGCGGCGAAGTCGTCCACGCCGATGCGAGTCTGGGACATGTAGAACTGGTTGTTGGTGTCATAGGTGGGCACCAGAACAATGCGGGCCATATCGTCCTCGTACATGGTGATGGCCTCCAGCATGTTCTCGTTGGACGCCGCCGCCTTCTGGGCGTTGAAGCGCATGAACACGTTGGCCACCTCCAGCCGGTTGACGTACTGCCCCGGGTCCCGGGAGATCCCCTCCTCCAGCACGTAGGCCTCCAGGCGCTCCACCAGGGTCTCCTCCACCTCGTAGGCCAGGGCGGACACCGACTGAAAGGTCTCCCCGCTGGCGCTGGAGCGGAAGGCGGGCTCCTCGCCGGACATGCTGCGCATGTACTCGCCAATGGACTGGGCCGTCTGGGCCAGGAACAGGCAGCTGTCCAGGTAGTCCGCCCCCTCCGCCGAGGAGAAGTCCAGGCGGAGAATGCTGGAGTTCGCCGAGTAGCTCTTGACGAACCAGTCCTTGTAGGCCTGGGTCACCAGGGTCAGCAGTTTCTCCCCGTCCTGGGAGGCGGTCTCGCTGCTGGCGTCATACTGCACCACAAACTGGGTGGAGATGAAGTAGGCGTCCTCGGAATAGCTGTTCCCCTGGACCACCGGCCGGACCTGGATGGCGTTTTTCAGGTCCTGGGCCGTGATCCCCTCCAGCGCCCCCTTCTCAATGGCCCCCTCCAGGACCTGGGCGCTGAGGATGTCCGCCTGGTTGAACCGGGTACCGTTGGGGTTGAGGCCCTGGGAGGCCAGACTGTAGTGGAGGGTGATCTCCGCGCTGGTGTGGAGGCGCAGAGAGGCGGGGAGCAGGAAGCAGTTGAGCAGAAATACGGCCAGCACCAGCGGCCCCAGGCTCCAGCTCCGCCGCACCGCCCGGTACTCCGCCAGCAGCGTCCGCAGCCCCTGGCGGGATCGGTTGAGCAGCACAAGCAGACCGCAGGCCGCCAGCAGCAGCGACACCCCGGTCAGCGCAAGTCGGTAATTGTCAATCACTTGAAACAGCATGGGGGCCCTCCGGCTATGAATACAGGTTCTTAGTTGATATCCAGAATCACCAGCTCAGGCTGGTTGAACACACGGGGCGGCAGGCCGTGGCTCCCCAGGCCCCGGCTGATGAGCAGGGACATGCCCTCCCTCTCGTACCAGCCCCCGTCATAGACAGGAAACAGCCCCTCCGCGCCGGAGAAGAGCCCGCCCACCCCGGGGATGCGGATGACGCCGCCGTGGTTGTGGCCGGACACCGTCAGGTCAATGGCGGCGTCCGGAATATACTCCATCACCGGCTCCGGCCGGTGGGAGATCAGAATCTTGAACGACTCCGGGTCCTCCTCCACGAAGCGGGTGACAAACTGCCCGGAGTGGGGCCAGAAGCTGCTGGCGTTGGTGCTCAGGCCGCCGATCCTGATCGCGGCGCCCTTCACCTCCGCCGTCGCGGCCTCGTTTTGCAGCAGGATGGCCCCGGTCCCCTCCAGGTCCTCCCAGACCCGCGGGTTCAGAAGCAGGGGGGAGAAGTCCTCCGGGTCCTCCCCCAGGGCGGCTCCGTCCAGAAACTTCTTGTTCAGATCCTGGCCGTAAAGCGCCTCGTTCTCGTGGTTTCCCATGGCGTAGTACACCGGCGCGATCTCCGCCAGCTCCCGGCACAGGTCCACGGCGTAGTCCCAGTCCGGGTCCCCCTTGTTCACCAGATCCCCCGCGATCAGCAGCAGATCCGGCCGCAGGGCCCTCACCCGGCCCAGCAGGGTCTCGTTGCCCGGACCGAAGGAGCGCTGGTGCAGGTCCGCCAGCACGATCACCCGCACAGTTTCCTCGATCTTATAGGACTCCATGGCATAAAAGGTCTCCTCAAAGGAGCTGTTGGACCATATGATCCACGCCGCGATCACGCCTATGGTTATCCCAGCGCTGATGATTCCTGTCAATATCCGCTTCACGTCACCTTTCCTCCTGCCACGGACCGATACAGCTCCAGCAGCCCGCCGCAGTAGTCCTCAATGGTTGTCAAATCCCGCCGGCTCCGGCAACGCTCCGCCATCCGCGCCAGGGCCGCCCTGTCCCCGTAGAGGGCCCGCATCCCAGCGGCGTAGGCCTCCGGCGTGAACTGATCCAGCAATGCGCCGGTTCCGCCCTCCTCGATCAGCTCCGGCACGCCGCCAATGCGGTTGGCCAGCACCGGCGTGCCCAGGGCCTGGCTCTCCAGCACGGACAATGGGCAATTCTCATACCAGATGGGGAGGTACACCGAAAACAGGGCCCGCCGGACCAGATCCCGCAGCGCCTCCCCCTCCTGGAAGCCCACATAGCGCACGTTGGCCGGCGCTTCCCGCCGCACCAGCTCCTCCAGGGGCCCCCGCCCCGCCACCACGACGGGGATTTCCGGGGCCAGCCGGCAGGCGGCCAGGAGGCGGTCAATACCCTTCTCCTCAGAGAGCCTGCCAAAGTATAGCGCATAGTCCCCTTTCTCCGCCGGCGGTCCCGCCTCCGGGCGGATAAAGTTGTGCATCATCACGGTTTTCCCCCGGAACCGGGGGTTCTCCAGGAGGATCTCCTCCATGAACCGGCTGGGGCAGATCAGGCGGCTGACCTGCTCGTAGCTCCGCCGGCGGCGGCACAGCGCGGCCTCCAGACTGCCCAGAACGCTCTTTGCCCGGGAGCTGTGGATGCACCGCCTCCCGGCGCAGCTCCACACGCTCCCGTCCAGGCACCGCCGGCAGGGGGTCATGTCCTCCAGATCCAGCATCATGTGGTTGGGGCAGACCAGGTGGAAGTCGTGGACCGTCTCCACCATGGGCACGCCCAGCTCCGCCGCGCCGTCAATGATCGAGGGGGTCAGATGGTAGTATATGTTGTTGAGATGGATCACATCCGGGGAAAATTCCCGGATGAGCCGCTGAATCTTCCTCCTGGCCTCCAGGGAATAGATAACCCGGAGGGGGTACAGAATCCGCCCCAGGCCTCTGGAGCGGAAGTCCATGGCCGCCGTCTCCAGCCCCAGGCTGTTGCCCACCGTGTTTCTCTCGTCCCGCATCCCGAAATAGGACACCTGATGCCCCTGGCTCTGGAGGTACGCGCCGATTTCCAGCATGTAGGTCTCCGCGCCGCCCCGGGGATACAGGAACTTGTTGACCATTAAAATTCTCATACTAGATTTGGGAGCCCGGATAGCTCCAGTTTCCGTCCAGACCGTCCCGCTCCAGCTCAATGACCGAGCTGTCCGGCCGGGGGATCTGCTCCACCAGCGCATCCAGCTCGTTGTAGGTGGCGGCCAGCTTATCCCGAGTGACATTGAAGGTGTCCAGATACCGGATCACCTGGTTCCTGGCCCCCTCCAGGGCCTGGGCTGCGGCCAGCTTCTTGGCCCGCATGTCCTCCTCCATCTGCCGCTCCATCTGCTGGGCCCGGGCCTGGGCCTGCTGGACCAGGGCGCGGGCCTCCTGCTCCGCCATGGCCAGGATCCGCTCCGTGGCCGCGCTGGTCTTGTTCTGCTGGTCCAGCTGCTCCCGCAGCCGGGCCAGCTCCTGCTGGTGCTCCCCCTCCCGGCGACGCCGCTCGTCCTCCAGCTCCAGGATCCGCTGGTTGAGGCTCTTTGTCCGCTCCAGCTCCAAAATCCGGTTGTGGGCCCGGATGTCCTGCTCCTTCCTGGCCAGCTTCAGCTCCGACTCCAGGGACTCGGACCACTGAAGGGCCGCTGTCAGCTCCTCCCGCAGCCGCTTCTCCTGGTCCGTCCGCTCCTGCTCTCCGCCGGCGCGGCGCAAGGCCGACTCCATCAGCTCCAGGCGGCCCCTGGCCTCGGCCAGCTCCGCCTCCAGGGCTGCGGCCCGCGCCTCGGCCTCTCCGCCGCCGCGCTCCGCCTCCAGAGTCTCCGCCCGCCTCCGGGCCTCCTCCAGCTGCTCTCTGAGCCGGTCCTCCCGCTCTCCGGCGGCCTTCGCCTCCCTGCGCAGCTGCTCGATCTGTCCCACCAGCTCCTTGAGCCGCTCATCCACCAGATCCTTGCGGTAGCCGCCCAGAAATGTTGTCATAAATTGGTCCATGCCATCACTCCTCTCCGAAGCGCTCCGAGGACGCGCCGCCCCGGCCCAGGACCCGCTGGTAGACCTGCCAGGTCCTCTCCTCCACCAGAGCGTAGTTGTACCGCTCCCGAATGTAGCGCATCTGCTCCTCCGCCCTGGGATTCTCCGGCGGAGCGCCCAGGGCCTCCTCCAGCCGCTCATACAGGGACTGCTCGTCCCCGCTGGCAAAGGTGGCGCCAAAGTCCCCCAGCACGTCCGCGTTCTCCGGGATGTCGCTGGTCAGGCACCGGGCCCCCGCCGACATGGCCTCCAGCAGGCTCAGGGCCAGGCCCTCCACCTCGCTGGGCAGCACGTACAGCGCGCAGTTGCCGTACAGCTCCCGCAGCGTCCGCCCCTCCGCGAAGCCAATGAACCGGATCCGGGGGCACCCCTGGGCCAGCGCCAGAACCTCCCGGCCGTACCGACTGTCCGGCACCTCCCCGGCAATGACCAGCTGCCGGTCCGTTTTGCAGCGCCGAAAGGCCTTTATCAGATAGTGCAGTCCCTTTTCCGGCACGATCCGCGCCAGAAACAGCACATAGCTCCCTTTCTCCAGCCCCCACCGCCGGGCAATCTCGCCGCAGGGGGCGTACTCCACGGGCGCTACCCCGTTTTCGATCAGATGGGTCTCCCGCCCGTAGACGTCGCGGAAATAGGCCTGCACGTCCCTGGACAGGACGATCACCTCGTCCGCGTATTTCGCAATCACCCGCTCCCCCAGCCGCAGGTAGGCCGAGGCAAAGGCGTTCCACTTGGCCCGCCGCCAGTCCAGGCCGTGGACCGTGGCCACGGTCCCCACGCCCCCCAGCCGCGCCAGGGCCAGCATCACCGAGGGCCCCAGGGCGTGGTAGTGGATCAGGTCATAGCCGTGAAGGAGGGCCTGCACGGTGGCTGTCAGGGAGTAGAGCATGGCGTTCACGCCCCCCGCCTTTACGGTGGGGGCGCGGAAATACTCCACGCCCTCCGCCCAGCCGTGGTTATCCCCCCTGCGCCGTCCCCGGTTGTACACCGCCACCCGGCAGTCCCGCCGGGCAAGGCGGGTGGCCAGCTCCCACACCACCACCTCCACCCCGCCGGAGCGGGAGGGGAAGTCCTTGTGTCCGATCATCGCAAGTCTCATGGGCCTCTCCGTCTTTCAGCTGCCCTCGCCTCGCAGCATCACAAAGGGCGTTTTCAGCATCAGCTTGACGTCTCCCCACAGGGAGGCGTTCAATATGTACTCCATGTCGTCCTCCACCCACTCGGCAAAGGACACGGCGTTCCGGTCCGCGCGGACCTGCCAGAGACAGGTGAGGCCCGGCTTCACGATCAGCCGCAGACTCTGGTAATCCGTATACTCCGCAGCCTCGCAGGGCAGGGGCGGCCGGGGGCCGATCATGCTCATGTCGCCCCGCAGCACGTTAAAAAGCTGGGGCAGCTCGTCGAGGCTGCTCCTGCGCAGGAATTTCCCGATCCTTGTGATCCGTGGATCGTTTCGGATCTTAAACACCGGCCCGTCCATCTCATTGAACGCCGCCAGCTCCGCCCGCCGCTGCTCCGCGTCCACGGCCATGGTGCGGAATTTGTACATGGTGAAGCGCCTCCCGCACAGCCCCAGCCGGGTCTGGCGGAAGATGGGCCCTCCCCGTGGATCATCCAGGCAGATGAGGATGGCCAGCAAAAGAAGCAGCGGGGCGCTGAGCGCAAGCAGCAGCAGCGACGCCGCAAAATCAAAAACACGCTTCCTCTTCCAGTATTTTCTTCGGGACGCCTGCACGATTTGTTCTGTCCGCACCGCCGGCGGAGTACTCGCCGTCGCTCCCACCAGAATCTCCTCCAATCCACGTCCCCAGCCCCCTTACCGTCTCTCCCCTTGGGGGAGAGACGGCCCGGTGCGCACCGGGCCTCCTGACGGGCGTGCCGCCCGCCTGATTTGGGATTTTCATTGCAGGACTTGCTGATGATTGCCCAACAAGCCCCCATTTGCTTGGCATATGTTATCATAAAATCCATCTATTTCTATGGCCTGCGTAAAAATGAAACTGATTTGCGCAAAAATTGCCCTGCCTCCCTTTGACGGAAAAAGGACCCCGCCGAAGAACATACGGAAATCGCATTTTTGGAAAAACGCAGCCTCCTGTAGGGGCGAGCATCGCTCGCCCGTTTTTTTCGGCCCGCTGGAGGGCGTCGTTAGAACGGGCGAGCGATGCTCGCCCCTACATAGTGACCGGATTGTCCAGCTTCCGCCCTTCCTGGACCGGCTCCTGCTGTCCGCCGGACTGTACGCGGAGTGGGGAGAGCGGGATATCCCGGAGGAATAGACAAAAAGACCGTCCGGCGGGGGAAGCTTCCCCCGCCGGACGGTTTTTTCGGTTGATGATATCAGTATCAGCAGGCCCGCCCCAGGGCGAAGGCCTTCTTGTTCATCTCCAGGAACTTGGGCGGCACACTCTGCTCAATAGCCTCCAGCCACTCCGCCTCCGTGAAATCAAACCACTTCGACAGACGGCCCAGCAGCACGATGTTCACCGCCTTGCTGCTTCCCGCCTCCTCGGCCAGGGACAGCGCGTCCACCGCGTCCAGGTCAATGCCCAGCCCCCGCAGCTTCTCCTCCAGGTTCTCCGGATACGCCGCCGCGCCGGTGATGACGGGCATGGGGTTGATCTGCTGGGTGTTGGTAATCAGCCGTCCGCCGGGCTTCAAGTACTCCGTCCACCGGGCGGCCTCCAGCAGCTCAAAGGAGAGGATGGCGTCCGCCTGCCCCTTGTCGATGATGGGAGAATATACCTTCTCCCCCCAGCGGACGTAGGTGACCACACTGCCTCCCCGCTGGCTCATGCCGTGGACCTCGCTGACCTTCACGTCAAAGCCCTTGCCCAGCAGCAGGCGGCCCAGCAGCTTGCTGGCCAGGAGGGTGCCCTGTCCGCCCACGCCAACGATCATGATGTTCTTTGCTGCCATGCTCACGCCTCCTTCTTCCCGCTTAACGCGTCAAATTTGCACAGCTGGCCGCACACGCCGCAGCCGGTGCAGAGGGTGTTGTCGATAACCGCTTTCCCCTCCGAGATGCTGATGGCCGGGCAGCCGATCTTCATGCAGGACTTGCAGCCCACGCACTTGTCCGGATTCGCGGCAATGGGCCCCGGGTGCCTGACGTACTTGAGCAGCGCACAGGGACGGCGGGAGATGATGACCGACGGCTCCTCCGCCGCCAGCTCCTCCTTCACCGCCGCGTCACACTCGGCCAGATCATAGGGGTCCACCACCCGGACCCGGTTGATGCCCACGGCCCGGCAAAGGCTCTCCAGATCGATCTTGGCGCAGGGGTCCCCCTTGAGGTTGAAGCCGGTGGTGGGATTCTGCTGGTGGCCGGTCATGCCGGTGATGGAGTTGTCCAGAATGATGACCGTGGAATTTGATTCATTGTAGGCCACATTAATCATGCCCGTGACGCCGGAGTGCATGAAGGTGGAATCCCCGATAACGGCCACGGTCCTGCCCTCGCCTTCCCTGCCGCCGGCCTTGTTGAACCCGTGGAGGCCGGAGATGGACGCGCCCATACAGAGGGTGGAGTCCATGGCCTCCAGGGGAGCCACTGCGCCCAGGGTGTAGCAGCCGATGTCCCCCAGCACCGTCAGTTTGTTCTTTTTCAGGGTGTAGAACAGGCCTCTGTGGGGGCACCCGGCGCACATCACCGGGGGCCGGGGCGGGATGACCTCGTCCAGCTTTCCGCCGGCCCGCCGCTCCTGGGTGAGCTGCGCCGCCACCAGGTTCTGGCTCAGCTCGTCCATGGCCGGGAAGAAGTTCTTGCCGGCGCAGGCCAGGCCCAGGTTCCGGCAGTGCTCCTCAATGAAGCCGTCCAGCTCCTCCACCACCACCAGCAGGTCCACCATCCCGGCAAACCGGCGGATCTTCTCCTCCGGCAGCGGCCAGACCATGCCCAGCTTCAGCACCGGATAGACGCCGCCGCAGGCCTCCTTCACGTACTGGTAGCTGGTAGAGGAGGTGATGATGCCCATCTTGTAGTCCGTTCCCGCCTCGATGCGGTTGACGGAGGCGTGCTCCGCCCAGTCCGCGATCTCCGCCAGCCGCTTCTCCACCACCGGATGGCGGCGCTTGGCGTTGCCGGGCATCATGATGTACTTGCTCCCGTTCTTCTCATAGGGCCTGGGAGCCGCCTCCGCCCTCTCCCCCGGCTCCACCACGCTCTGGGAGTGGGAGATCCGGGTGCACATCTTCATAAGCACAGGGGTGTCGAAGGTCTCGGAGAGCTCGTAGGCCAGCCGGGTAAACTCCAGGGCCTCCTGGGAGTCGCTGGGCTCCAGCATGGGCAGCTTGGCGGCCTTGGCGTAGTGGCGGGAGTCCTGCTCGTTCTGGGAGGAGTGCATCCCCGCGTCATCGGCCACGGCAATGACCATGCCGCCGTTGACCCCGGTGTAGGAGAGGGTGAACAGGGGGTCCGCCGCCACGTTGAGCCCCACGTGCTTCATGCCGCAGAAGCTCCGCCGGCCCGCCAGGGACGCGCCGAAGGCCGCCTCCATGGCCACCTTCTCATTGGGGGCCCACTCGGCGTAGATCTCCGGGTACTTGGCCGCAGCCTCGGTGATCTCCGTGCTGGGCGTGCCGGGATAGCTGGAGACAAAGGTACAGCCCGCCTCGTACAGGCCCCGGGCAACGGCCTCGTTGCCCAGCATCAGTTGTTTCATTGGGGAAATCCCTCCTTAGTCGTGTCAAAAAAGGGCTGCGCCTCTTTTTTGCGTTGGGTTTTATGGCTTTCTCAGCGCTGGTTCTGTTCGCCAATGGAGTCCTTCACCGTAACGGTGACCCTCCGCTCATAGCAGGCGAAGATGTCCTCCAGCCGCCCCCTGTCCGGGGCCGGCGTGACCAGACTCACCGCCGGCACGATCACCAGCCCCGCGATCATGCAGAACGCGCCCGCGTTGATGGGGGACCGGAGCAGCGCGGGGAAGCTGGACTTCACAAAGATATTGGCCAGCATGACGAAGGTGGAGAAGAGAAAGCTGGTCCAGCAGGCGGCGGCGGTGGTCCGCTTCCAGTACAGCCCGTAGAGGAAGGGGGCCAGAAACGCCCCGGCCAGGGCGCCCCAGCTGACGCCCATGAGCTGGGCGATAAAGGTGACGCTGGACCTGTACTGGATGAGGGCCAGCACAACGGAGATGGCGATAAACGCCACCACCAGTCCCCGCATCCACCGCACCTGCCGTTTTTCATCCATATCCTTTATTATATTACCCTTTATGAAGTCCAGTGTCAAGGTGGAGCTGGAGGCCAGCACCAGGGAGGACAGGGTGGACATGGAGGCGGAGAGCACCAGGATCACCACCACGGCGATGAGCGCGGCCGGCAGGCCGGAGAGCATGGCGGGGATCACCGCGTCGTAGCCCCCGGCGGGCACGCCGTCCACCACGTCCATCCTGTCCGCGAAGAGCCGGCCAAAGCCGCCCAGGAAGTAGCACCCGCCGGCCACCACCAGGGCAAAGAGGGTGGAGATGACGGTGCCCTTGCTGATGGCGGTCTCGCTCTTGATGGCGTAGAACTTCTGCACCATCTGGGGCAGGCCCCAGGTGCCCAGGCTGGTGAGGATCACCACGCCCAGCAGGTTGACCGGGTCCGGGCCGAAGAAGGAGGCGTACACGCCGGGCACGCTGCTCTCCCCCTTCACCTGGGCCAGCTTCTCCAGGGCGGCCAGGAAACCGCCCTGGCTGTGGAGCACCGCCAGGATTACCGCCACAATGCCCCCCAGCATGATGATGCCCTGGATGAAGTCGTTGATGGCCGTGGCCATATAGCCGCCGGCAATGACGTACACGGCGGTGAGCACGGCCATGACCACCACGCACACGGAGTAGTCAATGGAAAAGGCCATGGCAAAGAGGCGGCTGAGGCCGTTGTAGAGGGAGGCGGTGTAGGGGATGAGGAAGATGAAGATAATGGCCGAGGCGCACAGCTTGAGGCGCTGGCTCCCAAACCGTTTGCCGAAAAACTCCGGCATGGTGGCGCTGTCCAGGTGCTGGGTCATCACCCGGGTCCGCCGGCCCAGCACCACCCAGGCCAGCAGGGAGCCCAGAAAGGCGTTGCCCAGCCCCGCCCAGGTGGCGGCCACGCCGTACTTCCACCCGAACTGGCCCGCGTAGCCCACGAATACCACGGCGGAAAAATAGCTGGTGCCGTAGGCGAAGGCGGTGAGCCAGGGACCCACGCTCCGTCCGCCCAGGACAAAGCCGCTGACATCGGTGGCATGGCGGCGGCAGTAAAGGCCGATGCCCACCATGACGCCGAAAAACAGGATCAGTAAAATGAGCTTCATTGCCAGATCAGACATGGAAGCTTCCCCCTTCCTTATAGTGCGTTATGGAAAAATCGCGGGATAGACACTATCCGCAGGATATCTGCGGTTCTTTTTGTCTGGTTTTTTCTTGGGAGAAAAAGGAACCGGACATTCCCCGTCAGTTGCTGATCTGCGCCTCCACCAGACGGCCATGGCAGTACTTCTCCCGCAAAGCCGGCTTCTCGATCTTTCCGGTGGGATTTCTGGGCACCTTGTCGAAGATAACCCGCCGGGGCCGCTTGTATCGGGGCAGCTCCCGGCAGAAGCTGTTGATCTCCGCCTCTGTACAGGATACGCCCTCCTTCAGCTCCACAATGGCCGCCGCAATCTCTCCCAGCCGCGGATCCGGCAGACCGATCACCGCCACATCCTTGATCCTGTCAAACTTGCGCAGGAAGTCCTCGATCTGCACGGGATACAGGTTTTCGCCGCCGGAGATGACCACGTCCTTCTTCCGGTCCACCAGGAAGATGAACCCGTCCCCGTCCATGCGGGCCATGTCCCCGGTGTAGAGCCAGCCGTCTCTGAGAATCTCGTCCGTGGCCTCCTGGTTCTTGTAGTAGCAGAGCATTACCCCGGGCCCCCTGACCGCCAGCTCGCCGATCTCCCCCTGGGGGACCTCGTTCCACTGCTCGTCCACAATCCTGGCCTCCCAGTGGTAGCCCGGCCTGCCGATGGCCCCCACCTTGTGGATGTTCTCCACACCCAGGTGGACGCAGCCCGGGCCGATAGACTCGCTCAGACCGTAGTTGGTGTCGTACTGGTGGTGGGGGAACACCTGCTTCCACCGCTTGATGAGGCTGGGGGGCACCGGCTGTGCGCCGATGTGCATCAGCCGCCACTGGTCCAGAAGGTAGCTGCTCAGGTCGATCTTCCCCCCGTCGATGGCGTCCAGCAGATCCTGGGCCCAGGGTACCAGCAGCCACACGATGGTGCATTTCTCCTCCGTCACCGCCCGGAGGATCCACTCCGGCTTCACCCCCCGCAGCAGCACCGCCCGGCTGCCGGAGAGGAGGCTGCCGAACCAGTGCATCTTGGCTCCCGTGTGGTAGAGGGGCGGGATGCAGAGGAAAACATCCTCCCGGGTCTGGCCGTGGTGGCGCTGCTCGGTCTCGCAGGAGCTGACCAGGGCCCGGTGGTTATGTAGAATGGCCTTGGGAAAGCCGGTGGTGCCGGAGGAGAAGTAGATGGCCGCGTGGTCCGTCTCCTCCAGGGCCACCGGAGGCGCGCTGGAGGAGCAGAAGTTCATCAGGCGGATGCAGTCCTCGGCATAGGCCGGGGCTCCCCTGCCCACAAAGAACATCATCCGCACCTGGGGCAGGCTGCCGGCGATGGCGTCCATCCGCTCTACAAACTCAGGGCCGAACACCAGCACCTCCACGTCCGCCAGCTCCAGGCAGTACTTGATCTCCTCAGAGGAGTAGCGGAAGTTCAGGGGCACGGCGATGCACCCAGCTTTCAAAATGCCGAAATACACCGGCAGCCACTCCAGGCAGTTCATCATCAATATCCCCACCTTGGCCCCCCGGTCCACGCCCCGGCTCAGCAGCAGGTTGGCGAACCGATTGGCCCGGCGGTCAAAGTCCTTCCAGCTCATGGCCCGGCGGTAGGGCGCGTCGGGCTGTGCGCTCTCAATGAGGCTGGCCTCCCGCCAGGTGACGGCCTGATCCCGCTCCTCCGAGGGGCTCAGCTCCACCAGGGCGGTCTCCAGTCCATAGAGGCGGGCGTTTCGCTCTAAAAAATCTGTGATGACCATGTACAAGCTTCTCCTCTAAAAAGTTGTTCTGCGCTGGACAGAAAAAGCACGTTTTCTTCCGGTTCTGTACGCATGTTAGATACTTTATCACTTTTAATAGCTAAAGTCAACACAAAAATGCTTGCTTTTTCCCACGACTTGCAGGAGTACAATACATGTTGGACAGCAGGGGAAGGAAAAAGGTAGAAGGATGCGGCTTGATCGGTTAAAGTTGAGTTACCACTTTGAGAAAACCGCCTTTGAACTCTTTGTCCAATTTCTTTGACAAACTTGCAGTCACAGCAAAAAATTCAGAATCTTCGTTTTATCACAATTCTTTTACCTTGTGTAGACACTATCTAAGGCTTTCGGTTCCGGCATAGCACGGTTTCACCGCATGGGTTTTTGTTTCTGCGCTGACCATGCCATAATTATGTTCCCCTTTTTTCTCGCTTTGTCGACTCTATGGGGAGCCTATCAAAATATGGACGCCCGAGGGATTCCCCCCTCGGGCGCCCAATCCTTTCCAGAGGATCAGTGCTGGTACTCAAACTCCAGATCGTACATGCTGACCAGATCCCCGTCCCGGATGCCCATGGCCTCCAGGCGGTCAAAGAGGCCGCTCTCCCGCAGCATCCGGTCAAACCAGTTCCGGCTCTCGTAGTCGCCGAAATTGGTGTTGGCAACGAGCCGCTGGAGCCAGGGCCCCTCCACCAGATAGACGTTGTCCTCCACCGTAATTTCCAGAGGCTGGCTCATATCCACCTTGGGCGGACGCTTGACGTACTCCGGGGCATAGACCGCCACCGGGGGCAGCTCCCGCAGCCTGTTGGCCACGGCGTACACCAGCTCCCGGGTGCCCTGATGGGCGGCGGCGGAGAGGGTGAACAGGGGGTATCCCAGCTTCTCCACGTGGTCCCGCAGGGCCTCCAGCAGACCCGGATCCTCCATGATGTCCGTCTTGTTGGCGGCCACGATCTGGGGCCGCTGGGCCAGCTCCGGGCTGTACTGGAGAAGCTCCCCGTTGATGGCGTCAAAGTCCGCCACCGGGTCCCGGCCCTCGCTGCCGGACACGTCCACCACGTGGACCAGCAGGCGGCAGCGGTCGATGTGGCGCAAGAAGTCGTGGCCCAGGCCCGCCCCCTCGCTGGCCCCCTCGATGATGCCGGGGATATCCGCCATAACGAAGCTGACCCCGTCGTCCACATACACCACCCCCAGGTTGGGGTAGAGGGTGGTGAAGTGGTAGTTGGCGATCTTGGGGTTGGCCCGGCTGACCACGCTGAGGAGGGTGGACTTGCCCACGTTGGGGAACCCCACCAGGCCCACGTCCGCCAGCAGCTTCAGCTCCAGCACCACCTCCAGGGCCTCGCCGGGCAAACCGCTCTTGGCAAACCGGGGGGCCTGCCGGGTGGGGGTGGCGAAGTGGGTGTTGCCCCAGCCCCCCTTGCCCCCCCGGCACAGGACAAAGGGCTCGTCGCCGGACATGTCCTGAATGATCTCGCCGGTCTCCAGGTCCCGCACCAGGGTGCCCCGGGGGACCCGAATGGTCAGGGACTTGCCGTCCTTGCCGCTCTTGCGCTGGCCCGTGCCGTCCGCGCCGTTCTCGGCCACGTATTTCCGCTTATAGCGGAAGTCCATCAGCGTGGAGAGGTTGTCGTCCACCTGGAGGATAATGCTGCCGCCGCTGCCGCCGTCGCCGCCGTCCGGGCCGCCGGCGGCGATATACTTCTCCCGGTGGAAGGAGACGCAGCCGTTTCCGCCCGCGCCGGCCTTTACGGAGATGCGGGCCTTGTCAATAAAGGTAGTAGCCATAGAGGGTCCTTTCTTTGCCGCGCTGGGCGGCAAGGGGGCGCGCCCCCGGTGTTTTCTCTCCTATATTGTATCCGATGGGACCTGAAAATGCAAGGAAATTTGCCTCAGCCGCTCCCGGCGCGGCGGCTGTCCCTGTGGCAGAAGCAGCCCGCCACGTGGTCGTCCACCATGCCTACGGCCTGCATAAAGGCGTAGACGATGGTGGGGCCTACGAAGCGGAAGCCCAGCTTTTTCAGGTCCCGGCTGATCTGCTCCGACAGGGGCGTGGAGGCGGGCAGGTCCGATTCCGAGGCAGGACTTCCGAGGATGGGCGTGTTGTCCACGTACTGCCAGATAAAGGCGTCAAAGCTGCCGTACTGCCGCTGGACAGCCAGAAAGGCCCGAGCGTTGTCCACGGCGGCGGCGAGCTTTCGGCGGTTGCGGACGATACCGCGATTGTCCATGAGGGCCTCCAGCTTCTCCTGGCCATAGAGGGCCACCTGAGCGGGATCGAAATTATCAAAGGCGGAGCGGAAGGCCTCCCGCTTTTTGAGGATTGTGATCCAGGAGAGCCCGGCCTGCATCCCCTCCAGGATCAGCATCTCGAAGAGCTTCCGGTCGTCGTGGACCGGCCGGCCCCACTCGTTGTCGTGGTAATCGATGTAGAGCGGGTCCGAGCCCGCCCAGGCGCATCTGCGCAGTTCCTCCATAGTGTCCCTCCTCAGAATGAAAAAAGACAGGCTCCGGCTGGGCGGAACCCGTCTCTGGTGCTTTATGGGGATTAGGCCTCCTCGTAGACGGAGACCTGCTTGCGGTCCCGGCCCAGGCGCTCAAAGCGGACAACGCCGTTGGCCTTGGCGAACAGGGTGTCGTCGCTGCCGCGGCCCACGTTGACACCGGGGTGAATGTGGGTGCCGCGCTGACGGACGAGGATATTGCCCGCCAGGACGTGCTGGCCATCGGCGCGCTTGGGTCCCAGGCGCTTGCTCTCGCTGTCGCGGCCGTTCTTGGTGGAACCAACGCCCTTTTTGTGGGCGAAGAACTGCAAACCAATGTTCATCATGATAAAATGCCATCCTTTCTATAAGGTTGCGCGGGGAAGAGGTCCTACTGGGCCTCCAGAACTTCGATAAAGTCGGGATACTCGCCGTGGAGCTCCGTGAGGTAGACCATCATCCCTGTCAGAAGGTTCTGGCAGGTGCTCTCGGCGGTCTGGCTCAGGGAGCCGGGGAGACGCAGGGAGATATGGGCGGTGGCCTCGTTGACCTTGACCGCCGCGCACAGGCCCATCACGTCGTTGAGCACACACTCCACAAGGCGCACCGCGCTGGTGACAGCGGAGCAGACAATGTCCTCGCCCTCCTGAGCGTAGCCGCTGTGGCCCTCCGCGTCAAAGCCGGTGATGCGGCTCCCCTGGGTGTGGAAGGTGACCGTCGTCATGCCTTATGCGCTGATCTTCTTGATCTCAACCTTGGTATAGGGCTGACGGTGGCCCTGACGCTTGCGGTAGCCCTTCTTGGGATTGTACTTGAAGATGCGGATCTTCTTGCCCTTGCCGTTTTTCACCACAGAGGCCTCCACCTTGGCGCCGGAAACGGTGGGGGTGCCGATGGTGGCGTTGTCGCCGTCCAGAACCGCCAGAACCTGGTCAAAGACCACCTGATCGCCGGCCTCCTGGGGCAACTTCTCGATAAACAGGGTGTCGCCCTCAGCGACCTTGTACTGCTTACCGCCGGTAACGATGATTGCGTGCATACCTTTTGCACCTCGCTTTCCTTTATTATGGAGCACTGACCGCGCTCCTTTACGGGCGCGCTGTCGTAGGCGGCGCGAAAAACGCGCACTTCGAGCCCATTCAAAGCGGCTTGTCTAGTATACCAGCCAATTCCAGCTTTGTCAACACGTTTTTGCAGGAAAGCGCGGCATTTTCTAAACGGATGTGTTTTTTCCTCTCCGCTCTTGCTAAACCCACGGGAGCGCGGTATACTGTATAAGGTCCCTCCCGCAGGATATGCGGGTGGGGACAAATTCATTTGCGCGGGGGAGAGAAGCATGCAGAAGATTGGATTTGACAACCAGAAGTACATCGAGACCCAGTCCTCCCGTATCCGGGAGCGCATCGGCCAGTTCGGCGGGAAGCTGTACCTGGAGTTCGGGGGCAAGCTCTTTGACGACTACCACGCCTCCCGGGTGCTGCCCGGCTTTGCGCCGGACAGCAAAATCCGGATGCTCCAGCAGCTCAGAGACGACGCGGAGATCGTCGTAACCATCTGCGCCGGGGACATCGAGAGGAATAAAGTCCGGGGGGATCTGGGCATCCCCTACGAGGAGGACGTGCTGCGCCTGATCGACGTGTTCCGGGGCATGGACCTGTACGTGGGCAGCGTGGTGGTGACCCAGTACAGCGGCCAGCCCGCCGCCGACGCCTTCCTTAAGCGGCTGGACGCCCTGGGGGTGCGCACCTTCCGCCACTACCCCATTGCCGGCTACCCCCACAACGTGGAGCGCATTGTCAGCGAGGAGGGCTACGGCCGCAACGACTACATTGAGACCAGCCGCCCCCTGGTGGTGGTCACCGCCCCCGGCCCCGGCAGCGGCAAAATGGCCACCTGCCTCAGCCAGCTCTATCACGAGAACCGCCGGGGAAAAACAGCGGGCTATGCCAAGTTTGAGACCTTCCCGGTGTGGGATCTGCCCCTGAAGCACCCGGTAAACCTGGCCTATGAGGCGGCCACGGCGGATCTCAACGACGTGAACATGATCGACCCCTTCCACCTGGAGGCCTACGGCGTCACCACGGTCAACTACAACCGGGACGTGGAGGTGTTCCCCGTGCTGCGGACCATCTTCGAGTCCATCCTGGGCCAGTGCCCCTACAAGTCCCCCACAGACATGGGCGTGAACATGGTGGGCAGCTGCATTGTGGACGACGAGGTCTGCCGGGATGCGTCCCATATGGAGATTCTGCGCCGGTACTATACCGCGCTCAACGGCCGTCTGCGGGGCACCGTGGACAAGGACGTGGTGTACAAGCTGGAGCTGCTGATGAAGCGTGCGGAGGTGACGGCGGCCATCTTCCCCGCAGTTGCCGCCTCCCTGAAAAAGGAGGAGACAACCGGCGCCCCCGCCGGGGCTATGGTCCTGCCGGACGGCCGGGTCATCACGGGCAAGACGAGCTCCCTGCTGGGGGCCTCGGCGGCGCTGCTGCTTAACGCGCTGAAGGCCCTGGGGGGCATTGACGAGGAGCTGGATCTCATCTCCAATCAGGTGCTGGAACCCATCTGCCGGCTGAAGACGGAGAGCCTGGGCCACAAGAACCCACGGCTCCACAGCGACGAGGTGCTCATCGCCCTGTGCGTCAGCGCCCTGACCAACCCCATTGCCGCCCTGGCTCAGCGGCAGCTGCCGGGGCTGAAGGGCTGCGGGGCCCACTTTACGGTGGTGCTCAGCGATGTGGATGAGAAGCTCTACCGCAGGCTGGGGATGCACGTGAGCTGCGAGGCCAAATACGAGCGGCAGCGGCTGTACTATAAGTAAAAACGGCCTGCTTCCGGGGACTGTCAGACGGGACAGACCGGCCAGACGGAAAAACGCACGCGCCATAGGAGGTACTATGAAGATTTTAGTGGTTATTGACATGCAGAACGACTTTATCACCGGCTCCCTGGGCACGCCGGAGGCGGAGGCTGCCGTTCCCAGGGTGGTGGAGAAGATCCGCTCCTGGACCGGCGGCCCGGTCTACGCCACCCAGGACACCCACTTCCCCAACTACATGGAGACCCAGGAGGGCCGTATTCTGCCGGTGGTGCACTGCATCCAGGGCACGGAGGGGTGGAAAATCGAGAGCTCTGTACGCGCCGCACTGACCGAGGGTGCCGGGCGCAACGAGAGCGTGCTGTATCTGACCAAGGCCACCTTCGGCAGCCGGGATTTGGCGGAGGTGCTGGTCCAGCGGCGGAAGGAGGAGCCGATTGAGGAGATCGTGCTCATCGGGCTGTGTACGGACATCTGCGTCATCTCCAACGCCCTGGTCCTCAAGGCGTTTCTGCCCGAGGTGCCGATCACCGTGGACGCAGCCTGCTGCGCCGGGGTCAACCCGGACAGCCACCGCAACGCCTTGGACGCCATGCGCATGTGCCAGATCGGTGTGGTGAATGGGTAGAGAAAGGCTCCGCTCCTGCTGATTTCTTTCATATCCCCATTTTCCAGGCAGGTCCTGACATCCACATCCGCGCTCCTGCGCTTTGGGTATGATTCCTTTGCTTTCATATCTTTTTCATTGGCAAAAACTCAGAAAAAATCTGGGAAAATCAGGCTTCCATTTCCAGAAAGTCTGTGGTATAGTATGCCCAAAGCCTATCATCCGCCGGCTTTGCCGCTCATCTGCCGGAGGATTGACAGGCCCTTGTTCTGCCCGTGGTCAGCTGCCAGCGGGCAGAACATCCCTTGATGAATAAAAATTGAAGAAAAGGAGAGAGAGGAACGTGGCAGGAAAGCAAGCGGCCTCCCGTCCCGCCCAGGAGATCAAGCGAAGCCTGGACAGAAGGATCGTGAGGAACACAACGGTGAACATCCTGATATTGGTGGTCATATGCTGTGTGATTATGTCCCTGGCCTTGCAGTCACTTGCAAACAACATTCTGCTTGACAGTCTTCAGCCCATGGCCCGGCAGTCGGCCAAGACGGTGGAGGCCAGCATCCATATGCTGGCGGACCGGATGATGACCATCGCAGGTGATCCTCGCATGGACGCGGCCACCGCCCCTGCGGAGGACGGTCAGACAGCCCAGCCGGACCAGGCGGCAACCCGCGCCAGCCGGACGGCGGTGCTGGAGGAATCTGCGGAGATTTATGAGTTCTACTCCATCGCTCTGTATGATCTGGAGGGTCTGCTCCTTCAGGGCATCGCCGGTGCGCCGGAACGTCTGGACGGCGATTTCCTCGCCCTCCTGCGGGAGACTGACAACCTCACCACCAGCGCCTCCACCATCTACCAGGGCAAGCTGGGCATTACCATGGGTATGCCGGTGAAGGAGAATGGAGAGACGGCGCTGTATGTGGTGGGCGTATACAAATACGACGCCCTCAACGATGTCATCAGCAGCATCAACCTGGGCCGGGAGGGTATGGCCTACATGGTGGACCGGCAGGGGACCGTCACCGGCCACCCGGACCAGTCCCTGGCCCTGAATCGGACCACCCTCTCCGGCCTCAGCGGCGGCAACAGCGACGCCGTAAGCCGGGTGACCACCGGCGAGACCGGCGCAGCAGAGTTCCCCATGGGTGGGGAGCAGATGCTGGTGGCCTTCTCCCCCATCCGGGGCACTCAGTGGTCCTTGGTTATACAGATCCCCAAGTCGGACTATGACCACATTATCAACGCCGCCATGCTGGTGGCCATCCTGTCCACCCTGGCGGGGCTGGCCCTGTCCATCTATCTGGTCCTCCGTCTGGCCCGCTCCATCTCCCGGCCGGTGAAGAGCGTGACGGCCCGGATGGTGGCCCTCTCCGGCGGCGATCTGCACACGGAGGTGATCCCCGTCCACTCCCAGGATGAGCTGGAGGTGATGACCCAGACCCTCAAAACCACTGTGGAGAGCGTCAACCGATACATATCGGATATCCAGGAGGTGCTGACCCAGGTGGCCAGGGGCAACCTGCGCACCGGGCCCCAGATGGACTACAAGGGCGACTTTGTCCTCATCCAGGGCAGCCTGCAAACCATTACCCAGTCCATGAACGAGACACTCTCCGGAATCCGCGCCGCCGCTGCCCGGCTCACCGGCATGGCGGAGGGTCTGAGCGGACAGTCCGTCCAGCTTCACCACGCCTCTATGGAGCAGACCCAGTCCACGGAGGCCCTGGTCATGGAGGTGGGCAGGGTGAAGGAGCGGCTGGCCAGCGTGTCGGACAGCAGCAGCCAGACCCGGGCCCAGACAGAGGAGATCACCCGCCGCATTCAGGACGCCAATACCCAGATGTCCGACCTCTCCTCCGCTATGGACAACATCAGCGCCAACACCCAGCAGATCACGAAGATCGCCAAGGCCATCGAGGATATCGCCTTCCAGACCAACCTCCTGGCCCTCAACGCCTCTGTGGAGGCCGCCCGCGCCGGCGCCGCCGGAAAGGGCTTCGCGGTGGTGGCCGACGAGGTCAAGCAGCTGGCGGCCAAGAGCGCCGGGGCGGCGCAGAACGCCACGGAGATCGTCAGCAACACCAGAGCCATCATCCAGACCGGCGTGGAGCTCACCGCCGACACCGCCGATTCCCTCCGGGCCATTTCCGACGTCTCCACCCAGATCAGCTCGATCTCCGACCAGCTGGTGTCCGCGGTCCAGGGCCAGAAGAGCGCCCTGTCCGTCATGGAGGAGCGCATTGCGTCCATCTCCTCCATCGCGGAGCGGAACCTGCAGAACGCGGGTGAGACGGAGCAGTCCAGCGCCATGCTGACAAAGGAGGCCGAGGCCCTCCAGTCCCAGGTGCAGAAATTTGTGTTGAAGGAGGAGGGAGACCGATGAAACGGATCCTTGCCTTGCTCCTGAGCCTGCTGCTGATTGCGCCGGCACTGACGGCCTGCGGCGGCGGGGGCCTTCAGGACGGCTACTACACTGCCCAGGCGGCCGAATTCAGCCACGGCTGGAAGGAGTATATCACCATCATGGTCAAGGGCGGCAGCATCGTCTCGGTGGAGTACAACGCGGAGAATGCCAGCGGCTTTATCAAGAGCTGGGACAACGCCTACATGCAGAACATGCTCCACGTCACGGGCACCTACCCCAACGAGTACACCCGCTACTACGCCAACCAGCTCCTGGAGGGCCAGGGTGCAGGGAACATTGACGCGATCAGCGGTGCTTCCTCCTCCCACGGCAGCTTCCAGCTGCTGGCAAAGGCCGTGCTGGAGCAGGCCCGGCTGGGCGACTCCAGCACCGTGGTGGTGAATACGGCCGCCCACTAGCCTGTGTTCATCTGATCTTTTGTTCCCATGTCAAAAACCTCGCCGTTGGGAGGAACTTCGTAAGGAAGTTCCTCCCAACATTTTTGTAAAGTCAGCCAAGAATGATTGAATTGCAGGGAAAATTTGATATATCGGAGGACCACATCATGGAAAATCATTTTTTGAGCAAATGGGTGGCACCTATTATCAGGAGGGCAATTATTTTCTGCCTAGAGTCTGTTTTAAAACCATCAAAGTAACGAGACAAGGATACAGGCAAGACAGACAACAACCCGGAAATAGAGAGCTTTCTTCTCATATCTGGTGGCAAAGCGGCGGTAGTTTTTGAGTTTGAGGA
>CANAZG010000038.1 GCA_947365965.1 uncultured Clostridia bacterium
CGATCAGATGAAGCGGGAAAGTGCTGAACGGATGGAGAACTTTATCCGGGGCGTTTCCGCTGGGTAAGGGAAAACCGCCATAAGGGAAAAATAAGGGAAAACACCCCTCAAAAGTAAGAAAAAAATCCCTCAAAACCTTGCGGTTCCAAGGGATTTTCATGGTGGAGACTGCTGGACTCGAACCAGTGACCTCCTGCGTGTGAAGGATTCTACCTAAAAACCCGCTAACCGCTTGCGCACAAGCGTTTGCGGGTTTTCATTGTCTCTGATTTACAACAGTTTTAGCAATGTGCCTGCTAAAGCGCAAAGTACCCCACCAAATATAGAGGTTTATCTGCTCCTTGAGATACAGAAGATATGTTAGGGATTCTATTTTCTCATACACTTAGTTGTGATACTTTATACGAATATTTTGTATATATTTGAACTGCATTCGTTGATGACATAGATATATCATAACTTTGGAGGAACATATGAGTGTATTCAGAAATATTATTTCATTAACAAATAAAAAAGGCGGCGTTGGAAAGACCACAAGTGCGCTGAACTTGGCGTCGGCCTTACATTCCGCAGGAAAAAAGGTGTTACTGGTGGATAACGATCATCAAGGAAATCTAACCGCCGCTGTTGGGCTTACCCCTGCTGAGCAGAAATATACGCTTGCGAACTTGCTGCTGGCGGCTATCGACTATCCGGAGGATATCGCGATACATATGCAGCGAACCCTATTACAGATTAAAGACGGCCTTGACCTTATTCCCGCTAACAGGCGTCTTGCGGATGCAGCGGCACGTCTCCAGGTTATGCAGCTCTCACAATATAACGCAGTTGGCAATTCCGAACGGTACTGCGAGAAAGTAATGAGTGAGCTCCTGCTGTCTGTGACCAGCGATTATGATTATATCATCATTGACTGTGGATTACAACATGAATTGCTTACAATTAACGCCCTGGCAGCCTCCGACTACTGCATCATTCCGGTTCAGGCCCATTTTCTGGCCAGTGAAGGTATTCCGAATGTGTTGGACATGGTACGTTCCGTTCAATCCCGTTTCAATCCAAACCTGAAAATTGCTGGTATTCTGCTGACTATGTATCAATCCCGCCCTCAACTCTGTCAGAGCGTTAGAGAAAGCGTAGGGGAAGTCTACGGCGGTGCATTCCATGTGTTCGAGCGGCCAATCGAATACTCTATTAAGGTAGCAGAGTGTCCCGCTGCGGGACGGAGCATTTTTGAACACGCCCCCAAGAATGCTGCCGCAGAATCCTACCGCAGTCTTGCGGAGGAGGTGCTGCGGCTTGGCTAGGGGAAATATGAATCATCTCCTGAAACAGCGAATGGCCGCTACGCAGCAGGCATCGGAATTACAGGTCAGTAATGACGCTTACCAGAAAATCTTTCGTGAGGCTCCCTTAGCCAGGTCATCCTCAATCTGTGAGGTACCTCTGGATAGGCTGGTGCCGTTCTTCACAGCGGATATAGGCTTTAAGCCTTATCCACCATCCAAGCTGGAGGCATTTGCTGAACAAATCAGCGAAGAAGGACTTATGGTCCGCATCATCGTGCGTCCGGCATATAACGATGTATACGAAATCCTCGCCGGACACAACCGCGCTAATGCTGCAAAACTGGCAGGATGGTCAGAAATCCCGGCAGAAGTAGTGGAGGCGGATGACGCTCGGGCTATTGTGATCGCTACATCAACCAATCTAATCCAGCGGCAGGAACTGAGTATCATTGAGCGTGGAAAGGCATACCGGGCATTGCTGGACGCGAAAAATAGAAACGGTCAACGTAATGCTGCGGTACAGGAGCAGACCTTTGGCGATTCTCGCCAAAGGTCTGCTGACACCGACAATCACTCCACCTTTGGCGAAAATCGCCAAAGGTATAATGCCAGACAGTTGGTAGCAGAGTTTTTCGGCGTCACGGAATATGAAATCCGCAAAGCGGTCAAACTGACACAGCTCATACCGGAATTGTCTAACATTCTGGAGAGTAATCCCAAGCAGTTGAACCTGGCCTGTGCGGATATCATAGCAGACTACGATACTCAATCTCAACTGGCATTTGTAGAGATATGCAGCATTGAAGGATACCAGGTCAACAAGGCAGCGATGCAGCATATTGTCCGGCGCTGCCCGCCGCCCACCGCAGGAAAACAGGATATTTTTGAGGCTTGGCGGGAGGCCAGAGACGCGGCATACAGGCGGCTTGCTGCCCCGCCAAAGAAAATCTCCTTTGAGCGCAGGCAGTTTGCCCCGTACCTGGACAAGCTAGGCAGCGACAAAGAGCTTGAAAAGCTGTTCCTGGAGTTCCTGCGGGAACGAGTGGGGTGAATACGAATCCAGAAGGGGCTGCGACGTTCGCAGCCCCTTCCGGATTCAGAAAACAACCGGAAATGCTCCATTCCCTTTGCAGCTCTCACGGTTCCATTGTCATTGTGGCTGACACGACAGTTTACCACCACAAGCGATCCTGTACTGCCAGCTCAATTCCAACTAATATGGAGCTGCCGGTTGTTTGCGGCGCAATCCGAAAGATATAGGTTAATAAGCGTTTGGTAGGGGATTCCAGACGAATTGGCCATATTTTTGAAAAACTGAATGGTATCGCTGTCAATATTGATGGTTATCTGCTTTTTCAGCTTTTGCGTATAGGGATTTTTTCGTGCGTTGGTAAAATCGTATTCTTCTCTCATTGCATCACCCCCTAGCTAAAGTATTGCGCACTCTCATTCTTGGTTGCTTTCCTGGCAGAAATGATCCTGATAACGGTTTCGGACGCCCTATAGCAATGGCAAACCACAAGCAAATTCGCCTTTTTGCTAAATCCTAGAATAATGAAACGATCCTCCTCCCACGAGTGTTCCGGGTCATCAATTACTTTTGCCTCATCATCGTAGAAAACGGTCTGGGCCTCTTCAAATGAAACGTGATGCTTTTCTTTGTTGATCTCGTTTTTCTTTGAGTCCCACTCAAATTTTATTCCATCCATAATTATATTATAATTACCGGATGTTATTTTGTCAACAACGCCAAACTGAACCGGCGCCGCATCAGCGGCGTCGGGATTTTTATATCCTGGAGGTGATATCCATGCAAGAGCTATACCAGCGTCCCCACAGCCCATTCGACGACACCGCCATAGAGCGGCTGCGGCGGATGGGGCTGGTCACAGCGGAGGACAAGCCGGACCGCGACGTGCTGGCCGTGTTCAGCACAATCTTCGCCGGCCAATTCTATGATGACCTCTGCGACTACTACCAGGACTACACAGACGTCCGGGAGCTGCTGGCCCAGATATTCGACACTGCGGAGAATGCGGACCCCAAGCAAAAGTTCCTGCTTATCTGCCTGCAATACGACGGTATGTTCCGGGACTTGCCGGACCCCGTGTGGTGGGTCAGCGGCCAGCCGGAATTTGCCGAGCTGTTTGCGGACGGTTTTTTGTCTCATCTGCGGCAGCTGAAAAATGAAACAAGGGAGGATGTACTATCGTGAAAGGCATATCCATCTATCAGCCGCCGGGCAAACCCGCCCAGGCAGCTTTCTTTATTGAGGGCCTGGAGCCCAAGCTGCGGGAGAAGCTGCTGCGGCAGATCATTCCTCTCCCCCGGATGCCCCCCTCCGTCCTGCGGGAGCCCCACTACAAGCATTTTACCCTGGAGCGGTACCGGGCCCTCTATGAAGTCCGGGAGAAGAGCGGGATTGTCGTCCGTATTATCTTTACCATTCTCCCTGGAGGGGAGGTCCTGCTGCTGCACGGCTTTGTAAAGAAACAGTCCAGAGATACCATGCGGGCTCTGGAACAGTCCCTTCGTATACTGGCGGAGTTCCGGGCCCACCCGGAGCTCGCGGTAGAATATACAATCAAAGAGGAGGAACCACAATGAAACAGAAAATTTCTATTGCCGTCATTCTGGCAACCGTGTCAGCGCTGGCCTGCGCGGTGTTCTTTTGGAAAGGCCGGGTGAGGCAGGTATGAAAAGGCTGTTCCTGTCGCTGCTGGTGGCGCTGGCTCTGTCGGTCAGCGCCTTTGCCATGGAGGTACCCACGGATACCGTGGTGCAGAACCTCAACGGCAGCCAGCAGCTCATCAAGACCTACACCCTCCCTCCCGGCGGCGATCCCCAGGCCCTCATTGAGGAACCCTTCCAACTGGAAGGCTATGTCTACACATTTGCGGATATTGTAAAAGCGGAGAACCATGTGTCGGACAAGGACAGCCATACGGAGACGGTGACGCTGGAGACCGGCACAAAGGAGCTTTCCGACATTCTGGCGCAGCTGGCCCCCACCATGGAGTACGATGACGGCGCGTATGCCGGCACACTGTCCCTGGACCACACCAGCATCCGCACCGAGGCTTCCGGCTACACCACCCGGAGCCGCACTATCTCCGCCACCAAGACCATCGGCCCGGTGGACCGCAACGACATGTCCTACGTCCCCGCCACCACGGTCAAAGATGGCGTAACGCTGAGCCTTTCCAGCGTGGACTGGCAGATCACCGGCACAGACGTGGTGGGGGAGTCCCTGGCCCCCTGCTCCTATCAGGCGGTTGCCAAGTATTCCGGCAAGACCTACTATCAGGCCGCCACGGGTTATATCACCACAGCGAACTACGTTGGGGAGATCTCCCGTGATGATGTAGAGAGCGTTACCTACCGTGTGACATACATCGGCACAGAAGCGGCGGCAGCCTCCGATGAACCAGCAGGGCAGGCCCCTGCATCCCCCGCGGCGGCGGTGTCTGACCATAGCAGGGCGTTCGTCTGCGCTGCAATCGGGGCGGCTGTCGTGTTGGCGGCGCTGCTGCTGATCTTCCTTCTCCGCAGGAGGGCGCACCGGCTCCATACTGCGGATGACGATGGAGAACATGATGAAAGCGAGGGCGAAATCAGATGAAATGGATGAAGCGGCTTTGCAGCGCAGCTTTGACGGCTGTGCTGACCGTCTCTCTGGCCTCTACCGCGCTGGCGGCAGACTACTCCTTTAACACGGACGCACCCCAGGATTACTATGGAGATACGTCTTATGAGGATATTTACGGCTCACAGTACAACTACGGCGGACCCAATGTCGTTGATTTCCAAGCGCCGGAGCTGGAGTACGGCCTGTTCAGCACCACCCAGACCGGCATTATGGAGAAGTCCATGCTGCCTGGTCTCCACGCAGAGGTTGCTGTCTGGGATGGCGGCGAGGGCGGCTATGGTTTTACTGAGAGCAGCGGCCTGGCAAGCGCCGCCTTCCCGGATCTATTCTCCGCCCCGGGCCTGGGGGCGAGTACCGCCGGCTATCAGTACCAGCAGGCAGCCTATACCAGCGTGGATGGCCTGATCCGGGAGGATGGCAGCATCGGTACGGTGGAAATTCCGTCCCTCGGCATCTCCATGAGGCTGTGGGAGGGTGAGACCAACGAGAGCATGAAGAAGGGCCTGGGGCACTACAGCTCCACCTCCGCCTGGGATGGCAACGTAGGGGTCTGCGGCCACAACCGGGGCAGCAAATATGTGATTGGCTCCATCAAGGATCTGGAGTATGGGGCCGTCATCACCTACACCACGGTTCTTGGTACAAGGACATATCAGGTAACTTACGTGGGCCAGATTGACAATGAGGACTGGAGCTATTTGCAGTCCACCCCCGACAATCGTATCACCATCACTACCTGTCTGGCAGACCATCCGGAGAGCCGTATCTGCGTCCAGGCGGTAGAGGCGGCAGGATAAGAAGTTTTTGTGAACATCGGGTCAAAAAGGAGGTGATACGGGTCAAAATGAGGAAATCCTGGAACAAATGGAGGTGAGATCGTTTTTTCGGCGTGAGGAAATAAAATAAACCTTTGACAATATCGGATTTCTGTATTATGGTGGATTCAGGAAAACTTTTTGCAGAGAAACCGGCATTGTCAGGGTGTTTATCGGCACTTCCTATCCAGCGGCAGAGGCGGCGCGCAGCTTCTGTCAAAACCTTGGGAATGAGCGGCAGCGCCAGAGGTGCGGTTTCTTCTGTGCAGTCTGCAAAAGTTTCAGGACATGTGCTGCGGAATAGAAATGGAGGAACATATGAAGAAAATGAAAGAAACCGTCCTGATCGTGGCAGGCATCGTGGCCGGCGTGCTTCTCAGCGGCCCGGCGGCAAGCGCGGTGGCCCGCCTCACCGCCACCCCCAGCAGCCAGACCTTCTACCTGGATGACCAGCGCATCCAGTTGGAGGCGTACAGCATCAACGGCAGCAACTATGTCAAGCTCCGGGATATTGGACAGGCGGTGGGCTTCGGCGTCACCTATGACGCAGCCACCCGCAGCGTCCGCATTGAGCCGGACAAGCCCTACACGGAGGAGGTGACAGACCAGGCGGATACTCAGACCACCCCAGGCGCACTCAGCAGGAATGCGGACGGCAGCATCAACGTGCCCCAGGACGGCTCCCTCTACACACCCCAGGCGGGCGATGTGATCCGATGTGACGACGGTACCAACTACACCATCACAGATGTGAGCCGGTACGATAAGAACTACTTCGCGGATGGTCCGGTGGGGCCTCTGCCAGAGCCCACCTGCGATTGGTCACAGTTCCATCAGCCAGATCTGCCCAGAGCCGAGGTGCGCAGATTTCATGATGAAGCCGGAGATGACATCTTTGTGCGCAACCTGTACGAAATCCGCCGGATGATGTATACCCTGTATAACGCCATGGGCGAGGACGACTGGATTATGCAGGGCGGCAAACCCAGGCTCCGCGGAGACGGCACCCCCTGGATTCACCTCCACTACGGGATGCCGGAGGGCAAATCTATCCCCGGCTTCTGGCCCTGGAGGGAGGATCAGGTGACCGAAAGCCTCCATTCATCTCCTGGCGGAGAATACTACCTGGACGTCTGGGACGTCTACAGCAATGGCATATTCCAGAGAACGGAATATAAGCTCTATTAAGAACATATTTGCTCGGAAAGCGGCGCACACACCCTGTTTCAGGGTGTGTGCCCTTTTTTACAAAACTATGAGGAGGAACCATATGAAACGACGGCTAATCGCGTTGCTTCTGACGCTGGTGACAGTGCTGGGCATGTTCCCAGCCACCGCCTTGGCCGCTTCTAACGAGGATGAGGCGCTGGGCGAGGTGAACATCTTCCATAACGGCAGGAAGGTGTCCTATCTATCCATCAATGGCAGAGTCCGGGAGCAGACCTACACTTATTATAATTATAGAAGCGATGACGGCTCCATCCGGCAGATACCAGCGTACTGCGTGAACCCCAACACGGCGGGCGTGCCCCAGACGGTGCCCGCAGGTACCAGCATCAAGTACATGGCAGACCAGAAAGCCAACGATCCCAAGGTGTTCGGCATCGTGGCCTCCGGCTATCCGCATAAGTCCCTGGAGGATCTGGGCCTCTCCAGTGTAGATGAGGGCTACTACGCCACCAAAATGGCCCTGTGGTGCTACCTGCTGGACAACTGGGATATATCCAATCTCACCATCAACCCCAGCGCGGATCAGGCTGCGGCCCAGCGGGTACTGGCAGCCGCAAAGGATATCTACCAGACCGGCATGTACTGGAATACCATCAAGGCCCCACGTATCACCGCCGCCCCTGACCAGGATAAGCCCTACCCCGCCACAGTGGACGGCAAGGAGTACCTCCAGCAGGTCTATACCGTGGAGAGTGAGACCTGGGTGGACGGCGGCGTTATCAACATCTCCTTTTCGGACCCCGGTTCTGTCCCCGAGGGCACCCGCATCGTGGGCAAGAGCGGCAATGACATTACCGGCATTTTTGCCACCGAGTCTACTGGCAGCGGCTTCTCTGGAGAGTTTACTATCCTTATCCCCAAGGATGCTGTGACAGATGAGACCAGCAGTATCCAGCTCTCCCTGGATGCTATTGTCCATGAGTTCGCCATCTTCTACGCCAGCTGCGCAGAAACAGATCAGTACGGTAATATTCAGAACTACATGGTTGACACCGATCCCCGGAAACCCATGGATCTGGATATCATCATCCCCTTTGACGGAGAGCCTGGAGAGCCCGGTGAACCCGGCGAACCTGGAGAGCCTGGAGAGCCCGGTGAACCTGGAGAACCCGGCGAACCTGGAGAGCCTGGAGAGCCGGAGCCGGAGCCCGGCATACTGCGGATCATCAAGCGGGAGACGGGCACTTTGGAGCTGCTGGACGGCGCGATTTTTGAAGTGGTCTCCCCCAGCGGCGATACTATTGGGAAGCTCTCCACGGTCAATGGCGAGATCATCATTCCCAATGTGGAGCCTGGGAATTATACCGTCATTGAGAAAATTCCCCCCAAGGACCACCTGCTCAGCGCCCATCCCGCTCAGAATATCACCGTCCGAGAGGGGGAGACTGCGGAGGTCACCTTTGACAATGATCCCTACGGCGAGCTGCGGGTGGAGAAGATCAGCAACACAGGCGAGAAGCTGGCAGGCGTCCACGTGCAGATCAAGCACATCGAGAGCGGCAGGACCTACTCCGGCTTCACCGAGCCCAGCGGCGTGGTACAGTTCACCAACCTGAAGCCAGGGGCCTACGAGGTGCAGGAGATCGCCGGTATACCGGGCTGGAAAGCGGATACGGATACCGTCAAGACCATTACCGTGGTCACCGGCCAGACCTCCACCGTCACCTTCACCAACAAGGAGCTGCCCGGCCTGCGCATTGAAAAGTACGACAGCAGCAGCAACAAGGCACTCTCCGGCATCACCTTCCGCATCTGGCGGGACGGCGAGCTGCTGGACGACTACCGCACAGGGGAGTTGGGCGAAATTTTGATTCCCAACTTGCAGCCAGGTACCTACCTGGTCCAGGAAATCAAGGCGGATGACAGCCATATTGTGGATTCCACGCCCCAGCAGATTGAGCTCCACGCTGGGGACGGCATCAAGCAGCTCATCTTTTTCAACGACAGAAAGCCCGGCATCCATCTTATCAAGGTGGACAGCGCGGACCCCTCCAAGGTCATCCCCAACGCCAAGTTCACCATTGAGGCGGTGGACGGCAGCTTTGGCCCCCAGGAGTTCACCACCCTGGAGGACGGAACCATTGACCTCAGCAAGCTCAATCCCGGCGCATACGTCGTAACAGAAATCTCCTGCCCGGGCTATGTCATAGACGACGCCCAGCGCATTATTGAGCTCAAGGGGAACGATACGGCCCAGTTCGTGTTTACCAATTCCATCAAGCCCTCCATCCGCATTGTCAAGCGCAGCTCGGATGGCTCTCCCCTGGGCGGGGTCCATTTCCGGATCGCCAAAATTGAGGACGGCACCAGATACCTGGACCGTATCACAACAGCCACAGGTGAGATTTTGATATCTGATCTGGAGCCCGGCGTGTACTCCGTGCGGGAAACGGATACTGTATCGGACCACATCCTGGATCTGCGGGAGTACCATGTGGAGCTGTTCCCCGGCAAAACGTCTGAAATCTGCATCGAGAACCAGAAGCGGCCAAACCTCATTGTCTACAAGCACGATGCGGACACCGGGGAGCCGGTACCGGAGACCGTATTCACGGTCCGGGCAGCGGACGGACATTCCGTGGATGAAATCCGGACGGACAGTACCGGCAAAGCCAGGCTGGACAACCTCCTGCCCGGCGTGTACGAGATTTCCGAAAAGTCCGTCCCCGCCCCTTGGCTGAAGGATGCTCCGGCGCAGCTTGTCACGCTGTATCCCAATCGGGACCATACGGTATACTTTAAGAACCACAAAAAGCCCACCCTGACGGTGAACAAAATCGACAGCATCACCGGCAGCCCCATCAAGGGGGCCAAGTTCCAGGTTTGGTACGGCTCCAACAATACCACTACCGGCGAGCTCAATGACCTGGGCATCCACTACTCCGATGAAAACGGCCAGTTCGTGCTGGACCTGCTCCGGGACGGATGGTACAAGGTGACCGAACTGGAGCCGGCGGCAGGTTTCTCCATCAAGGAACCCGCTACACAGGAGTTCTATGTGAAGGGCGGCGAGAGCAAGGTCCTGACCTTTGAGAATGTGCCGCTCCATGCGATTATTGTGGAGAAGTACGACAGCGTCACCGGGGAGGCCCTGCCCGGCTGCACCTTCCAGCTGAAATATCTGGGCGGGACCTCCGGCACTGGCGGCACCGCCATCGGCCAGAAGGTGACGGGGAAAAATGGGACCGCCATATGGACCGGCCTCCAGCCGGGGACGTATATCTGCGAAGAGGTGGACCCTGCGGACGGGTACAATATCATCCAATCCTCTGAGACCATCTTCCTGGCGGACAGCGGGGAGCAGAGCGTTGTTACCGTCCGCTTCACCAATTCCCCGGACGGCATCCTTCTGATCCGGAAGGTCTGCTCCGTGAACCCCAGCATCACACTCCAGGACGCTGAGTTCAAGGTGACATACGCGGACGGCACACTCATAGGCGACAGCAACGGCGTTTACCGTTCGGACGAAAACGGAGAAATCCGTATTCCTGGTCTGAAGCCGGGAAAAAGCGTAGTGGTCACTGAGACCCGGGCTCCAGACGGATTCATTCTGGACAGCCAGTCACAGACTGTCCAGGTCAAGGAGGGCCGGACGGTCAGCCTGACCTTCAAAAATCAGCCGAAGGGTTCCCTGATTATCCAGAAACGGGACAGCATCACCGGCCAGCCCCTGCCCGGCGCACAGTTCCGCATCACCACCGCCGCCGGCTGCGAGGTAGGTCTGGACGGCGTGATCGGCAGCAGCACGCTCACCCAAAACGGTATTTTTACCACCGATTCCAACGGCGAAATCAGGGTATCCAATCTCGCGCCGGGGGCGCTGGTATTGACTGAGGTACGTGCGCCGTCAGGCTACGTGATGGACGCCCCCAGCACCAACGTGGTCATCGGCTCCAACGGGGATACACAGACGGTCATTATCACCAACACCCCCAAGGGCTCCCTGATTGTGGAGAAATATGACAGCGTGACCAAGCAGCCGTTGGCGGGAGCGCAGTTCCGTATCACCAACGCCAACGGCGAGCTGGTGCCGGACGATGAGGGCATGACCAGCTCCAACGGCCTCTACACCACCGATGTGAACGGCCAGATCGTACTCTCCAAGGTAAAGCCTGGAACATTCGTGGTGGCAGAGGAAAAAGCGCCCGATTTTTACCGCAAGGACCCCACGCCCCAGACTGTCGTTGTCAATGCCGGGGACACCCAGACCCTCCGGTTCTATGACGATCCCCTCTGCACCCTCACCATCCTCAAGCGGGATGCCGTTACCAAGAAGCCCCTGAAAGGCGCGGAGTTCCTGGTCCGGGACAGTGAGGGCAAAGCGGTGGGCCCCAACAATGGCCGGTACATCACCGGGAGCGATGGGACCGTGACGGTCACTGGTCTGGAGCCCAACGCCACCATCGTGGTGTCTGAATGCCGTGCTCCCACAGGATTCATTTTGGATGAGACGCCGCAGAATATTGTGGTGCGCCCCGGCGTGGCCAACAGCCTGATTTTCGACAATCAGCCCGGCACCACGCTCATTATCCATAAGTACGTCGAGGGCACAGAGAATGAGCCCCTGTCCGGTGTCGCCTTCAAGGTGGTGGACGGCAGCGGCGCGGCGGTAGGCCCTGACGATGGCGTTTATTATACAGATCACGCGGGCGAAATCGTGCTGGACGGCCTGGAGCCGGGTACTACCGTTACCGCACGGGAAATCAAGACAGTAGATGGATTCGTGCTGGACGGCACACCCCAGGATATCCTGATTAAGGGCGGCGAGGTCCAGGAGCTCACCTTCTGGAATAAGCGGGACTGCTCCCTGACCATCCTGAAGCAGAGCACCGATAAGACCCCGCTGCCCGGCGCGGTGTTCCATGTCACCGATGAAGACGGCGCGGCCATTGGCACCAACAACGGCAGATACACCAGTGACCGCAATGGCCTCATCACGATCACCGGCCTCCAGCCCGGACAAATCCTGATTGTAACCGAGGAGAAAGCGCCGGACGGATTCATCCGGGATATCACCCCCAAGACCATCAAGATCAAGCAGGGCGTGGCCAACAGCCTAATCTTCGAGAATGCCCATGCGGGCAGCCTTATCATCAACAAGCGCAGCTCTGCGGACAAGAAAACCCCGCTGGAGGGCGTGACCTTCAGGATCACCACCACAGACGGGACATTCCTGCCGGATGAGAACGGGAATGTCTCCAGCAACGGTCTCTATTATACAGATATTGCGGGCCAGATCGTGCTCAAGGGCGTGGTAGGCTCTCTGGTGGTCACGGAGGTGGAGACCATTGACGGATTCATCATCCATGAGGCCAACCGGACCCAGACGGTTGTGGTGAAGCCGGACGACACACAGACCCTCTACTTTTACAACGATCCCCTGTGCAGCCTGACGATTCGGAAGCTGGACTCTGTCACCGGAAAACCTGTCCCCGGTACGGAGTTCACGGTAAAGGACGGCAATGGGAATATCATTGGCCGGTATACCACAGGGAAGGATGGGACGGTGACTGTGACGGGCCTCATTCCCAATTCCACCGTTGTGGTGGTGGAGACCCGGGTGCCCGCAGGATATGTCCTTAATTCGACGCCGCAGACCATCATCGTCAAAAGTGGCGCTGGAAACAGCATCACCAGCGGCGGCAGCTCCAGCGGTTCTGGCAGCACAGGCGGCGGTTCTGGCAGCGGCGGCGGAAACCATCTGGATTTTGAGAATGATCCCACCACCACTCTCGTGCTCCAGAAATTTGTGGACGGCACAGACAACGAGCCCATTCAGGGGGTGGAGTTCCTTGTGACGGACGGCTCCGGCGCGGCTGTGGGGCCCAACAACGGCTACTTCTACAGCGATAAGGATGGCCGCGTCACCATCCCCAATCTGGAGCCCGGCGCGGTCATTACCGCGCGGGAAACCAAAACAGTGGACAACTTCCTCCTGGACGGCACTCCCCAGACCATCACCATCAAGGCGGGAGAGAGCCAGACCCTGACCTTCTGGAACAAGCGGGCAGGGAACCTGATAATCAATAAGGTGAGCGGCGATGACCAGAGGACGCCCCTGGCCGGCGTGAAATTCAAGATCACCTATGCGGACGGCTCCTATGTGGACCAGGATGGCGGCAAGACCTCCAGCAATGGGCTCTACACCACCGATTCCGCAGGCCAGATCCGCATTTCCAATGTGGTGGGCACGATCATCGTGACAGAGCAGGAGAGCATTCCGGGCTATCTCATTGACCCGGACAACAGGAGCCAGACCGTCACCGTCAACCCGAATGACACCCAGACCCTCACCTTTGTCAACAAGCCTACCCAGACGCTGACCATCCAGAAGCTGGTCACCGGCACCAAGGACAAGCCTCTGGCCGGGGTGGAGTTCCTGATTACCGACAGCACAGGAGCTTTTGTGGGCCCCAACAACGGCGTCTACCGCACGGACCAGTATGGCCGCATCACCCTCACCGGCCTCACCCCCGGTACGGTCATCACCGCCAAGGAGACAAAATCGGCGGACAACTTCGTGCTGGACGGCACACCCCAGAGTATCACCATCAAGGAGGGGGAGAGCCAGACCCTGACCTTCTACAATTCGCCCATCGGCGGTCTGGAGCTGATCAAGGTCAACGAGGCGGACAAGTCCCAGCGCATTCCCGGCGTAACATTCGAGATCAGGAAAATGGACGGCGCTCTGGTGGATACCATCACCACCGGGGATAATGGCCGGGCTTTCAAATCGCTGGACGCGGGGGATTACTACCTCATTGAGATCGAGACAGCATCAGGATTCAAGGTGGATAGTACCCCCCACTATTTCACTGTCAACGACAATGCGGCCACAACCGTCACTGTGACCAACAAGGCGTTCTCCGGGGTAATCATCCATAAGACGGATGCTGTCACCGGCGAGGGCCTGTACAATGTCAAATTTCTGGTCTACGACGCCAATAAAAATCCGATTGGGGAGTACAGTACGGATGACCAGGGCTATATCTATATTGATGACCTGACCGTACAGGGCAAGGGAAAACTGTTTATCCGCGAACTGGAGGCTGCGGAGGGCTACGAGCTGGATGAGCAGTACAAAACGGTCTATGTCCAGCCCGGAAAGACTGTGGAAATTGAGTGGACGAACACCCCGATTACCGGCCAGTTCCAGATCTACAAGTACGCTGCGGAGTACAACGAGGTGACCGGCACGCCCGCCGGCGCTCCGCTGAAGGGCGCTGTGTATGAGATCTCCCAGGCCCGCAGCGGGAAAGTCGTCGATTACATCACCACCGACGCCAGAGGCGTCGCCGCCTCCAAGCCCCTGCCGTTGGGCCGCTACAAAATTGTTGAGGTAACACCCCCGGCCTACTGGCAGATCAGCGGCATTACCTTTGATGAGACGCTGGAATACTCCGGACAGATCATCAAAATCTCCGACTATGACAAGCCGTCCAATCTGGGCGTCACCCTCACCAAGCGGGGCAACGCCGAGGTACTGGCGGGGAGCCAGATGCGTTATGATCTCACAGTGGCGAATACCAGCAATGTGCCGCTGGAGGGCTTCTATTGGCATGACCGCATCCCCACCGATGCGGCCACAGCAACTGTGCTGACCACAGGCACATACAGCACACGGCTCAACTACCGCATTCTGTATAAGACCAGCGGCAGCGCGGACTATCAGGTGCTGGCCTCCAATCTGCTCACCAACAACAATTACTCCTTCAACCTGAACGCCATCCCCACCCAGGCGGGGGAGGCCGTTACCGATATCTATTTTGAGTTCGGCAAGGTGCCTGTTGGGTTCCAGTCCCTGTCTGGTCCTACGCTGACGGTTACGGTTCGCGGAAACATCCCCAATAACTACCAACTGGTGAATCGGGCGGATGCCGGCGGAAAGTATCAGGGCACGTGGCAGACCGCCCAGGCGGGGTGGGTCACCATCGTCCGCAAGCTGGAGGGAACGCCCAAGCTGCCCAAGACCGGCTATTAAGCGCCATAGGGCGGCCCCGCGAGGGGGCCGCCCTCCCCTATACCCTGGCAGAAAGGAGCGGCGGCAGCGCCGCTCCAATTTTATGGAAGGGTGCGGCAATGGCACAGATACAGTTCCAATTTGGTAAAAAAGACGAATATTTTACGCCAGCCTACGCGGTCTACCCGATTATTCCGTACCTCAGACCGGGAGCCGCAGTCTGGTGCCCCTTTGATACACAGGACAGCGCGTATGTGAGGGTGTTTTCCGCCAATGGTTTCCGGGTTATCTACGGGCATATTCAAACCGGAGAGGATTTCTTTCAGGCAGATGTACCGGAGTGCGACTATATCATCAGCAACCCGCCCTACAGCCTGCGGACCCAGGTGATGGAGCGGCTGTACGCTATCGGGAGGCCCTTTGCCATGCTCATCAACTTCCAGGGGATATTCGGCAGCCAGAAGCGTTTCCAACTGTTCAAGACCCATCGGGTGGAAATGATCTGGCTCAGCCCGAGAGTGGAGTATATGACCGGGCAGGGAGAGCTTCTCCAGGGCGTGCCCTTCCAGAGCGGCTACCTGTGCAGCGGGATATGCCCAAACCAACTGGAATTTGTGTATCTTGACAAAAACAGGCCGGAAAAGGAGTGATTACTGCGCTGTTTCTTGAGGAACCCCGCCACCATTGTTTCACACGCTGAAAGGATAAAGGATTTTATGACAAAGAAGAAAATTCCTCCCACATTCGGCCCCCGGCTCCCCGGTTGGTACGCCCATATTATGGCCTTTGCCGTCACAGCAGTGTGCCTTACAGCGCCGGCCCTGGCTGCAAGCGATCTATGGACGATTGCCAACAATATCATTGTGGATGTGTACAACCATATTGCGGGCATCAGCACCGTCCTGGCCGGGCTCATGTCCGCTGTCGCCGTGATCGGCGCAAAGCTCTCCAACAACCAGCACAAGGTAGACCAGGCATGGGACTGGCTCAAGCGGATATGGATCTGCTGGGCCATTATCAACGGCATCGGGGCCTTTATCGCGTACATTGTCCCGCAGTTCGAGGGCCTTGCCACGCTTACCCCGTAACGCCGCGCTGACGGCGGAGAGGAGGTGTAGGCTCTGCTAGAACTTATCTTTCAGGGCTTTATTGAGTGGATATACAGCCTGATCCTGGAGTGCTGGAACTGGTTTTCCTCGGCGCTGCTGGATATTATGAGCCTGGATTTCACATACATCAAAGCCCACGCGCCTGTTATCCCGGATATCATGCAGGCGCTCCTGGCTGTCGGCTGGGCGCTGCTGCTGGGGAACCTGGTCTTCCAGGCTCTGCGCAGCATGGCCTCCGGCCTGGGCTTCGAGGGGGAGGACCCCAAGATGCTGTTTGCCCGGAGCTTCGTATTCGCGTTCCTGCTGCTGGGCAGCTCCCAGCTCTGTGAGATCGGGCTGAATATCACATCCAAGGTTATGGACCTTTTGCAGCTGCCCACCGCTATTGACGTGCATCTGGTGGACGCCGGCATCTTCGGCAACCTGACCGCCGGATGGCTGGTGGTTATCGTATTTGATATTATCATCATGTGGAAGGTGCTGAAGCTGCTGCTGAAAATCGCGGAGCAGTACGTGGTGCTGTCCACACTGACCATCGCCGCGCCGCTGGCCTTCGCCATGGGCGGCAGCAAGAGCACCGCGCCCATCTTCACTGGCTGGTGCCGCATGTACGGCAGCATGTGCCTGCTCATGGTGTCCAACACCATGTTCTTCAAGCTGATGCTGTCAGTCATGTCCGCGATCCCCAGCGGGCTGGATGTATTTCCGTGGATGGTGCTGCTCTCCAGCCTTGTGAAGGTGGCAAAACGGATGGACGACACCATCACCCGCATCGGCCTGAACCCTGCTCAGACCGGAGCGCCCGGGGGCAGGAGCCTGCCGGGTATGCTGGCGGCCACGGTCATGCACGGCGCGGTCTCCCAGGTCACCAGGTCAATCGGGGGCGCTGTAGGCGGCGCGGCAGGCCACACCATCAGAGGCGCAGGGCGCGGCGCTGCTGCCGCGGGGAAGGGCGCAGCTGGCGCGGCGGCAGCCGGCTTGGGCGGTCTGGGCTCCATTCTCCGGCCCGGCAGCGGGCGGAATACCGCACAGCAGTCCAACAGCCAGCAGGTACATAACCGGCAGGGCAACGCACAGCAGTCCGCCGCACAGCAGAACCAGCAGCCGGGCGCCTATCAGAACGCATCTTCCACAGGGGGCACAGCGCCAGCCGGCGGCGCCAACGCTGCCGGCACGAGCACAGCGTCCTCCACAACCAATACGCAGGTCCATCAGAGCGGCGGTTCTCCTGCCCGATCCGGCAGGAACAGGAACAGTTCGGTACCGCATACATGAGCAAGGTGTTCACCTTCACACCGGACATTGATACGGTCATTCGTGCGGATGAAATCATCACCGGCGGGACTGGCTACAGGGACTATGGCAGCCTCCCGCCGGAGGTGGAGGCCATGTCCCCGGACTACGCCATCTATCCGCAGTTCAGGCGCGCCCTGGGTTTCATGACGCGCGGTTGCTGCCGCAGGTGCGCGTGGTGTATTGTACCCCGCAAGGAGGGGACGGTCCGCCCGGCCGCCGCTTGGGATGAGATCCGGCGGCCGGACAGCCGGGAGATTATTTTTCTGGATAACAATGTCCTGGCCTCGGAGTTCGGCGTAGAGCAGATCAGGCGCATGGGCGGCAGGCCGCTGTGGGTGGACTTCAACCAGGGGCTGGATGCCCGGCTGATAACGCCAGAGATTGCCGGCCTCCTGGCAAGGCTCCGCTGGATACGGTTTGTCCGTCTGTCCTGTGATACGTCTGAGCTGCTGCCAACCGTTAAGCAGGCTGCGGCCTATCTGAAAGAGGCCGGCATTGCCCCCTCCAGGCTGTGGGCCTACACTCTGGTGCGGGATGTTGATGAGGCGCACCGCAGGGTCGCCGCGCTGCGGGATATGGGGATCACGCCCTTCGCCCAACCCTACCGGGACTATGACGGCAGCGAGCCCACAGCGGAGCAGCGGGCCTTTGCCCGTTGGGTCAACAAGAAGAGCGTATTCTATTCCTGTAAATGGGATGAGTTCCGATACCCCGGAAAGGAGTTTACATGAATGTAAAAGAACTGATTTTTGGCGGCAGTACAAAGCCTGCCGCTGCCAACGGAGCCTACCGGGACAGCATCCAGGCGTGGCTCCCGATCAAGAACATTGTCAGCGGCGTGGTCATCACCCGGGACAATCGCTTTATCAAAATCCTGGAGGTGCTGCCGGTCAATATCTATCTCAAATCGCCCAATGACCGGCAGAACATCATCTCCAGCTATGCCGCCTACCTGAAGATCGCGCCCAACGGTATTATGCTCCAGGCCAGGACGCTGCCGGCGGATACGGCGGAGTATGTGGAGCGGATGAAAAAGTATGCGGAGCAGGAGGAGAACCCCTCCTGCCGGGAGATGATTGAGGACAACATCCAGGAGATCGGCCAGGGTGTGGCCAGCGACGCTATCCGGCACCGCTTCTTCCTTATCTTTCAGTATGAGGCCCACATGAAGTCCAAGGGCGGCAGCGTGGCCGCCATCCTTCAGCGGCTCAACGAGGAAGCGGACACCGCCCGGCGGTATCTGGATGTGTGCGAGCTGGAGGTGCTGGAGCCCAGGTATTCAGACGACTTTGTTTTGAAGCTGCTCTATGAGATCATCAATAAACGCACCAGTCTCCGCGTCAAGCTGCCCGAGGGCGTGTTTGATATGACCACTGCGGTTCATGGAATTTTTGAATAAAAGCATAGTGAGGAACCAGTGTCATGGTTCCTCACTATGCTCTGCGGCTGAAAGCTGCTTGTCACAAAACTGCCGCAATGCGGGAATGTCGTCTGTTGCCGTTGTCCATATCCGTTTTCGATTTACGCTTCCATAATCATGGGCAACAATACTCCCTTATCCTGGAAATGCGCTGCAAATCAGGCGACAGCATAGATCTTCCTCCGCTCTCTCGTCACGTTTTCACGAAAGTAGATATCGCTCTCCATTCTGCAAGGCTGCTCCAGAGAATCTACAGTAACAAGACTGAGCTCTTTCTCCAAGGCATCCTCCAAATCACTGTAGAGTCCCCCCAATGCAAAGAGGGTCTTCAAATTCGCTCCGTCTGTATCCACCAGCAGATCCACATCGCTGTCTTCCCCGGCTTCACCCCGAGCGTAAGAGCCAAAGACATACACCGCCCGGAGCCGGTACCTTTCCGCCACAGGCCGTATGCGCCGGGCAATTTCATCCAATGTATAGATCATAGCGAGCTCCTTTCGCCCCTATTGCCGTCACTTCTATCTTTATTATATGCAATTTTCAGCTAAATTCAAGTGAAGGATGTGAAAAAATGAGGACTAACAAGAAAGCGGCAAAGCCCGCTCCCGCCAAGTCGCGGGCGAAAAAGAAAACGCCTCCCGCCCGGCCGAAGCAGCTGGGCCTCAAGCGGCTGCTGTTTGGCGAGGAAAGGCCGGACCTCACCGAGCTGGAGGCCGGGTCCACCACCATTCTGGACATTCTCTCCCCTACCGCCGTCAACACAAAGAGCCGGGACTGCATCATCGTGGACGGCGTATACCACGCCTACCTCTACGTGGCCGGCTACGGCTATGCCACCACGGTGGGCTCCTGCTGGCTGTCCCCTCTGGTGGAGGCCGGGGAAGGCGTCAGCCTCAGCTTCACCTGCAAGCGGCAGTCCAAGGACAAGATTCTCTCCAAGATTGCACAGACCACCATGGTCAACCGCTCCCGGATGCGGGATGTAGGCGACACCCGGCAGGACTACGAGGAGCTGGACAGCGCCATCAGCTCCGGCCTCTACCTGAAGGACGCCATGAACCGCCAGGGGGAGGACTTCTACTACATGCACACATTGATCGAGGTGACGGCGGAGGACCCGGAGACCCTGGAGCAGCGCGTCACCGCTGTGGAGAAGCTGTGCGTGTCTGTCGATATGATTGCCCGGCGCTGCGACTACAAAAACGAGCAGGCGTTCCTCTCCGCCCTGCCCCTGCTGTCGCTGGACGCGGATATTGAGCGGAAGTCCCGGCGCAACGCCCTCACCAGCGGCGTGGCGGCGGCGTTCCCCTTCGCATCCTACGAGCTCAGTGACCGCAACGGCGTGTTCCTGGGCCTGAACCTCTACAACCGCTCCCCGGTATTCCTGGACCCCTATGACGATTATAAGTACACCAACGGCAACTGCTGGATCGGCGGTTCCTCCGGGGCCGGCAAGACCTTCACCCTCCAATGCCTGGGCGGACGGCTGCGGCAGCAGGGGCGGCGGGTCATCTTCATCGTGCCGAAGAAGGGCCACGAGTTCCGGCCGCTCTGTGAGCTGCTGGGCGGGCTGTACCTGAAAATGTCCCCATCCTCCAGGGACTGCCCCAACATCATGGCTATCCGCCGCAGGTCCCTGGACGCCTACTCCGGCCTGCGGGATCTGGCGGTGCGGGATGACTCCGTGCTGGCCGACAAGATCTCCAGGCTCATCATCTGGTACTCCCTGCAAAAGCGGGATTTGTCGGATGAGGATAAGAATCATCTGGACTCATCCCTGGTGGAGTGCTACCGGCGGTACGGGATTACCTTTGACAATGACACTGTCACCGGCGAGGACGGCGCTTTCCGGGAAATGCCCGTCATCGCGGATTGGTACAGCGTCCTCCAGGAGAGCGCGGAGACAAAGCACCTGGCGGTGGTATTGGCCCGGTACGTTACCGGCTCCGCCTCCGCTATGGGCGCACGGAACAGCATTGATCTGGACAACAAATACATCGTCCTGGACACCTCCGGGATGCCGGATGACCTGCTGCTGCCGGGGATCTTCTGGGCAACCGATATTGCCAATGATCTCATTATGGACGCGGGCTCTGACCTCTCCGCCCTGATTGCGGATGAGCTGTGGAGCCTGGTAGGGGCCAACTCCAATCCCCTGGCGGCCGGCTTTGTCCAGGAGATGGTGAAGACCATCCGGGGCCTGGGGGGGATCGCCGTCACCTCCACCCAGGGAATGCAGGACCTGTTCGGGCTGGACGGCGGCAAATATGGCAAGGGCATCCTGGACTCCAGCCGGATCAAGCTGGTGATGCAGATGGAGGAACAGGAGGCCAGGCTCATCCAGGGCGTGCTCAACCTCTCCGAGGATGAAGTCCGGCAGATCACCCGGTTCCGGCGTGGGGAGGGCCTGCTGTGCATCGGCTATAACCATGTGCCTATCCAGTTCCATGCCACCCGGAAGGAGTACGACGCCATCACCACCTCGCCCACCGATCTGCGCGTGAGACGGACTGGAGGTGGGAAATGAACAGCCTGAAGCAGGATGTTGCCCGGATGCAGGAGCTGATCGCTGGGGCCTTCCAGCAGGCGGGAGGACTGGCGGTGCTGGCTGGCAGCGGACAGCCGGACCAAGAGCGGCTGCAAAAGACGCTGGAGCAGACTGCGGCGCAGCTTGAGCGGGCCGCTCTGGAGCTGCGGAGGCTGTGCGAGACGCATAGTCCCGGTGCAGGAGGCTACAGCGTCCGGCCGGCAGCGCCGGTGATGGAGGCATCCGGACTGGTGGAGACCTTTGGTTACGGCTGGCTGCATATCCAGCTCAATACGCTGTTGCCTCACTGCCGTTTCCAGACCCCGGAGTGGCTGACCGATACCATCCGCCGGCTGCTGGACGAATATGAGAGCGGAGGGAGCGAGCTGCCCTGGTTCACCGGGGCTCTGCTGGTAATTGACGAACACTGCGGCATTGACGGCAGGCATATCTTCGATCAGGACAACAAGGGCTGGAAGGCCGTCTCCAACGCCATCAAGGGCAGGCTGATTCCTGATGATGACCAGTACACCCTATCGCTGGCGCTGCTGTCCACAAAAAGCGAGCTGAATACCTGCCATATCACCCTGCTGGACCAGGCGGACGCGGCGGACTTCTTTGCCCTGCACTCCGGCGATTATGAAAGAGCGGACTTCTACAGCGGGACTTGGAGCCAGTAGACACCCATCATACAGCCGTCAGATTCCACCCATTTTCCGCAGCTTACAATCTGAAGCGTTTCTGATGGGTGTATGCCCTTGGAATACCTTGCAAATACAAGATCATTCCGCAGTCTGTACTCCGTTCCCGCGCAAAAAATCTGACTACTATGTGGAGGCATCACATTGCCTCCACATAGCGGCGGGAAAAGCGCCGAAATTGTCCTTCCGCCGGGAGCGGCGGAAGGGCGGTTTCGGCGCTGGCAGGAACACGGAAGGAGGCGCGGTATGTGTGATTTTCAGTGAACGGGATGTGGAGCTGCTGCGCCTGGTTTACTGGTGCCAATATGTCCGGCCGGAGGATTTGCTCCGTATGTCAACCAAGACGGAGATAGACAATCTTATGGCGCTGGGAATGATCCGGCTTCACGAAAAGAGCGGGGCGCTGATAGCGGCAAACAGAGGGGCGTCGTTCCTTTCTGAGCTCTTTCCTGACGCCTTACCGCCCCTTGCTTTTTCCTACCATGCCCATATCATCCAGCGGCGGCTACGGACAGCTCCGCTTCTGCTGACAGCGTATCAGAGCGGAATGAATGTTTTTATATCTGATACGGATGGGCTGATGAAGGCCCCTGCATTGTTTTTATCAACACTCACCCGAAATCGCGGCTCCAACCCCTGGGGCAGCACCCGTATTGCCGCCATTGCTCACCTGGGGGATACCCTCTATGCCATGCACTGTGTCTGCCCCGGCATTGGCAAGCTGTCCCTGACGGATGAGCTGACCGCCTTTACCAACCAGACCGCCCGGTTCCGGGACACCCGCCGGGCTTTTATCTTTGCCGGAGGCGGTTACTCTGATATTCTTACTGAGCTGGAACAGGGCGGCAGCGCCGATACAAAGCTGATCCGCTACGGCGACGCCTACCGCTGCTTACATCTGCCGGTACACTTGCTCTCCTGCGACAGTACCGGCGCGGTACAGCTGCAAATCATGGCCGTACCGGATTACCGGCGGCGGCTGACACAGGCGGCGTTAAAAAAACAGTACCAGCCACCGCCCAGGGATGCGCCCGCCTGGGACGCCCTCTTTCAGGGGATGCCCTTTGTCATGGCCGCGGATATGGACCTGCGGCGGATTGATGCCGCGCTCCAATCGGCCCATGAGCGCGGCGTGAGGCGGATTGCTGTTGCCGCCCTGCGGGGGCAGGCGGAGGCAGAGCTGTTTTCACGGTACCGGGATACCGGCCTCGCCCGGGTATTCGTTCTCACAGACGATGCCGTATCCCAGGTGACCGCCCGGCCTCCGGAGCCCTATATCCCTCCCTGCACACAATTCCTCACACCGAAAGGAGATGTTGTCGATGCCCCGTCCATCCAAGCTGCTGGAAAAGCTGGAGGATCACGTTGAAAAGAAGTGCGGCGCATGGTACGCGCGCCACAAGGCAAAGCTGCCCCTCTATATCCCGCTGGGGCTGGCGGCCTGGTATGTCTACGGCATGTTCCTCAACTCCCTGGCCCTTGGCACAGCCGCCACCTTCCATGCCTCCGGCGATGGGGAGATCCACAGCATCTGGGTGCTCAACCCCTTCAAAAACTGGCTGGCGGTATTTACGCCTCACGGTCTGGGCGTGTCTGCGGTGATTGCCCTGCTGATCTGCCTTATCACCAAAAAGGGCTACATCTGGTTCTCCGGCTACAAGTACACCCGTGATCCCCGGGGCTTTGACATTCTGCCGGACGCCACCCACGGTTCCTCCGGCTTTCTGACAAAAAAGGAGATGGGGGAGTTTCTGGAGCTGGGAGAGGCGGCAACGGTACAGGGGATGATGCTGGGAAAATACAAGGCCCACGGGGATGACCCGGACAAATACGCTGTCTATGCCGCCCACCGCATGATCCCCGGAGACAACAACAATCTGCTGTGCATCGGTGCTCCGGGCAGCGGGAAATCCCGGGGGTTCATTATCCCCTTCCTCATGGGCTGCGCCCAGCGGGGGGAGTCCGTGTACATCACAGATCCCAAGGGGGAGCTCTTTGAAAAATTGGGGCCATATTTCGCGCAGAAGGGACACTATGTCAAGGCGGTCAACTTCCTGGACATGGCCCACTCGGATGGCTGGAACTGCCTCTACTCCCTGGATACGGAGACCCATCTGGTGCAGACAGTGGCCAACACCATCATCAAGAACACCTCCGGCCCCAGGGAGGCGGACGACTTCTGGAGCCGCGCGGAGCTGAACCTTCTCATGGCCCTCATCCACTACGTCTGCAACCTGAAGGACGCCAATGGGAACCTGCTGCCCATCGAGCAGCGGGGCTTGGGAGATGTGTACCAGATCATGGCAAACAAAAGTATCCAGGAGATTAACCGCACTCTGGCGGCCCTGCCGCCGGAGCATCCGGCCAAGGGACACCACGGCCTGTTCCTGAAGGCAAGGGAAAACCTCTGGGGCAATATTGCCATTGGCCTGGGCAACCGGCTGGCAATTTTCCAGAATAAGCTGGTGGACACCATCACCCGGAACCACGATGTAGACCTGCTGTTGCCAGGGAAAAAACCCTGCGCCTACTTTGTCATCATCTCCGCTCAGGACAGCGCCTACCGTTTTCTCAGCTCGCTCTTCTTCTCCCTGGCCATCCCCCGGCTCTCGGACTATGCCCGGCTCCACGGGGAGAACGGCCGTCTGCCGGTGCTGGTAAACTTCTGCCTGGATGAATACTGCAACATCGGCTACATGGACGGCATTGCCGACGCCCTCAACAGCATCCGCGGCTTTAATATGGCCTGCCAGATCGTGGTGCAGAGCCTGTCCCAGTGGCAGGAAAAATATCCCGGGAAAGAGTGGGAGAACCAGTTGGCTACCTTTGACCAGACGCTGTACATGGGCTGCAATGACCTCACCTCGGCCAAGTACATCTCAGAGAAGTGCGGCAAGGTGACGATCTCCGTGACCAACAACCAGATGCCCCTCATGCCCCTATTCTCTCCGGTCTACACCAGCACCAGGCCCTATTCCCAGACACGCAGCAGCACCCAGCGGGACCTCATGCAGCCGGACGAGGTCCTGCGGCTGGACCGCAGGAAGTGCATTGCCCTGTTTCAGGGGCGCAAGCCCGCCCTGCTCTACAAGCTGGCCCCGGAGGAGCTGCCGGACTACGGCGGCCTCCGCTCCCGCAAGG
>CANAZG010000039.1 GCA_947365965.1 uncultured Clostridia bacterium
ATTTTATCATCTTTGCACGTTGCACACAATATATAAGTTTTAAAACAGACTCTAGCAACTGGTGGAGTAGCGTGAGGACCATCGTAAATGCCCATACAAATATTTTTAATTGCAGTTTTCGCCCAACTCATAGCCCCATCTCCTCCCAGTTCCTGGAGATGATCTCCATCAGCTCATTGGATTTTTTTGCAGTTCCAGCAGCTCCCGGTGAATCTCCCCCATCCGCTGTGCGAAGTCCACTCCGTCGTCCTCCGTCGGAGCCACGCCCACATAGGCACCAGGGGTCAGGGAGTAGCCCCTTTCCGCAATCTCTTTCAGGGTTGCGATTTTACACAGGCCAGGAATATCGGCATATTCTCCTTTTCCAAATCTTTCTTTCAGCCGGCAATAAGACTCTTAAATCTGAATCATATTTTCCAGCCTCTTAGTTGCTGTGAGACAATCATTCTTTATCATTGCTGTCAGGGTTTTCTTCTTTTGGGCATGAGACGCATTTGGTTTGCAATCCGGAACCTTGATTTCATCATCGGATGAAGAGTGGAAAATCATGGACCGATACATGTTATATTGGAGTGCATCCGTGGCCGCTTTTTCGAAACGAGCCACCTTTTCTTTGATATTTCTGAGATAATTACCTTTTTGATGATGCTCTATCAGATCATACCAATGAAATTCCGGGAGTGCATCTTTCAGATATTGGCAAAGATCAAAAAATGTTTTACGGTCATTGTCTGGCATGGACGGCCAATGCGTTTCATCCAACATGAATTGCACAGTATCAAGTAAACCAAAATCACGAAACTCCAGAGAGTACATATTCAGCAGATGCTCATAATGGTCCAACAGTAAATCGTACCGTTCAGGTTAACCCCGATACAGCCAGACAATGGCGTTCAGGTTTTTCAACTGCCACTCTCTCCACTCGTTCAGCGTGCGGTCCACCACGGTGTAGTAGTTCCGGGCGTCGATAAACAGCACCTTGTCCCGCAGCGCCTCGGGCTTGCCCTTGTCAAAGAACCACAAGGAGCAGGGCAGGGACTTGGTATAGAAAAAGTTGTTGCCCACGCTGACCATCACGTCTACATGGCCAGACTCCACCAGTTTTTGCCGGATATCCTTATCCTTGCCAGAGCTGTCGGTGGCGGAGGAGGCCATGACAAAGCCCGCCCGGCCCCGCTCATTCAGATAGGAGTAGAAATAAGAAATCCAGAGGTAGTTTGCGTTGCCCACCTCCTTGGCCTTGTTGACGGAGGACAGGCCAAAGGGCAGGCGGCCCGCGCTCTGGGCGGATTCCGAATTGACCTTGTCCACATTGAAGGGCGGATTCGCCATTACATAGTCACAGCAGCCGTCCAGGTTGTGTGCGTCGTGATAGAAGGTGTTGGCCTCGTCGCCGGACTTGATGAGACCGTTGAGCCCGTGGACCGCCATGTTCATCAGGCAGAGCTGAGCGTTGTACTCCACCTTCTCCTGTCCGTAGAAGGTCATGGCGGAATTGGCCTCCATGCCGGCGGCGTTGACGAAGTCGCCGGTCTGGACGAACATTCCTCCGCTGCCGCAGGCGGGATCCAGCAGGACACCGCCTCGGGGCTCCAGGACGTTAACGATCATCTTGACCAGGGACTTGGGGGTGAAGAACACCCCGTCGTCCTGGGCGATGTTCTTGGCAAATTTGTTGGGGAAATATTCATAGATGCGGCCGATCACATCGCCGCCTACTTTATCCAGGGCGTTGTTGTTGAAGATGCGCAGCAGCTCGGCCAGCAGCTCGTCAGAAAAAATGGTGTAATCCTTGGGCAGGACGCCCGTCAGCTGCTCCGACTGGGCCTCAACCAGCTCCATGGCGTTGTTGACTACCTCACCCAGACTGTTCATGGTGTGGCCGCTCTGATTGGTCAGACCTGCCGACGCAATATCGGCGGGGAGATTGACCAGATATTCGTATTGGGCCTCCCAGGGCAGGTACAGGGCGCTTTTAGAGAGGAAATCACTGGCCTCCACAGGCATGACCCGGCCGCCGCGCACGGGGCGGTTTTTCAGAATCTCCTGCTCTACCAGTTTGAAGCGGCTGTAGGCGTAACGCAGAAAAATCAGGCCCAGCACCGGCATACAGTATTGGTTGGAGGTCAGCTTGGAGCCAGCCCGGAGCAGATCGGCGGACTCCCACAGGTCGGATTTCAATTTTCTGATGTTTACCATAAGACTGTACCTCCAAGATTGCTTGGCGCTGCAATCAAACAGCTGCCGGTTTCGACATTTATTATATACGTTCGAGGAAATATTTGCAATCCGTTCAGGGGCGCTATTTCATTGTTTACTGGTACGCAATATTTGACAGGGTATTTTCTCCCGATGAGCAGGAAAACGGTGCGTTCCACACTATCTGGAACGCACCGCTTTGTTTCATATTTGGTTACGCATAGAAGTTGACGCCGTTGGGAATCCCGACGAACATATAGCAGTATGTGATTCCGTCGTACTGGGTCACACCCACACCGATGCAATCGCATCTCGGGTCGATCATGGTCTGAAAATGACCGGGGGAGTTGATCCAGTTGTCCGCGGCGCGTTGGGCGGCGTCGGCTGTGCCAGTGAACACAGTGAGGTTATCGCCGAAGCCGTAGGGATATCCGGCCTCGGCAGCGGCCTGGCCCTCCTCCGGAGCGTGATGCCAGGTGTAGCGCCGGTTGGAGCAGGCTTGAGCGGCGTTCATCAAGGCCTCATTGACAGGCAGTTCTGGGACTCCATTGGCCTTGCGGGTCTGGTTGATGATCTGGATCATCTCCTGGCGTATCTCCAGGTTGTCTGTCAGGCTGGTACTGTCCCCATCGGATGGTATTTCCGGAGTGGTGGGAGTAGTGCAGCTGATCATCAGTGTCATGCTTCCACACTCCCCCAACGCTGTTGGAGGCGGTGATCTCCGCAGTTCCTTCTGACTTGGCGACAGCACCCCAGAAGGTCAGCACCTGTTCGATCACCACCGTGTCCGGGTCACTGGAGGTGACAGTGTACTCCGTACCGCTGGGGCCAATGATGAGACCACTGCGTTCTCCAACTTCCAGAGTGCTGCCTTTATAGCTGCTTATGCGGATTGCTGTCGCTGTGGCGGGGATGGTGAGAGCGGCTGCGAGGATAGCTGCCGTCAGTACGGCGGTGCTGCGTTTTTTCATGTTAGTCATATGTTTCCTCCTGTTTTCAGCATTTGTGTGGCTTTTGCAACCAACACAATATCGAAAGACCAGTCCAAAGTCGAGAGGAAACTCCAATCTAAAACGGAGAAAGACAGAGGTAAAAATTATTAGAACTACACAATGCTCTCTTGCGGCTGGGATCATAAAATTTCCTTCTCGTTGTAGACAGAGGTGCAATCCATCGCCTGAGATTTATGTTGGCTTGGAGACGCGATTAAGGTTGCCTCATCTCCTACGCCGGAAATCAGTACTCCGTGCCCGCGGAGTATGTCGGCAAAGATGTGGCAGTCGTGGCCCTCGACAGTATGCTGGCCGCGTATTATGAGGGCAAACAGATCGCTCTGCATCGGATATCGTATCAAAGAAAGGACATGGTTGTCAATCCTCAGCATTACCGAAGGCTTACGTTGAAGCAGACGATGGATGCAGAAAATGTTCTGCTGGAACAGGGCAAAATGATAGATTTCCCCTTGAAGCCCTCTGATTTATCCAGATATGACGAGGTGCTGTATGAGTGAATTTACCATGGACAGGCTGAGGGAAAACCTGGAAGCCCTTAAGATGAAAAACACCCTGGAGATTCTGGACAACTACCTGGAACGGGCGGTGGCGGACAAGCTCAACATTGTGGAGGTTTTGGATCACATTTTCTCAGAAGAAGCCAAATCCAAGCGGAGACGGGCCTATGAGAAGCAGATCCAGATGTCTGGCTTTCCCATTAAGAAAACCTTGGACGACTTCGATTTCTCTTTCCAGCCCTCCATCGACAAGCGCCAGATCGACGAACTGGCCACCATGCGCTTCCTGGAGAACGGGGAGAATGTGGTATTCCTCGACCCGCCCGGCGTGGGCAAGACCATCTGACCTCTGCTCTGGGCCTTGTGGCAGCCCAGCACCGCTTCTCCACCTACTACATCAACTGCCACCAGCTTATTGAACAACTCAAGAAGGCCCATTTTGAGAACCGTCTGCCAGACAAACTCAAGGTTCTCGCCAAGTACAGGATGCTTATCATCGACGAGATCGGCTATCTCCCCATGGACATCCAGGGCGCGAACCTATTCTTCCAGCTTATTGCCAGAAGGTATGAAAAAACGTCTACCGTCTTTACCTCCAACAAGACCTTCTCTCAGCGGAACGAGGTCTTTGCCGACGTCACCATTGCCTCCGCCATCCTGGACCGCGCCCTGCATCATTGACATTATTTGGAGGTTTCTTATCACCACAGCCCCACAACCAACCAGACGCCCACAATAATCAGCAGAAGTCCCGCTATCTTGCGTCGGGTAATTGTTTCGCCCAAAAACTTATGGGCAATTATCAACGTCCAGATATATGTAAGAGCCCCCAGCGGTACGACAATGGAATAGGGTAGCCTTTTCAATAAATACAAATTCAGCAGTGCAGACAAAACGTACAGCATTCCGCCCAGATAGAAATATGGTGACCCCAGAAGTTTTTCCACACTGAGTCCGCCTTCTGTGGACCTTTTCAGGAAGAGGCTGGCTACAGAGGCAAACAGTCCCATCAAAACCAGCGCCAATATAACTGTCACGATACTCTCTCCTCCTGGGCCAGCAGTATAACTCCCGCCATAATGACTAAAATGCCCATCGCTTTTCCAACGGAAATAGCTTCATGAAAGAAAACATTCCCCAGTATGGCTGCAATCACATAGCTAACACTATTAATCGGCTGTAATGCGGATACACTGCCAAATCGGTAAGCACAGAGCATTGCCAATGCTCCTAACCCATATATCCCAAATCCAATAATAAGGGAAAACAGCCCATTATAGCATTTCCATATAAATTGCCCCGTGCACAGACATACTGCACACAGCAGCATCAAAAGGACTCCCATCATTCCGGTACGCCGTTCTCTTTCCTCCACCATCTACCATCCCTTCTGTTCTGTCTAAAAATCGATTTCTTTCACCGCTCCCAATAGGTCCATCCGCTCATTCAGCCACATCGTCCGGCAGCCAGCGGCATCTCCCGCCTGCGCGTCTTTGGGCTGGTCTCCAATCATCCAGCTCTCCGCCAAATCAATGTTGTACTTCTCTGCCGCCTGTAGCAGCAGCCCCGGCTTGGGCTTGCGGCACTCACAATCCATCTTGTAGGCAGGGACCTCGCCCAGAAACCCCTTATCTGGGTGGTGGGGGCAGACAAAGATATCATCCAGATATGCTCCCTCCTGCCCCAAAAGCGTCTCCATCTTCCTGTGGATTTCCTCCAGCCCCTCCCATGTGACCTCTCCCCTGGCAATCACCGGCTGGTTGGTCACCACAATGGCAAGATACCCGCTCCTATTAATCCGCTGGATGGCCTCCGCCGCCCCGTCCAGCAGTTGGAATTCCTCTGGCCTTCGCAGAAAGCCCACGTAGCGATTGATTGTCCCATCCCGGTCCAGGAAGACAGCCTTCTGCCTCTTTCCCAGATTTTTCCGCTCCACCAGCCCTGTTTGCAGGTCGTGCTCTACCTGAGAAATCCTCTCCTGCGTTCCCATGTCCTTGACATACTCCGGCGTGCGGTACACATAGACTCGTCCCGATGGGAGCATGGGCCTCAATATCTCCCGGTCTAAATCTATTTTCTTAGGCGCATCCATCTCTTCCAGTAATTGTGGCGAGAGCACGTGTATCCCCGCATTGACGCAGTTCCGATACCAGCCCCGCTTGTCCTCCTTGGTGAGCCAGCCTGTTACCCGGCCATCGGCATCTGCGACGATAATCCCGCTGTCATAGGGGTGGTTGTTCGGGTGGCCCAGCAGAGCAGCCATGGCCTGATGTTGTTTTTGAAACGCCATCAAACGATGGAAGTCCACGTCAAAAATCAGGTCCCCATTTATCAGGAAAAAGTCCTCCCGCACTCTGCCCTTCAAGTAGTACAGCGCCCCCGCTGTCCCCAGAGGAACTTCCTCTCGGATATACGTAATCTGTACCCCAAAGGGGCTTCCATCCCCGAAATACGCCTGGATCTGCTCGCCTAAATGCCCAATGGAGAGAATAATGTCCGTAATCCCCTGCCGCCGCAGGCACTCAATTTCATATTCCAGTACCGGTTTCCCATTGATTGGCAGCATGGGCTTGGGGAGGTCCCGGTTGACAGACGCAACCCGCGTCCCCTTCCCGCCGGCCATAATCACCGCATACATCAGCCCTCACCCCAGCACTGGTATTCTATGCAGGCACAGATGGTATGGTAAATCACCGAGTGCACGTCCTGGACGCCCTCCGTTGTGTCTGCGGCCCCGTGGAGCACCAAATCGAACACGCTCTCCATCCTTCCGCCAGTCCGACCCGTCAGGCCCAGGGTCCATAGCCCCTTGGCCTTGGCCGCCAGACCAGCGCACAGCACATCCTCGGAATTCCCCGACGTGCTGATGCCCAGCAAAATGTCGCCCTCTCTGCCATAGGCCACCACCTGCTGCGCGTACATATACTTCCCTCCCACGTCATTCATCATGGCCGTCAGTAGCGATGCGTGAGCGCCCAGGTTGATTGCCGGCAGACCTTCCTGTAAGTGGTCTGCCAGCAACTCCCCCTGGAGGCCATGCTCCCGCATGGCCTCTGCTAACGGTGCCGTTAGCGGTCTCTTCAAGCGAAAGGCTTTGACCAGCTCGCCCACAATATGGTCCGCGTCCGCGCAGCTGCCGCCATTGCCGCAGATCAGCAGCTGCCCGCCCTTGGAAAAGCAGTCCACCAATCGCTCAATGCACGCTCTCAGCGGCGCCTCTATCTCTGCAATTTCCGGATGCTTGGCGCAGTATGTACGCAGCAATTCCTCTGTTCCTAGTTTCAGCACGCCTGCTCACCTCCCGGCGGTGTGTAGCTCTCCGACGCGTAGTACAGTATCCTGGCCCCGCCGGTCTCAAACCGGAAGGGGATCTCCTTCAAGCCGTGCAGCGCCCGACGGACAGCCTCCTGCCGCTCCTGCCGAACGTACAGCAGCAGGAACCCGCCGCCGCCAGCGCCCAGAAGCTTGCCGCCCAACGCTCCGGCACTTTTCGCCGTCTCATAGAAACGGTCAATCACATTGGTGGACACGGCAGCATTCAAGCCACGTTTCAGCCGCCAGGTGTAGTCCAGCAGTATTCCGAACTCGTCCAAGTCCCCCGTGGTCAGGACCTTCTCCGCCTCATCCACCAGGGACAATATCTCCAACAGTTGCTGTCCCTTGGACTGGATGGCTTTCTCGTGCTCCGTCTGAATGGTGGACGAAAACCTGGAGAAACCGGTGAAGAACATCATCAAATTTGCGTTCAAGCACTCCTTTTTCTCGTTGGAGATGACAATGGGGTTGACCGCAAAGCTCTCCTGAGAGAAGTCAATCCGGTTCAGGCCGCCATAGGCCGCCGCAATCTGGTCCTGTACCCCGCCGCTCTCCCCGCACAGCACGCGCTCCAGGTGGATGGCCTCCTCCGCCAGCCGCTGCTTGTCCACGTGCTTTCCCTTCAACGCGTAGAAGCTCAGTAGTAGCGCCACCGCCAGGGAGCTGCTTGTCCCCAGCCCGGAGCGGGCGGGCAAATCCGCGTCATAGGTGATGGACAGATCATGCATGTCCAGGAACTTCATGGCCTCCCGGATGGCGGGGTGCTTGATCTCCTCCTCCGTCCCTACGCGCTCGATGATGGAGTAGGTAATATTGGTGGAGTAGTCAAAAAAGGGCGGCAGGTGGCGCACATTTAAATAGCAATATTTGTCAATGCTGGTGGAAATCACCTTGCCGCCGTACTCGTTGTAGAACGCCGGAAAGTCCGTCCCTCCGCCGAAAAAGGACACCCGGAAGGGTACCTGTGTGATAATCATCTCTCGTACCTTCTCTCTGCTTCTATCTTGTCAGGAAGATCTCTCCCCGCCGGACCCGCGCCCGCCAGTAATCCAGCAGGTCCCGCATGGTCTGCTCGTAGGGGATCTGGGGCTCCCAGCCAGTGTGATGCTTGAACTTCCGGCAGTCCGGGATCTGCAAGTCCGCGTCAATGGGCCGCAGCCGCTCCGGGTCCACCTCCACCCAGATGCTGTCCTTTGCCGGGGAGAAGGACAGCAGGGTATTCAGCGTATCCCCCACCGTGCAGGTGTAGGAGCCGCCGATGTTGTAGTACTCCCCGGGAATGGGGTCCATGGTCACCAGCATATAATAGGCCCGTACCGCATCCCGCACATCGGCATAGGTCCGCAGGGAGTCCAGGTTACCCACCTTCACCACTGGTGGAATTAGGCCCTGCTCAATCATGGCGATTTGCTTGGCGAAGGTGGACTCGTGGAAGACGTCTCCCCGCCGGGGGCCGGTGTGGGTGAACATGCGGGTGGTCATCACCGTCATACCGTAGGCCTCCGCGTAGTAGCGGCCCAGCAGGTCCGTACCTACCTTGGAGATGGCGTAGGGTGAGGCGGGATGGAAGGGGCAGTCCTCGTGGATGCCGGTTTCCGGCTTTTTCTCCGCCGGGATTTTCCCAAACACCTCCGAGGAGGCGCACACGTGAATGATGGGATGATAATTCTCCAGAGCGCGAACCGACTCCAACAGGCGGCAGGTGCCTATGATGTTGGTGTTCAGCGTGTCAATAGGCGAGTCAAAACTGGTCATGGGGTAGCTCTGGGCTGCAAGGTGAAATATGTAATCCGGCTTCACCTTGCGCAGCACAGTGAGCAGTGACACTTGATCGTTCAGGTCTGCATACTCGAAGAAAACCCGGTTCTTTTTGTTCACGCGGTCCAACAGGTGGGATACATTGTCCAGGGAGCTTCTCCAACGGCATACGCCGTAGATCTCCCAGTCTGTATTTTCCAGCAGATAGTCCGCCAAGTGGGAACCCACCATGCCTGTGATGCCGGTTATCAGTGTTTTTAGAGGCATTTTATTGCTCCTTTAATTCGTTTTTATCGGCGAACACTATCGCTGATATAATTGCCTGCATGTGTTCTAAAATCTTCGTATGTAGCTTTTAGCCCCTCCTCCAAAGAAAATCGTGGCCGCCAACCAGTTGAAAAAAGTTTAGTCGAATCCAATAATTTTCTTGGGGTTCCATCTGGATGGATATTGTCATACGTAATACTCCCCTTAAATCCAACTATCTGGGCAATCAAGCTTCCAAGGTCTCTCATCGAGATGTCTGTCCCGCATCCTACATTAATCCACGAAATACCAGGTGTCTCTTTTGGGGGTTCGTACATATCTCCTGAGTAATTTTGCATTAAGAAGAAGCAAGCATCCGCGACATCGTCAATATGAAGGAATTCCCGCATTGCACTTCCTGTTCCCCACATCACAACCTTATCACATCCGCTTGTTTTCGCTTCATGGAACTTGCGCAGCAATGCCGGGATTACATGAGAATGTTCTGGATGATAATTATCCCCTGGCCCATAAAGATTACATGGCATAATCGAAATATAATCGGCCCTATCATGATGATGTGTATTGAGGTATTCACACAGCTTGAGTCCTGCGATTTTTGCCAAGGCATATCCCTCATTTGTGACTTCAAGTGGGGATGTCAATAAATATTCTTCCTTAATTGGTTGACTGCATTCGCGAGGATAGATACACCCGCTTCCCATAAAACAAAACTTTTTTACGCCATTTTGAAACGCTGCCATGATTGTATTAAATTCAATCAATGTATTAATATACAAAAATTGATCTAGCGCCTCTCGGTTTGCTTGTATACCTCCAACTTTTGCAGCAGCCATAAATACATAATCTGGCTTTTCTTCCGAAAAAAAGCGGAAAACCTGCTTCTGATCTGTTAGATCTAACTCATTATGGGCCCGTGTAATAATATTTTGAAAGCCCTCTTCCTTTAGCTTCCTGATAATAGCGGACCCAACTAAGCCTCTGTTTCCAGCGACAAAGATCCTATCTTTTCGCTCCATAACATGTCGGCTCTGCATAATGCCAATCTCCTCAAGGTAATAAAATTTCCATATTATTCAGGTATAAAAATATCCTTTTCTCCAGTGGAACACTCTACGCCAATGTCATACATGCTGGCCAGTAATGTATCACTATAATACAAGAATTTATGGATTACATAGGGAGGAATTAAGAACATATCCCCAGTAGAAAAATGGATGATCTCCTCTTTTTCTCCTTTTTGTGCTGTGAGTTCAAAATCCCCCGATATAACATAAAATGCTTCTCGATTAATCTTGTGAAAATGATTTCCTCGTAAAACACCTGCTTTAGAAAAAATAATATTGAATTGGGAAAAGCCATCTCTTACAAGCTGTGTTAGTTTACCTCGTTCATCTTCAAATTCGAAATTAGGTTTGAGGAGCTCTATCATTTAATCACATCCCCTCTACCAACTTCATTGCGTCAAGCATACACAAATCCATATTTTTATAGTTCCAGGTCCCCCAACGGCCAAGAAGCTTAAATGAGGAGTCCCGGGAGAAATATTTCAAAATTGTATCCACATTTTTGCGATAGTTAAGATCGTGGATCACATACGCATACTCGGTGAACTCGCTATCAAGAACTTTAGTAAAGCCTAGTTCTTCTGGAACAATATTTCGTTCTTTTACAGAAGTTGATAAAACTTCAAACCGTCTTCCTATTACTTCTAGCGCTGCGCAGCCGCGATTCGGATCGGGAGTTGCGTAAGGAGTAAGCGTACTTTGATAACCAACCCTATGTGAGCGATAAGTATGTGAAGGAATATACAGCCAAGTAATATCCGTCTTGGGACAGTCAAACAGAATGGTTGTCAAGCTATTATATTTCAAATCGCTGATATGGCGTATTATTTCTTCTGGAAGCGCCATAACTTTAGGTAATATGGGTAAAGGAATTGTGCTGATAATCGTATCATAGCTCTCCTCATTATTAACGGTCCATTGGCTACCAATCTTTTTCAGCGATTGAACCGGACAATTACAACGAATATCTAAGTCTGCCGCTATAGCGTTTATCATCGTCTGAATGCCGCCATGTAATGGATAGTAGAAGGTTGAATGCGGCATTTTTCGTTCCGAAGGGTCCTTAAGCAACATAGAGCGAATTATTTCTTTCTTTTCAGGAAGCGGCATCTTTCCTTTCATCCACTGGGTTTCCATTTTCTCCAGAGGGTATGCCCAAATTTTTTCGTTATATGGAATCATGTAGGAGTTAGCTATGCCTTTTCCAAAATTCCAGGTAAGCCAATCCTTAAAGTTATCCGGCTCCTCACCCTGTTGCGAAAGGATAAAATCATATATGCACTCCACAGCTTCTTCCGTCTCCAGTTCACACAGCGACAGCTCAAATGGATAAGAGACATATTTTTCATTAAAAAATATTTTTGCATTACGTACTGTGAACTGCCAATTTTCTTTTGGCAAGATGGAGAATACCCAATTAATGATCTCTGAATGTTTAGAATTGAAAATATGGCCACCGTGCGGATCATATAAATACCCGTTTGTGAACCTGCTTCTTGCTAGCCCCCCTGGGCTTGCGTTCTTTTCAAATACCACCACTTGGTGACCTTTATCTGTGAGTAGTCTAGCTGCCGTTAAGCCTGAAATTCCTGCACCTAAAATCGCTATTTTCATTATCAATTCCCCTATCAAAATTTCTAATTGAATTCTATCCTTTTCTAATCATCTCCCATAAAATATACTTCAAAACCTGCCAACCGCTTGAAAATGCCTTGAAATGTGTTGCTCCACCAATACGTGGGCTTTCCTTTGTCGGAAACTCAATTCGTTTCAAATGGTATTTATAGGATCTGCAGACCATCTCAATATCAATGGAACGATCAAAATTTGAAATTCCAATTCTATGAAACGCTTCGGTTGTCATACCCCGAAATCCATGAAGAGTATCCCATATGACATTGCCCTCACGTTTAAATAAAAATGCTGCTAACAACCCTGTACCCAGTACAAACCATTTGCGAGGTTTTAAAAAGTGTTCATCCTCTTCGTTATGAGCGCCTGTCATCATACGACTACCTACTACAAACTCATAGCCATCTTCAAAATATTTCCGAAACTTATAAGTATCTTCTACAGGTATTGTTCCCTTTGGGTGGTAGAACACAAACGCATCACAGCCACAGTGTTCGATGCCTTCCAAGCAGGCACTATTGATGCCTTTTTTTTCCTGCCGATATACCGTGATACCATGCTGCTCCAGATATTCAACCGTTCCGTCCTTACTGCCACCATCAACACAGTACAACTGATCAAATTTGCTTTGATCCAGAAGTGGTATGTCATGCTTAACTCCGTCAATTTCGTTCCAAGTTAATAAGCACAAGGCTATCCTCATTACATTTTCCCCGTTTTCCATAATCTAAAATTTGATATTGCTCAAAAAACTAGCGCCAATTTTAAAAATAGTTGTCGCGCACAAGTCAAATCTGTAAAAAGTATCAATATGGTTGCAATTAGCCGTGCTTACTTCTCCTTATTCTGCACTTTGGCGTCTCTCCCTTTAACTGTGCAGAATCCAACATACAGATTCCGTCCTAAACCAACAGTTAATCCCTCAAACATTAGGATTAGTATATACCCAGAAGAACTACGGAGATAAGTATCAATCGGGAAGGCCGCCACATGCACATATGCCATTGCCAGAGTAAAGACCAGCATACTAAGAAAGATCGATGTGACAATCAAGGTGTTATCAAACGCAAGGGGAAAATAGTCTTTCTTTTTTACCCAAGCAAAAACTGTGTGTCCCAAAATAGATATATAGATCATTAGGCTAATCATAAAAAGGGAGAAATTCAACACCTGATAAATTTTTATAACTGTGTTCGTCCTATTTATATATCGTTCAAAACTTTTTCGATTCAAATCGCTATCATCCATGTTTATCAAATCAATGCAGTATGTAACATTGTCCAGGTGCTGAATCGCTTGGAATCCCTGTTGCACACTTACATCGGCCAGCATATTCCGCTCCGCATCATATACGGCAATATACAAATCTTCGTTTGCAATATATCCATTAATATCTTCAGAGAAGCGGCTTTGCCTGGAATTTTCTGTATGCAGATAATCGAAGATATCAGCGGACGAATAGAAGTTGATTTGCTGCTGTATCGTCCACTCCGTGTTATGTAAAATTGCGACCGACACGGGAACAGAGTCATCAACAGCTAACCAGCCACACACTGATGTGGTAGGCTGTCTGCGATACATACCGATATTTCCTGTCAAATTTACCGCTTGTTGGATTTGTTCTGCAGAACCTCTTGCATAGGATGCATACGCATTAACATCTGTAAACTTCGCTGTTCTATTTATCATCTCAAAAAGAGCTCTCCACACCTTCGGCCATTCACCCTCTTTCAAGGGAGCCACATTATTTATAAAGCCAACATGTTTTTGTGGCAGACTGGCGTTTTTCAGCGCAGATTCCAGTTCTGTGTGTACTTGCCCCCAATAAGTTTCGCTTACAGTAAGGGATTGATAATGTCCAGCAAGCGCTGCAGCATCTCGGAGCGCAAAAATCATGTGATCAAAGACCAGCTCTCCATCTGACAGTTCCTCCCAACTGTCCCAGCTTTGAATCGTCTGATCAATCTGCGGTTTGATTCCATTCAGAGCATTACTGGCTTCACAGGCTTTATTAATAGCATCTCGATAGATGTTATAATTCCATTGGGCATATGGCTGAGTTTCGTCGGTATATAATTTTGTGTATTTCGGATCTGGTTCGATCTGATATAGGTCTTGCACAACCTTGGAAAAGTTTCCGGAAACTCTGTCGTTAAGAATGGGTTCCCCATAGTAAAAACGGTTCATCTCCTGAAGAACTTTATTTCCTGCTATTGTGATGATAACTGGTAGTAGCGTTACCGCACATATTTTATAAATTATGTGCCTTCCTGTTTTCCAGTTGTTGCGCAAAAATGTACTGATAAAAATCACAGAAAGGGCTGTCACAACAAACGGTAATATCCATGCCCAATCTTCTCTTGTATTAATGAATGACCACAATGTAAATCCTGCCAATAAAGCCCAAGGCGTTGCCATCCACAGGTTACTACGTCTTAAATAAATTGCAATGAGTGAACTAAAAAGAAGTAAAATTTGCCATTGAGAAAATCCGTTCCTATAAATTTTTTGAAATGTATCATGTGCCATAGATACCGGATTAAACAGTAAAAGGGTAAACACAGTTAACTGCTGTAGCCTGAATTTTAGGACGGGACGCAACCCAATAACAAATAAAAGGCAAGATATAATATAAATTATGGTGCATGCACCAAAAAAAGAAAATCCCAGGTAGCTTGCAGCCGCAATAAACATCGGAGAGAATGCGCCCTTGATCAATGTAAATTGATTATAATCCCCCAGCCAATTCCCCTCTAAAATATTGACTGCAGCACTGATAACCCAGCCATCATCATGGCTAAAATCTGCATCAATCGACAGCGGGATCCTGTTTGTCAACAGCAGTCTAAAACAAATCAACGCCATTATGACAATTCCAGATAGTAATTCTCTGCCCTTGTTTTTTTGTGCCAGTGAGTCAAATTTCATATATGGACTCCTTCCTCTTCCCAGATTGTAAGGAGGTTAATCTAAATCGCCACAAAATTCTTTCAAATCTTCTTTGCTATATTTTTTCAGAAGAGCTATACAAAAAAACACCTTGCGCTGCCAAGAAGGAGGAAGCACGCCATGAACGAACAGCCATATGACAGAAGAAATTCCACCTTGACGCAAAAATGAATAGGTTTTCATCAAAAAATCTCTTTTTTCCGGTATTACTCCAATCAAATCTTTCTTTTGCATTGCGTGTTTTACAAGATTTGGACGATAGTTTTCATACAGTTCGTACTTCAAATCCGGCCAATATTCCCTTATCTTTCCGGGGTGTAAAACGTTTCTTCTGATTCGGTTAAACCAGACGAGATCATCATACAGGTTGCCACCAATAGTATTATCAAAATGTTGCCGATATAATACCAGTGGCAAATCAATATACCTAATCCGGCCTTTTTCAGCTGCAATTAGTGCAATCCACCAGTCATGATGGATTGCGGTTTCAGGAAATGGAAGTGCGAGGTTTCTCAGTTTGTTGTTAATCATCATAGACATTCCAGGAATTACGTTTTGGGCACACAGTGCTGGAAAAGAGTGAATATTTTTCCCCATATTTAATTTCTGCAGGCGATTGAACGATGGGGCTATGACATCTAGTCGTTCGTTCGTGACGGATACATCTGAGAAAATCAGCAACGGTATATTTGTACTATCTTTTTCTAATTCCATCATTCCTTCCAACAGGTACTCCAGCTTATCCTTTTTCCAAACATCGTCCTGATCTGAAAACGCAATATACTTTGCAGTTGTCAAGCTCAACGCCCGCTCAAAGGCGCGCATATATCCCATGTTGTGCTCATTTTTTTCTGCTATATATGGGATACCGCTGTTTTCCAGATAGGCAACGCACCTCTCAAATGAGTTATCTGTGGAATTGTCATCAATTAAAATAATGCGATTAGGTTTTACCGTCTGATTACAAATGGAATTTATCTGTTCTTCAATATATCGCGCACCATTATAGGTCGTTATTACAACACAAATTTTATCCATCTTTCTTCCTACTAGATCCTTTATCCATTGTCGCCAACTTAAGCAACACATCGAAATGCACATAAGTGCAGAAAAATAAAACAGGAAAAAGCCATCCGCCAAACGATTCTTTGCTCCCAAAATCTATCTTCTCTTAAGTTGATGACAGCAATGCCTTATCATTTTATTGTATGCCAGATTTTTTTAAGTTTCATATACAGTATACAGTCCTCTTTCACAAAAAACTTTACAATCTTTTTCAGGCCTCGCACAAACGTGCTGTCCCTACAATGCGTCTTTTCAATATGCTCTCCGGTCACCTGTTCAATGTATTCTCCGTATTCTCCTATCATCCAGTTGTAATAGCAAAAATTGCCCTGTATTTCAAAGGGGTCATCAAAATATTTAAAAGTATCCCGTCTGACCAGCATGATTTTCCTGTGGATCTTCGGAATCAGTTCGCCATTACTATACCGTGCATATTTCCATTCCATATTTTTAAAAGTGCTCTGTCCGCATTTTTCTTCTTGGTTCAGATACCATTTACTCAATTCTAATGTGAGAGCTGTTTTTGGATATCCCTCCACCAGCTGATTAAGTACAGCCGTGTGAGCTCCAGAATCAACACCTGAAAAGTGGAAAAATCTAAGTGGCTGTCCATTCACGTAATAATCGCCAGACTCACTCTTGGTGATGATTCGATGACTTAGATTCCAAGTAGAAACATTATATCCCGGGTGTTTCAGGATAAGATAGTCGTCAAAGAAGGAGGGGACAAGATCAATCCACTTCTGATCGGTAAAGAGACCCATCAGGCTATGTTCTTCAAGAAGTTCTTTCATTGTGCAATCATCGTCCAGACAAAACATCATCACCCGCTTGTTCCACCACGAAAGGAACGATCTGCCTTCATCATTATTTTTCACTGCAAAAAAGCCCAAATTGTTTGTGCCGCGTTTCAAAAATAGAATTTCATTTCCCACAATATAGTTTTCTTTCTCCTCAGGAATCGTTGTATGAGGAGTGAACACCATACTATAGGTGTCCAGTGACTCTTCTACTTCAGACAATTTTGAAAAAACTGCAATGTCTGGATCCAAATAACAAACTTTATCAGCAGAATATTTATCCATAATGTGGAGCGCACACCCAGGTTTGACCGCTGTACAAATCTCGGTGATATTATGGCGGAAGAAAAAGGACTTTGGATTGTCAAATATCGGCAGTTCGTCGGTAAAAAGAATCTCGTCAAATGGTTCTGTATCTTTGTTAAAATCCGCAGGCAGATTGTCAGAAAGGGCCAGAATAAAAATAGCGTCCGGATCGCACTGTTTTAATGTAGTGGCTACGATTCTGGCCTTAGGAATGTAGTTGACCGTTATACTTGTAAAAAAATACATGGTTTCCCACTAACTCCTTTAAATGATTTATAATACACATATAAGCAATGTTGCTACTTAAAATACATAGTCTGTTAAATGGTATATTTTTTTTAGCAACACCCATCCCCGTGTCGCCTGAATCTTTGCAATGAAACTTTTCAAAGAGCCGTTTTCCACTTCTGCAGTTTTTAGCTGTTGTAAGCTCTTATCTAAATTCTTTTGCATCTGTTCTTGAATTTCGGCATTTCTTCTGCTTATTTTGTTAATTTCTATATCTTTCTCTGTCCAAATTTCTTTAATTTCTCGATCTTTTTCTTCCCAGATTTTTTTGATCTCTTTATCCTTTTCTTCCTGAAGCTGCGCTATATCCCGTTTGCTCTGTTCTTGCAGTTGAATATGTTGCTTCTGCAACTTTTCAATTTCTTCACTTTTTTCCAGCCAAATTTTTTTAATTTCTTGATCTTTCTGTTCCCAAATTTGCTTAATTTCCTCATCCTTAGCCAAAATCGTTTCTTCTTTTAATTTAATAGCATGTTCGCAATATAGAGCCCGGTTTCTCAGTTCAAAATTATCTTTACTAATCTTGCTTAAGAATGAATCAATTTCCTCTTTTGATAAAAATTCCAGCTTCCATTGAATTTCAAGTTCAGTATCCTCTACATCTATATCCAGTAAATAAATAGGATCTTCATGTAGAAAAATATCGTAACCATTATCGCTATAGTTAGCATTTATTGCTTTACAAACAACCTCCGTTGTCTTTGTCTTACACGCAAGTACTTTAACCTTGCAGTGCCTTTCTAGCGGATCAAATCTTATTCTTTTGATTCCAGCGTGGACCTTGAATCTAACATAATATAAGTTTTCTGATTCGACCTTTGATACCGGTTCAATTTTTTCATTTCCTTCAAATCCATCTCCCCAATCAAAATATATATAGCATATATAAACCGTAATAGTTTGAACCAGCTGGTTTTTGCAGAAAATTTTATTTGCTTTTACATATTCTCTTTTTTGTACCTGGCATATAAACTGATACACTTCTCCCATATTTCGTTTTTTCAAGCAATTCACAATTTCTTTGGAGTAATCGCCAACTGTTATTCCACGCTCTGTAAAGCCGGTTAAACACATCACTGCGTCTAAATTTACAAGAGATAGTCCACAATCGTTTATCAATGCCTGGACATCTTGATAAGCGAACAGATGAACATGCGAATTATCTAGCAGACCAGTCCATGTATAATGAAAATCATCCCGATGTAAACCAAGGAGAATGTCATTGTGTGCAATATTGGGTACTGAAAAAATAATACTGCCGTCGTCCTTTAGAAGTTGGATACTTTTTTCCATAACGCCTTTTGGATTGTTGAGATGTTCCAAAACATCAGCAAAAAGAATATAATCAAATTTTATATTCCCAAACTCTTGTAACCACACCAATTCCTCAATGTCCCCGCAAACGCCCTTCTGTGCATATTGAATCGCAGTTTCAAAAGCCGATTGTACAAGTTCGACAATATATATATCACACCCTAAAATTTCTTTCATGTACTGTGTCATTCGTCCATTTGCTGGTCCAAATTCTAATATTACACTTTTGCTTCTAATCATTTTAAGAATTTTTGAGGCAGAGTTTTCAGATTGCAGATCCAATTCAAAATCGTATTTCATTATTTCGCTCATTTTTATGACCATCCCTTTTCTCTGCGCTTCAAGGCACCAAAGGGAATGAAGCACAGGCACCGCTAACGCAACAAGATATAATTTGGTAGAATATGCTTGAGGAAGCAGGCACACTACAGCGCATGTGGAGGTGAGTAGTCCCAGCGGTGAGTTGGACTGAATTTTTATGTGTGCCGGACACTCTTTCAATCAATAATGAGTAGGGCCATAGAAGAAAGACACCAAATGGATCGCGGACATCTTCAAACACGATCTGGTGTCTGGCCGCTTTATCCCTTCTGCGGATATCCGCCAGCTTCGGGATTTGATGCGTTATTATTGGAAACTGACCAATAGTATCACCTCTGAAATCGGCGTGGATATGTCTGTGTTCCCACCTCGCAGCACCGCTACTCCTGGGCTGGGCTTACGCCGCAAAACAATGAGAGTGCTGGGAAGAAAAAGGCCACCAGAATCAGCTGCACCGTGGCCTACATCAAGCCCCTGCTCGTTCAGTGCGCATACGCATCACAAATTTGTGCTGTAGTCCCAGCCATGACCATCTCACCGTGGTCCAGCCAGATTGCTTTGCTACACATCTCCCGAATCTGGGACAGACTATGCGACACAAACAGCACCGTCGTCCCGCCGCCCATGAGCTCCAGCATTCGTTTCTTGCTCTTTTCCTGGAACGCCGCATCGCCCACGGCCAAGATCTCGTCCACAATGAGGATATCCGGCTGCACCACCGTGGCTATGGAAAACGCCAGCCGCATCACCATGCCGGAGGAATAGTTCCGCAGCGGCACATCGATGAACTGCCCCAGCTCTGAGAACTCCGCAATCTCCTTGTACTTCCCCTTGAGGAACTGCTCCGAATACCCCAGAATTGCCCCATTGAGGAACACATTCTCTCGGCCTGTCAGGTCAAAGTCAAACCCGCTTCCCAGCTCCAGCATGGGCACAATGGTCCCGTTAACCTGCACGCTCCCGGTGGTGGGCTTCAAGATCCCAGAGATCACCTTCAACAGTGTGGATTTCCCCGCACCGTTGTGTCCGATGATCCCCAGTACCTCCCCCTTCCTCACCTCGAAGCTCACATCCCTCAGCGCCCAGAACTCCTCATACTGAATCTTCCCCTTCACCAGCTGCACCAGATACTCCTTCATGCTTTGAATCCGGTCGTAGGTCATCAGGTACTTTACTGACACATTTTCCGCTTTAATCATGTCTTCCTCACAGGTTCAAAATGAACTTATCCTGGTTTTTCTTAAAGATAATTGCGCCAAGTGCCAGCGGTACAAAGGACGCGATCAGACACAGCGCGTAGGCCTTCGGCTCAGGGGATACACCCTCAATCAGCACAATCCTGACGAACCGGATGATATGGTACATGGGGTTGCACTTGTACAGCGTCATATAGTGAGCCGGGATGATGCTCTCCGGGTAGAAAATTGGGGTCATATACATCCATAGCATACTCACCACGCCCCATAAGAACTGGGTATCCCGGAAGAACACCATCAATGTTGACAGAACAAATCCCATTCCAATGCAGAATCCCACCAGGCAGATCAGTCCAAAGGGCAGCAACAGGATGGCCGGACGGATGGGCGTTCCCGTCAGCAGCATCACCGCCAACAGTGGAATGAGGGACAGAAGCAGATTGATGGCGGAGGAAAACACTCTGGACACCGGATAGATATACTTGGGCACGTACACCTTTGTGATCAGCGCGGCGTTGCCCACGATGGACTGCAATCCCATCGTGGTGGCCTCGCTGAAGAAGTTGAAGCACACAATGCCCGAGAGCAGATAGAGGGGGAAATTGGGAATATCCGACTTAAACAAGGTGGAGAACACGATATACTGCACTATCATGGTCAGCAGTGGGTTGAGGAAGCTCCACAGTACCCCCAGCATGGAGCGCTTATACTTTGTCTTGAAATCCCGCGCCACCAACTGACGCATTAAATATCCATATCTCTGGAATGCGGAAATGACCCGCAGACCCAAACTGCTCCTGCCCTGCCGCGTCATACGGCACAAATAGGCGCAGTATCCTGCCAGCAGAAGCCCCATTCCCAAGATGAAGTACCAGTAAAATGTGCCGAACCAGAAGTAACTCCGGGTTTGAAAGCTGTAGTGCAGCATTCCCTCCTGAGCATCACCATTTACCAGCAGCCGGTCCGAGATTTCCACGGGCACCTCTGCACGAGCTGTGGCAATCGTGCTTCCCTGCCAGGCGGTAATGGCGTTGCCTGGCGCACCGTCCGGACTAGTCAGCACCAGTGCGTACCGTGTTCCCGGCGTCACCTGGACTGGTTGAACAAAGGAGACTGTTCTGGTCACATTGTCCTCAATCTCCGCACCAGAGAGCTCCGTTTGCGCCAGTGTAAGGCCGTTTTTATCCACAATACTCACAAAAACCCGGCATTGGTTTTCTCTGGCATACGTGGACAACAGCATGTCCACACCCAATATCTCATCCGCCTGCGCGGTAAACGGCTGGCGGATTTCCATACCCTGCACCAACTCCCCTATGGGTTCGCTGGCGGTGATGGCATCTGTATTCTCGTCCCGGAAGTGCAGTTGGTCCCCGCTGATCCAGTAGAAGGCCACGGCTAAAACCACATATACCGCCAGCGCGATGGCGCAGCCTTTTCTCACCTGTTTCTCACTCAAATCCGGTCCGCTCCTTCAAGCTCGTGAATGTACCTCGCCAACGCGTCATGCCAGTCCGGCAGTCTGGCGAAGCCCATTTTCTCCAGTTTGTCCTTGCTCATGCGGGAGTTCAGAGGCCGCGCCGCCTTTGTCGGATACTCGCTGGTGGACACCGGGTTAACCTTGACGTTTTTCCCTGCCAAGCGGAAAATCTCCTGGGCAAACTCCGCCCAAGAGCATACGCCCTCGTTGGTGGCGTGGTATACGCCGTACTTCTCCGTCATAATCATATTGCACAGCAGCGGCGCCAGATCCGCTGTATAGGTGGGACTGCCGATCTGGTCGCACACCACGTTGAGTTCCGTTTTTGTCTCCGCCAGACGCAGCATGGTTTTCACAAAATTATTACCATTCATGCCGAACACCCAGGAGATGCGGACAATGAAATATTTCTCCAGCAGTTCTTTTACCGCCAGTTCGCCGCCCAGCTTGGTCTCACCGTAAGCGCCCAGGGGGCCCGTGGGGTCCTCCGGTTCATAGAATCGCTCCCCGGTTCCAGGGAAAACGTAGTCCGTGGAGATGTACAGCATCTTTGCGCCAATCTCTTTGCAGGCCGCCGCGATGTTCCGGGGCCCCTCCGTGTTCACCGTCCGTACCTTGCCAATCTCATCCTCCGCTTTATCCACCGCCGTCCACGCCGAACAGTGGATCACCGCGTCCGGGCAATAATTCATAATATATTCCCGCGTGGCCTTCGTGTCCGTAATGTCAAAGTCCGCAATATCCACGCCTTTGTGCTCTATGTTCCGTGCGGTCAACACCTTGCACACGTCATAACCCAGTTGCCCGCCCACGCCTGTTACTAAAATTTTCATTGATACTCCCAAGCTTTCAGATCATATTTTTCTGCGACAAATGGACCGCCCACATCAAAACGCTGTCCGGAAGCCACCGTGCCGCCAGCTCAAACAGCGACGCCAGCGGACTAAACCTTCGGCATTTCCACACGGTTCCCGCACCGCCGCGTCGGTTCCAGTTATTTTGCCGGGCATGCATCCAATCCATTCGCCGGGATATTTCTTCTCGAAACGCGTCTTTACATGGAAAATATTGCTCCAGCCATTGGAATTTGTGCAACGGCAGATCGATCCGCTCTCTCCGATAGCTGTCTCTGTCCGTCACACCGGCCATTACGCTGGTCTGGTTTCTTCCATGCACCCTGTAGCGGATCAGTGGTCGCACAAGAGAATAAATCTCTCCGATCGCGGAACAGTACAGCGCAATATAGTGGTCGTGGACCATATACGGACAAAATGGCACCGCTGCCTGCGCCGCCTCTCTTCGTACCAGCATGGTACAGCCTGTTACAAAGTTGGAGATCAACAGGCCCTCCGTCAAGCCGCCGCCACTGCAAAACACGTGCCTGCGCCGGATCTTGGTGATGCTTTCCGCCGTCTGCTTTCCCTCGCCGTCAATGATGTACATATCTGAGCAGACCAGCAGCGCGCCGGTCCGCTCCAGCTCCTCCTGCAAAACTGTCAGCTTCTCGGGCAGCCAGACATCATCCTGGTCACAGTAGGCGAAGTACGTCCCCTCCGCCTCCTCCGTCAGTCGTTCAAACGTCCTGTTGGAGCCAAAGTTCTCCTCATTGCGTTGTATCTCATAAGGAAAGGACTGGATACATTCTTTTATGCACTGCTCAATTTCCGCAAACGGCACCGTTTTGGAGCAGTCATCCCGAACATACAATTTTAGGTTAGGATAGGTCTGTTTTTCCAGGCTCTCCAACTGCTCCCGCAGCCAGTCCAGCTGCGGCTCATATACTGCCATGAGGATGGCAATCCGCGCCTTACCGGTTTCCGTACATCCGCTCATAGTAGCTCTGGTATTCCCCGCTGACGATGTTCTCCCACCAGCTCCGGTTGTCCAGATACCACCGGACCGTCTTCTGGATACCGTCCTCAAACCTTGTCTCCGGCAGCCAGCCCAGTTCCTGATGGATGTACGCCGGATCA
>CANAZG010000040.1 GCA_947365965.1 uncultured Clostridia bacterium
GGGTGTTCTTTGTCTTTATCTTTGTTTATTTTTTTTTTCTTTTAAATCTCCGTTACGGCCGTGGGGGGCGTTGTTTAAAAAAAAAATTTGGGGTGGGGGGGGGGGGGGGGCCGGGCCCCCCCCCCCACCGCACTGCATATATCAAAATCCGATCCGCCGCCGGAACTGGCGGAGCATATCCCTCCGCTGGTGGCTGCGGATGGGATTGGGCGCGTCGTCATATGGCAGCGCCTGTGATGGGCCTCCGATCAGGCCGCAGCCTGTTCCGGCGCCCGCTCCCGGAACAGCAGGGACACGCACCACAGCCCTGCCAGACCCACCACGGAATAAATGATCCGGGAGAGCACCGCCGCCTGGCCGCCGCAGAAGAAGGCCACCAGATCCAGTCCGAACAGGCCGATGATCCCCCAGTTTAATGCGCCGATAATCACCAGAATCAGCGCGATCCGATCCAACACCATTTCTCTTACCTCCTCTTTTCCCCGGGGCTCGAGCCGTTACTCCCCGGTTGATAGCCCTATTCTTTCCCCTTTTCCCGGTGTTATGCATAGCGGGCCGGAGGCGGAATAAACCAAATGGAAGATGTTGGAAAACCCTTGCGACGGTTAGGCGGCCTTTGGCGGCCCAAGTTTAATAAGTGCAAAAGCTCTGTTCGCGGCGAAAAGCGCCTCAAACGGTGGAAATGCCATTTTTTGAAGAAACAGACCGGGCGATGCCCCGCTGACATCGCCCGGTCTCCGGTTGTCCAGTCCTTAGAAGATGCTCAGATACAGCTCCTTGCTCAGCCGCTCCAACAGGTGGATACCCGCCATGCTGTTGCCCTTGTTGTCCAGAGCGGGGGCATAGATGCCGATGCCCATGCGAGTGGGCACCACGGCCATGATGCCGCCGCCCACGCCGCTCTTGGCCGGGACGCCGACCCGCATGGCAAATTCCCCGGACCCGTCGTACATGCCGCAGGTCATGAGGATCGCATTGACGTACCGGGCCAGGGAGGAGGGGAAAATCCGCTGGTTGGACACCGGCATCCGTCCACGGTTGGAGAGCACCGCCCCGATGTGGGCCAGGGCCCGGCAGTCCACTTGGATGGAGCAGGCCCGGAAGTAGCAGTCCAGCACCTCCTCCACGTCGTCCTCCAGCAGCCCGTAGGACTTGAGCAGATAGGCTAGGGCCCGGTTCTTGCTGCCGTGGCTCTTCTCCGAGCGGTAGACCGCCTCGTCCACGCCGATGCTCTCATCCCCGGCCAGCTTCCGGGTCAGCTCCAGCAGGCGCTGGAACCGCTCCTCATAGGTAGCGCCCCGGATCAGGGTGCACATGACGATGGCCCCCATGTTGACCATGGGGTTGATATGTCCGCTGTCCAGGGACTGATCCCCGGCGTTGATAGCGTCAAAGGGCTTGCCGGTGGCCTCCACGCCCACCCGGCTCTGCACCAGCTCCACACCGTTGTCCAGCAGCGCCTGGAGCAGCAGGATGGGTTTGACGACGCTCTGGATGGTAAAGGGCTGGTGGCAGTCCCCGGCCCAGCTGTGCTTCCCCTCACTGCCGATGACGTAGATCCCCAGGGCCTCCGGGTTGGCCTTCGCCAGCTCCGGAATGTAGTCCGCCACCCGTCCCTGGGTGGTAAAGTGGAGGCACTCCTCCAACAGTCGCTCCAGAAGTTCTTCCATGTCTCCTCCCGCCTTTTTTCATAAAATGGCTGAATCCTGTGGCTTACAGCACCAAGATAACAGTTTGTCCGCCCCCTGTCAATAGGCCTTGACATTTTGTTCCATCTATAGTAGAATGAATCAAAAATAGATAGAATAATTCTATTTTGGATTCCGACGAATGGGGACAGAAGGGCATATGACCACATACGAGCGGGCGATTTATGCCGTCATCAACACCTCCCATGACCACCTGACTGTTGAGCAGATTTTCACGCAGGTCCGGGAAAAATACCCGAAGATTGTTCTGGCGACGGTGTACAACAACGTCAATAAGCTCTGCGGCACCGGACTGATCCGCAGGGTATCTGTGGAGGGGATGGCGGACCGCTATGACCGCATCCAGAAGCACGACCATCTGGTGTGCAGGCGGTGCGGCCGTCTGGAGGACGTGGACTTCGAGGATCTGACGGGCGCTCTGCGCAGGGTGGTCGGCGAGTCTTTCCTATCCTATGACTTGCGGATTTTCCATCTATGCCCCCGCTGCCGGGAGCAGTCCGGCGGCCATGCGGAGCCGTAATTTTTTCAGAGCGCCGCTGTAACGCGCCATGCGCCGGCGGGGAACAGATCCTTGCCGGCGCTGGAATAGGAAAATCAGAAAGGACAATTTTGCTATGAACAAGTACGCTGGCACCCAGACCGAGAAGAACCTGGAGGCGGCCTTTGCCGGGGAGTCCCAGGCCAGAAACAAGTATACATACTTCGCCTCCAAGGCCAAGAAGGAGGGCTATGAGCAGATTGCGACCCTGTTCCTCAAGACGGCCGACAACGAGAAGGAGCACGCCAAGCTGTGGCTGAAGGAGCTGGAGGGCATTGGCTCCACGGCTGAGAACCTGGGCGCCGCCGCTGCCGGGGAGAACTACGAGTGGACGGATATGTATGCCGGGTTCGCCGAGACGGCGGAGAAGGAGGGCTTCCCGGAGCTGGCGGCCAAGTTCCGCTTGGTTGCGGCCATTGAGAAGCACCACGAGGAGCGCTACCGCGCCCTGCTGCGGAACGTGGAAATCCAGGAGGTCTTTAAGAAGAGCGAGGTCAAGGTCTGGGAGTGCCGGAACTGCGGCCACATCATCGTGGGGGAGAAGGCTCCGGAGATCTGCCCCACCTGCGCCCATCCCCAGGCCTACTTTGAAATCAGCGCGGAGAATTATTGATCCCAGCGCGGTCAGCGGTAAAAATCCCCCCCGGAGCCTTGGCCTACTCCTGACAGGGGTATCTACGATTTGGGGAAGCACCCCGGCAGGAATCACGCTGAGATTTCCTGCCGGGGGCTTTTCTCGTCCTGTCGGATGTCCCCTCCGATACAGCCAATGTCATTGTCGTGGATTTCAATGGACTTCGCTGATAAAAACATAATTGAAAGATCAGCTTTTGCCATTTTGATATGAACCGGCATAGGCTGCCACGCAGTTTGATATGAATACAACCGCCGAAGAGATGTACCAGCTGTGGGACGATACCCTGAACGCTGTGTGGAAGCTGCTGGAGGCGGACCTGGATGAAGCGGACATGGACGCTCTGCGGAAGGAGGAGCTCCAGTGGATCGCCTCCAAGGAAGCGGAGGTGCGGGCAGCCGGGCTGGAGAACGAGGGCGGAAGCATTCAGCCGCTGGTGGAAGCGATGACGGGGGCGGAGCTGACGAGAGCAAGGGTGTATGAGCTGGCGGAGTACGCGGAGGCGCGGTGAGCGGCATATCCGCCAGAAAGAAATAGATCGGGCAGTTACCCGTATGGGGTAACTGCCCGCTTTTATTTGCAGATGGTGACGGCGCCCGGCGCTCACAGCGCGGCCTGCTCCTCCGTGGTCCTGGGATCACAGAGCTCCCGGAGGACCTTCCGCACAGCCAGCACGCCGCCGCCGATCAGGTGGCCGGTGGTGCCGAAGCGCTCAAACCGGAGCTGGAAGGTGCCCTTCATGTACTGGTTGAGCTTCTCCTGGTACATGTCCTCCACGATCTCCTGCAAAACCGTCCCCTGGCGGATCATGCTTCCGCATAGGAGCACCACCTCCGGGGCATAGGTGTTGGCCAGCAGGTTCACCGCGATAGCCGCGTACTCCCCCACCTGGTTCATCATCGCCTTGGCAAAGGTGTCCCCCTGCCGGTACAGGGCATAGAGGTGGGCCGGGGTGGCAGCCTGGGGATAGACCGCCCGGGCCTCCGCCAGCAGCATCCGCTGGGAGAGGTAGGTCTGGAGGCAGCCCGCCTTCCCGCACTCGCAGATCTTCCCCGCCGGGTTGAGGATGATGTGGCCGATCTCTCCTGCCATGTTGTCCTTGCCCCGGTAGATCTCGTTGTTGAGCATCACCGCCGCGCCTACGCCGTCGCCGATATTCAGCACCACGATGTTCCGGAAGCCCTTGGCCTCGCCGAACTGGTGCTCCGCCACGGCCACCGCCTTCACGTCGTTTTCCAGAATGAACGTCCACTCCGGCAGGCGGCGGCTCAGCTGCTCCAGCAGCGGCACCCGCTCCCACTTGAAGTTGGCGGAGAAGACGATCTCGCCGGTCCCCATATCCAGGATGCCGGGCACCACCACGCCCACGGTGCGGCACAGATCCTGCCCCTGGTGCTCCCGGAGAAACTGCTCCAGGCAGTCCATCATCCAGGGGAGCACCCGCTCGGGCACAAAGTCCCCCTCCGGCACCGGAACGTCCCGGTAGGCCGTCACCTGTCCCGCCAGATTCACAATGCCCAGGTGGAGCTTGTCCCTGGCCAGAAACAGGCTGGCGCAGAGCATGCGGTCCTGGCGCAGGGACAGCAGGCGGGGCGGGCGGCCCACCTGACAGAGGGTCTCCGTCTCCCGCTCCCGGAGGATTCCCCAGGAGATCATATTCTCCACGATTCGTCCCACGGTCATGACGTTCATGCCCGCGCGCGCAGCCGCCTGCGCCCGGGACAGCTCCCCCTCTGACTGGATCAGAGAGAGAATCTGCCGGATATGGGCGTACTGAATCTGAACCCTGTCCGATTTCCGTATGTTGGCCGTAGGCGGTCACCTCCCTGTTTCGGCTGCATATCCGCTCCGGTTCTATTATACTGAAATCCTTCCGGATTACAAGCAAAAATTTTGCCGCCGCAAAAATGGACCGGCCGCCCTTTGGGCAGCCCCTCTCTCAGGCCCCCATCAGGCTGCGGCAGACCTTCACCACCATGTCGCCGCTGCCCACGTTGTAGCCGCTGCATGCGTAGACCGCCTTCAGCTCCCCGGTGGCCACCAGGATCAGAGGCAGCTTCTCCGGGTCCACGTACATCCGCCGGGCCAGGGTCTCCACGTTGGGCACAAAGGGATCGAAGTACACCTTGATCCGGGGGAAGACCTCCAGCACCTTTTGCAGCTTGGCGTTCTCCAGAGCCTCCTGACTGCGGACCAGGAAGACGATATCCGCCGGCAGACTCAGGAAGTCCGCCTCCATCTCCAGCATCTCGTTGAGGATGTGCTCCGTTGGCTCACGGCCCTCCTCCAGCCACAGGAGGACTGCCCCGTTCCTGGTGAGCTCGCTGCCCAGGACCTCCCGGCCCTGGCTGTCCCGGACCCTGAACTCCTCCAGGTCGTAGCTGCCCAGCATCTCCGACAGGTCCGCCTGATACTTGCGCAGGCGGATGGTCCGGGTCTCACCGGCGGCCAGGGTGAAGTGGTACTTGCTGGCGTGGAGGTTGCCGTTGGGCAGGCGGTTGTCCGTGATGACCCGGTAGTCCCCGGCGTTGACCTGCACGGTCAGCCGGCTGCCCTCCCACTTCTCCCGGGAGAGCTCCAGGGTCTGGTACATGCCGTCGGTGAGGAGGCCCAGGGCGAAGTCTGTCTCATACTGCCAGTTCTCCCCGTCCTCCTTCTCAAAGACCACCGTGCAGTCCTCCACCCGGGCCGCCTCCACGGCGGCGAACCGCCCGCCGGCCCAGTACTCCGCCCGCCGGTCCACCGGATTCATCCGAGCGGCAATGCCCAGGGTCCGGCAGATGGAGACAAAGAGGATCTTCTTGGACAGGGGGCTGGCGTTTTTCACCGTCAGGGCTCCTGCCGGCCCAGTGACGATCTGGCCGTACTCAATGGCGGGGTCAAAGCCGATCTCCCGGCCGATATAGCGCCAGATCTCCATGGGGTCCCCCCGGAAGGCGGCCTTCTGCTCCTCGGAGAAGGTCTCCAGGATGAACCGCCGGCACAGGCGCAGAGGCTCGTTGAACACGCGGGGGCAGACGATGTAGGGGAAGTAGATCTCCTCCGGGGCCTCATAGTCCCGGCTGCACGCCAGGGCCTCCCGCAGCACCTCCGGGTCCACGTCCCGCCGGTCCTTGGCGGACAGGGTCAGCAGCAGGGCCTCCTTCTCCTTGGGCTGGAACGCCCCGTCCTCCAGGAAGGCCAGAAGCCGGTCCAGGTTCCCCCGGCTCTCGAAGAGGAGGTCAAAGATCTCCCGGCTGTAGCCGTACTTGGCCACCACGGCCTCCGCCCGCTCCCTGTGGAACATGGCGTCAGTCCGCTTCTCCCGCATCTCGTTGGCTGCGGCGGTCTTCTTCAGGCCCAGGGCCTTCTGCTCCTCCGTGGGGCGGGCGGCGCTGACGATCTGGTCCTTGGGGGCGGTGGACACAAAATCCTCCCACTGGCCGCAGACCGGGTTTTCCCGCTCCAGAACGATCTCCACCCTGTCCCCGTCCGGGGTGTACGCCATCCGCTCGCAGAAGAGATCCCCCTTCTTCACGTGGATGTTGATGCTGCCCAGGCCGCAGGTGAGGCGCACCGTGCCGTCAGCCCCGGTGACCATGACGGCGGCGGGGAAGATATCGCAGTAGTTGAGGATGCCGAAGGAGACCTGGGCCCCCTCCACCGGCGCGCCGGCGGCGTCCTTCACCGCCACGGTGAGGGACGTGGTGGCGGCGTAGAGCTTGAGGTTGTTGAGGAAGGAGGCCATGCCCACCTTGGAGATGATCTCCTCCCCGGAGATCTCCCCGAAGCACCGGCTGTGGATCAGCATAGCCCTGCTGGCGGCGTTGGTGAACCAGCCCTTGTTGAGCACCTCCTCCGGCTCGCAGGCGCCCAGGAAGTACCACTGGCCGCCGCACCAGACCTCCACCCAGGCGTGGTTGTCGTCGCAGTGGGCCCAGCGGGGGGTGTAGATCTGCCGGGCCGGGATGCCCAGGGAGCGGAAGACGTTCACCCCAAAGGCGGACTCCTCACCGCACCGGCCATAGCCGGATCGGTAGGCGCCCAGGGCGGAGATGGTCCGGGAGTCCGTGGCCTGATACATCACATTCTCCGCGCACCAGTAGTTGGCCTCAATAACGGCTCCCACTGCGTCCAGGCCCGCCACCCGCTCCGCCAGCTGGCTGTGGAAGAACTTCCGGCAGTCGCACAGCTCCTCCTCGTTGACCCGGATGTGGAGCACGTAGTTGAGAAAGATATCCTCCGGCGCCTCTGCGGCGTAGGGGGAGCTCTGCCGCAGGAACACCCCGTGCTCCCCGCAGGCGAGGAAGAGGTCCAGGCTGTAGTTGGCCAGATCGCTCAGGGGGCTGTTGCCGCAGATCCACTTGGCGGCCAGAACGGCGTCCTGGGAATAGGTCTTCTCCGCCTGGGCCATCTGGTCCCGCAGCTCTGCGGCTCGGACCTCGCCGGCCCGCGCCAGCAGGGCGTCCCACTTCGCCTGGGCGGTCTCATACATGGATGTTGAAAAAAGCATGGTTTCCTCCTGACGGGCGCCGCCCTCCCGGGCGGCCCCTCTTTCAAATTCCAGATACTTACAGCACAAAAAGACAAGTCCAGACCAATGGATGGAACTTGTCTTTTTGCGCTTATTTATGGATTATGCCAGGGCGTGGACAATCTGGGCGCACTGGCGGAACTCCTCCTCGTCCGTCTGCCAGACCTCGTACTCCGACAGGGAGGGCAGGCCCATAAAGACGGTGCTCTTGCGGTAGACCATGCCGCTGTCCAGGGGGGCCTTCCGGCCCGTGGTGTGGAACACCACCACGCCGGCGTGGTCGTGGATCTCCTGGATGTTCCACTTCTTCACGCCGCAGCCGGCCATGATGTCGATGCGGCCCGCCGCCCGGGCGTAGAGCTCCCGGAGCAGGTCCTTGCCTGCGGCCGCGTCGCCGGCCTGACCGGAGGTCAGGATGGTCCGGCAGCCCAGCGCAATGGCCGCCTCCAGGGCCTCAAAGGGATCCCGGGTCATGTCAAAGGCCCGGTGGAGGGTCACATCCATGCTGCCCGCACAGGCCATCAGCCGGGCCATCTTCTCCCGGTCCAGGTCCCCGTCCGGGGTCAGCGTGCCGATGACCACGCCGTTGGCTCCCAGCTCACGGAACGTGCTGATCTCCTCGCACATCTCCTCCATCTCGATGTCCGAGTAGAGAAAATCGCCGAAGCGGGGGCGGATGAGCACGTTGATCTTTACGTCACAGTCCCGCTTCACCTGCTTGAAAACCACAGGGGAGGGCGTGGTGCCGCCGATGGCCAGATTGGCGCACAGCTCCAGCCGGTCCGCGCCCCCCCGGGCGGCGGCCATGCAGGAGGCGTGGGAGTCTACACAGGCCTCAATCAGTGGATGATTCATACGATCGTTTCCTCTCCAATCACGTATTTTGTCGAAACCGGGTATCAGTACAGGTGGCAGGCCACAAAGTGGCCGGGCTCAATCTCCTTGGTCTCCGGCCTGCGCTCCAGGCAGGCCTTGGTGCACCGCTTGCAGCGGGCCGCGAAGGGGCAGCCTGCCGGCAGGTCAATGGTGCTGGGGATGTCGCCCTCCAGGATGATCCGCTCCTTTTGCAGGGTGGGATCCGGGATGGGCACGGCGGAGAGCAGAGCCTCCGTGTAGGGGTGGGCCGGATGGGCGTAGAGCTTCTCCTTGGGCGCGGTCTCCACCACAAAGCCCAAGTACATCACCGCGATCCGGTCCGAGATCATCTCCACCACCGACAGGTCGTGGGAGATGAACACATAGGTGAGCTTATACTCCTCCTGGAGCCTGTGGAGCAGGTTGAGAACCTGGGCCTGGATGGACACGTCCAGCGCGGAGATGGGCTCGTCGGCAATGACCAGCTTGGGGTTCACGGTCAGGGCCCGGGCAATGCCGATGCGCTGCTTCTGGCCGCCGGAGAACTCGTGGGGGTAGCGCTTGGCGTGCTTGGCGCTCAGGCCCACGATGCCCAGCAGCTCGTTGACCACCTTCATCCGCTCCTCGACGCTCATGCTCGTGTGGATGAGCAGGGGCTCCTCAATGAGCTCCGACACCCGCATCCGGGGGTCCAGGCTGCCCGCAGGGTCCTGGAAGATCATCTGCATGTCCTTGCGCAGGGGCCGCATCTCGTCCTGGGAGATCTTGGAGATCTCCTTGCCCATGAACCAGATCTCGCCGCTGTCCGGGGTCAGCAGGTGGTTGATGAGCCGGCCCGTGGTGCTCTTGCCGCAGCCCGACTCGCCCACGATGGAGAAGGTCTCCCCCTCAAAGACGTCAAAGCTGACGTTGTTGACCGCGTGGACAAACTTCGTGGGCTTGCCCAGCAGGGACTTGCCCACCGGGAACGTCTTGGATACGTTCTTCAAAGATACGATTTTTTCCATCACCTGCATCCCCCTATCCTTCCTGTTTCAGCCAGCAGCGGCAGCGGCGCTCCCCGCCCACATTCTTCAGCTCCGGCTCCTGAGCGCGGCACTTGTCCGTGGCGTACTTGCACCGGGGCGCGAAGCGGCAGCCCGCAGGCATGGAGGCCAGATCGGGCACGCTTCCCGGAATGCTGGGCAGCACCTTCACGCCGGCCCCCAGCTTGGGCACGGAGGCGATGAGGCCCTGGGTGTAGGGGTGGACGGGGGCGGCGAAGAGCTCCTCCACCGGCGCCTCCTCCACGATCTTGCCCGCGTACATGACAATCACCCGGGAGCACATCTCCGCCACCACGCCCAGATCGTGGGTGATGAGCAGGATGCTGGACTGGTCCTCCTGCTGCAGCTTCTTCATCAGATCCAGGATCTGGGCCTGGATGGTCACGTCCAGAGCCGTGGTGGGCTCGTCGGCGATGAGTAGCTGGGGATCGCAGCTGAGGGCCATGGCGATCATCACGCGCTGGCTCATGCCGCCGGAGAGCTGGTGGGGGTAGTTCTTCAGAACCCGCTGGGGGTCAGGGATGCCCACCTTGCCCAGCATGTCCGCGGCGTGGCGGCGGGCCTCCTCCTTGGTCTTGTCGGTATGGAGGCGGATGGTCTCCACCATCTGCCGGTCAATGCGCATGGAGGGGTTCAGGGCGCTCATGGGCTCCTGAAAGATCATGCTCATCCGGCCGCCACGGATGGCGCGGATCTCCGCGTCCGAGGCCGCCAGCAGGTCCATGCCGTCCAGAATGGCATGGCCGTGGGTCACCTTGCCCGGGGTGTCCTTCAAAAGGCGCATAATGGAGAGGCTCGTCACGCTCTTGCCGCAGCCGGACTCGCCCACCAGACCCAGAATCTCCCCCTTATAGATGTCGAAGGAGACCTTATCCACGGCCGTGACGCTGCTCTTCTTGCTGGAGAAGAACTCCGTGCGCAGCTCGTCTACCTTCAGCAATACTTCTTTCTGCATATCGAATCTCCTTTTCCTATTCTCCCCGTCACTTGATCTTGGGGTCCAGGGTGTCCCGCAGGCCGTCGCCGAAGAGGTTGAAGGCCAGCACGGTGACAAAGATCACCAGACCGGGCAGATACACCATGTGGGGCGCGGTGGACAGGTAGCTGCGGCTCATGGAGAGCATGGCGCCCCACTCGGGATCGGTGACGTTGGCGCCGAAGCCCAGGAAGCTCAGGGAGGAGGCGGCCATAATGGCGGAGCCGATGCGCATGGTGAAGTTGACGATGAGGGACTGGATGGTGCCGGGGAAGATGTGCAGGAACAGGATCCGGCCGTCCTTGCAGCCCAGGCTGCGGGAAACCTCCACGTACAGGGAGCCCTTGACGGCCAGGGTGGCGGAGCGCATCATGCGGGCGAAGCTGGGCACGGTGAACACCGCCACGGCGATGAACACGTTGATGATGCCGGGGCCCAGCAGGGCCACGATGGCGATGGCCAACAGGATGTCAGGGAAGCTGAAGAGCACGTCCGCGCCCCGCATGACCAGCATCTCGATCCAGCCGCCGTAGTAGCCGGCCAGCAGGCCCAGGACGGTGCCCAGCACCGCGCCCACCACCACCGAGGACAGGGACACACCCAGGGTGAGGGGCGCGCCGGCCAGAATGCGGCTGAAGATGTCCTGACCGAACTGGTCCGTACCGAACCAGTGCTCCGCGCTGGGAGGCGCGAGGATGTTGTCGTAGTCGTAGGCGCTGGGGTCGTAAGGCGCCAGAGAGGGCCCGATGATGGCGATAATCAGCAGAAACACCATCACCACAAAGGCGGCCACGGCGGTCTTCCGCTTGAGGAACTTCTTGATAAACTCCCGGGTTTTGCTGCTCTTGTCGGCAATGATATTTTCGTCTATGTAGTTCTCCTCGAAGACTGCCTGATTCTCCACACGTTCGTTCTGATTGGTTGACATGGTATCCTCCTCCCTCCTTTAATCGTAGCGGATCTTGGGGTTGATGACGCCGTAGAGCATATCCACCACCAGATTGATGAGCACATACTGCATGGCAAAGATCATCAGCAGGCCCTGGATGGCCGGGTAGTCCCGGAAGGCGATGGAGTCCACCAGCAGCCGGCCCATGCCGGGGATGGAGAAGATGGTCTCGGTGATGACGGAGCCGGAGAGCAGTCCGCCGATCTGGAGACCCAGGATGGTGACCACCTGGATCAGGGAGTTCTTGAAGGCGTGGCGGAACATGACAATGGCCTCACGCTGGCCCTTGGCCCGGGCGGTGCGCACATAGTCCTCCCGCAGGGTCTCCAGCATGGAGGAGCGGGAGTAGCGGGCCAGGGTGGCCATGATGCCGGTGCCCATGACAATGGAGGGCAGGATAAAGCTCCTCCAGGAGTCCAGGCCCGACACGGGGAACCAGCCCAGGTGGACGGAGAAGTACTGAATGCCCATCAGACCCAGCCAGAAGCCGGGGGCGGAGAGTCCGCAGATGGCCAGCAGCATGCCGATCAGATCCACAAAGGTGCCCCGCTTGATGGCGCAGATGACGCCGATGAAGATGCCTGCGAAGGGTGCCCAGACAAGTCCCGCACACACCAGCTGAATGGTAAACTGGAACCGGGACCAGATGAGCTCGGAGACGGGGATGTTGCTCTTGAGGCTGCGGCCCATATCGCCGCGGAACAGGTCCTTCATGTAGTTGAAGTACTGCACGATCAGGGGCTTATCCAGCCCGAACTCGGCCCGGATGGCCTCCACCTCCTCCACCGTGGCCTCCTTGCCGGCCAGGGTCTGCGCCGGGTCGCCGGGCAGCAGGTGGATGAACATGAACACAAAGATGGAAATGACCAGCATCAGCGGGATCGTTTCCAAAAGACGTCTGGCACAATAACGGCCCATGGATTTACCTCCCTCTTTATTGGGAAAGCGGAGCAGGAGGATCCTGCTCCGCTTTCAGCGCACTTACGCGTGGAACCGTAGGAGCTTAGCGGTCAAGCCCCGCCGTGCGGAATACGAACACGCCGCCGGGCATGTACTGCAGGCCCGTGACATAGGTCTTATAGGCGTTGAGGGTGTTGTCGTTGCCCAGGAAGATCCAGGGGCACTCCTCCCAGGCGATGGCCTGGGCCCGGGCGTAGGCCTGGGCGATCTCGTTCTGATCGCTCATCTTCAGCGCGTCGTCCAGCAGCTGGTTGAACTCGGCGTTGTTCCAGAAGGCGGTGTTGTAGCCGGAGGGAGGAACCTTTTCGCCGTGGAGGATGCTGCGCATGGAGCCGTCCGCCTCGTAGGAGCCGGAGGACCAGTTCACGTACCACATCTGGACGGTGGTGCTCTCCAGGGGGGCGCTGGTCAGCTCGGCGTTGGCGGTGGACTCGTTGGGCAGCAGGTTCACGTTGACGCCGATCTGGCTGAGCTGCTGCTTGACAAAGGTGGCGCCCTTCTGCTCAACGGTGGTGTTGTCCACGATGATGTCCACATCGAAGCCGTCCTCAAACCCGGCCTCCTTCATCAGGCTCTTGGCCTTCTCCAGATCCAGGGAGTAGGGGGTCTGCTCCGCATAGTAGAAGATGGAGTCGGAGAAGATGGAGGTGGGCACCTTGGCGTAGCCGTTGAAGACCACCTTGGCGTAGGCCTCGCTGTCAAAGGCGTAGTTGAGGGCCTGGCGCACCCGCTGATCGGCAAAGGGCTTGCGGCCGTCGGGCAGGGCCCACTCGGTGTTCAGGGTGACGTAGCGGTAGGTGGTGGCGGGCTGAACGTCCACGATGATGGAGGGATCGTTCTCAATGAGGCCCACGTCGGTGACAGGGACGGGGGTGATGACGTCCGCCTCGCCGGTCTGGAGCATGGCGATGCGGGAGGCGTCCTCGGGCACCACGATGAAGGTCAGGCTGTCAACGGTGGGACCCTCGCGCCAGTAGTTCTCGTTGCGCACCAGCTTGGTGTAGCCGCCGTCCACACGCTCGGAGAGGACGTAGGCGCCGGTGCCGGCGGAGTTCTTGGCCAGATAGTCGCTGGCGTTCTCCATGGCCATGGCCTTGGGGGAAACCATGCGCAGCTGGGTGATCTTGTTGATAAAGGTGTTGTTGGGCTCGTCGAGGGTGATGGAGACCTGATACTCGCTGTCCACAGTGACGTCCACCCAGTTCTTGGTGGTCCGGGTCAGGGTCAGCTCGGGATGGGCCAGACCGCGGTCATAGACCGCCTTCACCGCCTCGGCGTTGAAGGGCTCGCCGTCGTGGAACTTGATGCCCTCATTGAGCACGAAGGTGTAGGTGCGACCGTCCTCGGACACGCTCCACTCCTTGGCCAGGCTGGGGATGACGTTGGTGTTCTCGTCAAAGGTCAGCAGGCTCTCGTACATCTCATAAGTAATCTGGTTGGAAGCGCCGTTGCTGGAGACGTGGGGATCCAGGTGGGTGGCGTCGGCCAGGACGGCCACCACCATGTCGTTGTCAGGGGACTTGGCGCCGGAGGTCTGCTTGCCGGCGTCGGCGGGGGCGGTGCTGTCAGCGGGGGCATTGTTGTCCTTGGGGGCGCTGTTGTTCCCGCCGCAGGCAGCGAGGCTCAAGAGCATCACGGCTGCGAGCAGGAAGGTCAGAACTCTCTTCATTCTCAATTTCCTCCAGTCAAAATAATTGTAAGCCTGCGGATTCAGGGCCCTGTCCGCCGGGCGGACAGGGCCCTCCGCGCTTGCGCAGGCAAGCGCGGAGGAAACACTGTACGGGGCGGAAACGGCTGGATCTGCCGCTGGCGTTCACATCGGGAATTATAAACAAATTGTTAATATAAGTCAATGAGATTCCGGCTGGTAAAAGCGTTTTCTCCTATTTACACGTAATCCATCGCCAGATTTTGTGTATTACGCCCAATAATTAATATACAATTAATATTAACTGGCAGAAAAATAATCCCTCGCTTACTCTGTGTCCGAAATGCTTACTCCGCCAGCCCCGCCGCCAGATGGAAGAGGGTGCTCACCGCCGCGCCGGTGGCCCCGGAGACCTGATGCTGCCACACCGGCTTGTTGACGCTGGCCGTGCCGGCGATGTCCAGGTGCAGCCAGGGGAGGTCCTGGGTGAAGCGCTTGAGGAATGCCCCTGCGGTGATGGCGCCGCAGCCGTCCTTGCTGGTGTTGCGCACGTCCGCCATGTCGCTCTCCACCATCCGCTCGTACTCCTTGCACAGGGGCATCCGCCAGTACTTCTCCCCGGACAGGGCGGCGGCGGCCTCCAGGCGGCCGTACCAGCCGTCGTCGCTGGCCATCACGCCGGCGGTCACATAGCCCAGCATGGCCCAGATGGCGCCGGTGAGGGTGGCCGCGTCCACCAGACGGGTGCACTTCTCCTCCCGGGCAGCCCAGGTGAGGCCGTCGGCCAGGATCAGGCGGCCCTCGGCGTCGGTGTTGAGGATCTCGATGGTCTGGCCGGAGAGGGAGCGGATCACATCGCCGGGCACGGCGCTCTCCCGGGAGATCCGGTTCTCACAGGTGGGGATCACGGCCACCGCGTTCACCTTGGCCCCCGAGGCGGCCAGGGCCCGCAGGGCGCAGGCCACGGCGGCGGCGCCGGCCATGTCCCCCTTGATGCCCTCCATGGAGTCCCGGGATTTGAGGGAGTAGCCGCCGGTGTCCACGGTGACGCCCTTGCCTACCAGACCCAGGACCTCGCCGCTCTCCGGCGCGCCCATGTAGCGCAGCGTCACCAGGGCCGGGGGATGGCCGCTGCTGTCCCCCACGGCCAGCAGGCCCCCCAGGCCCTTCTCCGCCAGCTCGTCCCGGGAGAGGACCCTCGTCTGGACCGGCAGGCCGGACATCATGCCGGTCAGGGTCTCCGCGAACTTCATGGGGGTCAGCAGGTTGGCGGGGCAGTTGACCAGATTCCGAGCCTCCACGATGGAGCGGGCCAGCTCCAGGGCCGCGGCGAAGTCCTCCTCCCGCCAGCCCTCGCCGCCGGCGTAGCAGGCCATCTCCGGCTCCCAGCGGTCGGACAGGGAGAACTTCTGCTTGTAGCCGCCGCCGCAGATGCCCTCCAGGGCGGCGCACAGACCCGCCAGCCCCAGCTCCCCCGCCGGGGTGAGATCAAAGAGGCAGCTCTCGCACTTCAGCTCCAGGGCGGTCTTCACCGCCTTGCCGTAGAGGTCCTTGCAGGTCAGGGGGGTCCACGCCTCCTCACCCCGGCCCACGGTGATGAGGGTGGGACCCTCCGCCTGGAGCTGGTAGCGGGCCGTGAGGTACGCCCCCTCCCCGATACCGGCCTTTGCCTGGATGGGTTCGTTGTTGTAGATTTTCACTTCAATATCCTCCTTCCGCCGGATGGAACCGGCTTGTGATGCTTGACAGTATACCCCATAAATTCCCGGTCCGCAAGGCGGAAATCCCGCTGTTTTTCAGAGCGGGGCCTCCGCCGGCGGCGTTTCCCCGCTGGCGGAGGCCCTTTTCGCTCACCGCTCCCAGTCCGTCAGCGCCTCCACCGGGATGCGGGTCCCGGCGTGGCGCTCCGGATCAGCCGCCGCCCCGGCGGCGTACCCGATGGCCAGGATGTTCACCGGCTCCAGCCGGTCCGGCAGCCGGAAGGCCTCCCGGATCACATCGGGCTTGAAGTAGCACACCCACAGAGACCCCAGCCCCAGCGCCGCGGCCTCCAGCATCATGTGGTCCGTCAGAATGGCCGCGTCGATGTCGCCGGTCCGCTTGCCGTCATAGGGGCGCTCCCACGCCCTCTCCCGGTCTGCGCAGACGATCACCGCCAGGGGCGCGCCGTAGATGTTGGCGGCCCGGCCGATCTTCGCCAGCCCCTCCTCATCCCGGACAACGATCAGACGCACCGGCTGGAGATTCGCCGCCGTGGGGGCCACATGGGCTGCCTGCAAAATCCGCTCCAGCTTCTCCGCCTCCACCTTCTGGTCTGTGTAGCCGCGCACAGAATAGCGCTTTTTGGCCAGCTCCAGAAAATCCATAGTAGTCAATCCTCTCTTTATGTTGTATACTTGACGTGCGCACCGTCACCCTGATTGTAGCACAGGATCTAGAGGGCGCAAGAGCGCACTTTTGGGTTAGATCCTTCCCTTTTGGGAAGGATGGAAAGGAGACAACCATGGTCCTCGAGAGAGAGCAATTCAGCTGCCCTGTGGAAGCGACGCTGTTTCTGATCGGCGGGAAGTACAAGTGCCTGATCCTCTGGCACCTCATTGAGAGGCCGCTGCACTACATGGAATTGCAGCGCCTCATCCCCAGGGCGACGGCCAAGATGCTCTCCCAGCAGCTGCGGGATCTGGAGGCGCAGGGGATGCTCCGCAGGGAGGTGCTCCCGGAAAAGCCGCCCCGGACGCTCTACTCCCTCACCGACTTCGGGAGAAGCGCGGTCCCCGTGCTGGAGGCCATGTGCAGCTGGGGCGCGGAGGTTCTGGACTGCGGGGGCTGTCCGGGGACCCGGGAATAGGCCGCCGGTCTGTCAGTCATTTTGAAGCCCCGGAGCCTGGAGCAATGCACAATCACGCGCCTTTTCCCCCGTCTGACCTGCGCAGACTTCAGGCCCCGGAGGGGGTTTGTCCTAATTCACAAATATTTCAAAAATTTTTCGTGAAATATTCTTCTTCTTCTCCTTGCAAATTCGGGGGATTTGCGGTATAGTGTACTTAGTTAAAATTGTGTCAATATGACAGGAGGTTCTCACATGGGACATTTTGACCACGACGGCCACGATCACGCCCATATCCATGAGCACACCCACACCGATGACCACGGCGCCGTATTCACCCACAGCCATCCGCACAGCCACGAGGGCGAGCACCAGCACGTCCACGGCGGCGAGCAGGCCGTGGCGGTGCTGCAATATATGCTGGACCACAACATCCACCACGCCGGCGAGCTCAGCGACATGGCAAAGCAGTTCTCCGGCGAGGCCCAGCACCAGCTGCTCCATGCGGTGGAGTCCTTTGACCAGGCCAACGGCTATCTCTCCGCCGCCCTGGAGCTCATCAAGGCCGGGGAGAAGAACTGAGGAGCCAAGGAGGAATATCCATGTGCCTTTCCACTATATATAGGAACGAGAAGCAGGACGGCAACATCCTGTGCCGCTATGTGGCCAGCATCACCGCAGACGGGGACAAGCTGACGTTCGTGGATGTGATGGGGGAGACCACCACCATCACCGGCCGCCTGGTCAGCGCGGATCTCACCGCCGGATCGGTGATCGTGGCCTCGGAGTGACGGCCATGCGGGACTACGAGCTCTGCTGCGAGATCTTCAACCAGTGCAGCAACAACCAGATGCGGGATGTGGACTTCCAGGAGGTGTCTGTGGAGGACACGGACGCGTATATCCGGGACCTGGAGCCCCGGGCGGAGATTGAGCGGGAGGATCTGGCCGACGGCGGGGTGGTCTACCACACCAACACCGCCGGCCTCCTCAAGCGCTACTCCTTCACGCCGATCTGACGGAACCGTCCTGATCCCCATCCTTCTAAGGAGGGACTTTTTGCCTGTTTCCCACGGCGGCGGCGCCGCTGAAAAATATATTTCACATATGGAGGACTATCATCATGAGCGTAGCCGACATTTTTGAAGAGAGATCCGCGTTTTCCTTCGAGGTGTTCCCCCCCAAGACCGACGTTGGCATGGAGAAGCTGTGCGGCGCGGGCGGTGTGCTGGATCAGCTCTACACCCTGAACCCCGACTACATCTCCTGCACCTACGGCGCAGGCGGCACCAACGTGGGTAAGAACCTGGAGGTTCTGGACAAGATCCAGAAGGACGGCAAGTCCATCCCTGTCACCCACTTCACCTGCATCGGCAACACCCGTGAGGGCATCAAGGAGCAGCTCCAGAACTATCTGGACCACGGCATCAACCACATGCTGGCCCTGCGGGGCGACCTGCCCTTCGGCTGGACCGGCACCGGCGGGGATCTCCACTACGCCACCGAGCTGGTGAAGTTCGTGCGCGGCGAGTTCGGCGACAAGTTCACCATCGCCGTGGCCGGCTCCCCGGAGGGCCACATCGCCTGCCGCAGCCTGGAGGCGGACATCGGCTTCCTCAAGCAGAAGCAGGACGAGGGCGCTGACTACATCATGACCCAGCTGTGCTGGGACATGGACCAGTTCAAGTACTGGCTGGAGGCCATCCGCAACGCCGGCATCTGGATGCCCGTGGACGTGGGCATCATGCCCATCCTGGATCAGGCCGCCACTATCAACATGGCCCTCAGCCGCAACGGCTGCGTCATGCCCCGCAAGCTCTGCGAGATCATCTCCAAGAACTGGATCTTCCCCAACCCCTTCGACAAGGAGCCCTTTGACGCCGATGTGGCCGGCAAGAAGGCCAGCTTCAAGGAGGCGGGCATCGAGTACACCATCAACCAGATCGACGAGTACCGCGCCTGCGGCATCGACGGCATCCACCTCTATGCCCTCAACAAGTTCGACGACGTGGCCCGCATTGTCAAGGAGTCCGGCATCGTCGATCTCTAATCCCCGTTTTTTCACCGGCAATCCCCGGGCCGGCAGGGCGGATTTTCCGCCCTGCCGGCAGCTGAACGCAAAGGAGAGTAATATCTATGGCCCAAACCATCGCGCTGGCCGGCAAGGGCGGCGTAGGCAAAACCACCATCTGTGGGATGCTCATCGAGTATCTGTGCGAGAAGAAGAACGGCGCCGTCCTGGCTGTGGACGCCGACGCCAACTCCAACCTCAACGAGGTGCTGGGGGTGGAGGTGGAGGACACCCTGGGGGACATCCGGGAGGATATGACCCGGGCGGAGATGGCCTCGGAGCAGGTCATCCCCACCGGCATGACCAAGGCGGATTACGCCGAAATGCGCTTCTCCGACGCGCTGACCGAGGCCGACGACTTTGACCTGCTGGTCATGGGCCGCACCCAGGGCAAGGGCTGCTACTGCTTTGTCAACGGCCTGCTCACCGCCCAGGTGTCCAAGTACGCCAAAAACTACCGCTATATTGTGGTGGACAACGAGGCCGGTCTGGAGCATCTGAGCCGGGGCGTTCTGCCCCAGGTGGACACTATCCTGCTGGTAAGCGACTGCTCCCGGCGGGGCGTCCAGGCCGCAGGCCGGCTCAGCGAGATGATCGTGGAGCTGAAGCTGGGCGCGAAGGAGGTGGGGCTCATCATCAACCGGGCCCCCGGCGGCCAGCTCAACCCCGGCATCCAGGAGGAGATCGACAGGTACGGCATGAAGCTCATGGGCGTGGTGCCCCACGACGACACGGTCTACGAGTACGACGCCGAGGGCAGGCCCTCCGTCACCGTGCCCCCGGACAGCCCGGTCAAGCAGGCGGTGCGCCGGATCTTTGACCAGCTCCGCCTGTGAGAAACTCCTGACAAGCGCCCCCCTTCCCGATAAAATTTAAGACGAAAGAGGAGCAGCAGTATGCCAAATTCATCTGACCTTTCCCGGAGCGCGGCAGAGCGCGGCGGCTATATCCCCGGACTGCCGGAGAGCACCCAGGCCGACTTCCTGTCCGGCCGCATGGGCTTCGCCATGGGCTTTGACAACACCAACCAAATCATGGTGGACCTGTGGAGCGAGGGCTTCCAGCCCCAGGACATCCCCGCAGCCAGCGCTGCGGACGATCTGGGCCGGTACTGTCAGGCCCGGGAGCAGCTGGCCGCCCATATGCGCGGACGGATTCTGGACGAGTACATCCAGTTCGGCTCCGCCCCGGCGGTGTGCGCCTGGTACGACGCCGCTCTGGCCAAACGCCGGGAGACCCTCCTGGATCTGAGCGCCAAGGCCGTGGCCGTCAGGCGCGGCGCGCTGGAGAACCCCGGCACCGGGTTTGTGGCCATGGACCGCTTCCTGCGGGATCCCCACCGCGTGGTGGTGGTGGAGGCCCAGGAGATCGCCGGCAAGACCCCCGCAGACACGCCGGCCACCTTCGGCAGCCTGCGCATGAGCCCGGCGGCCAACGACTACGTCTGCGCCGTCACCGGCGAGGCCAGCGACGTGTTCGTCAAGTTCGCCCTGAACAGCTGGGAGGACATGGAGCTGACCCTGGGCGTGGAGCTGCCCAAGATCCTCCAGGGCTGGCAGCGCTTCCGCCTGCCGGTGAAGCACTGCGTCCGCTCCCGGTACGATGCGGTGGGCATGGTGGGCACCCCCATTGAGCACTGCGTCCACGCGTGGTACCAGCAGGAGCGGGAGCTGTGCGAGGGCAAGGGCCTGATCCTTGCCCGGGAGATCCAGTACCTCTCCGCCTTCAACCCCAACATTGTCATCGCCTTCTCTGAGAAGGGCCTCCAGAAGCTCTGGAAGAAGCTGGGCATCTCTTAAGATTCCGTCACCAAATATCATTCCATAGAGCCACAACATAACGAAGGGAGACAACCAACATGCCATTTGCCAAGAAGCCCCAGGTATTCAGCGCCAAGATCAACGAGCTGACGCTGGGTACCGGCGACAAGGCCGTCGTCCTGGGCGGCCAGAATGTCTTCAACCTCTATTCCTTCGACGCGCCCATTGCCAATCGCCCCAAGATCGGCATCGACGTGTCCGACGACCCCGAGCAGCCCTGCGAGGGCCTGACCGCCTTCTACGCCGGCTGCGAGACCTTGGCGGACCGGGCCAAGAAGGCCGCCGCCCTGCCGGAGGCGGACTTTGTGTGCATCCGCTTCGATCTGGCGGACCCCAACGGGGCCAACAAGTCCATTGAGGACTGCGTGAGCGACGCCAAGGCCGTGGCCGAGGCCGTTGACAAGCCCATTGTGGTGGCCGGGTGCAAGAACAGCGAGAAGGACGCGGACCTGTTCGGCAAGATCTCCGAGGCCCTCCAGGGCAAGAACATCCTGGTCCTCTCCGCCAAGGAGGAGAACTACAAGGGCGTGGCCGCCGGCGCCGGCATGGCCTACGGCCAGAAGGTGGGCGCCGAGTCCGCCGTGGACATCAACCTGGCCAAGCAGCTCAACGTGCTCATCACCCAGATGGGCGTGGACGGCAAGAACGTGGCCATGAACGTGGGCTCCGCCGCCGCCGGCTACGGCTTTGAGTATGTGGTCTCCACCATGGAGCGGGTGAAGGCCGCCGCCCTGAGCCAGAACGACAACACCCTCCAGATGCCCATCATCACCCCTGTTGGCGTGGAGACCTGGGGCGTGAAGGAGGCCACCGCCCCCGAGAGCGAGAACCCCGGCTGGGGCAGCGCCGAGGAGCGTGGCATCGACATGGAGGTGGAGACTGCCGCCGCCTGCCTGGCCTACGGCAGCGACGCCGTCATCCTCAGGCACCCCGTATCCATTGAGACCACCGCGCGGCTGGTTGCCGCGCTCATGTAAGGAGGGCCGGAACCATGGCACTGAAAGGTCTTGACATTTTTAAGCTCACCCCCAAAACCAACTGCAAGGACTGCGGCAATCCCACCTGCATGGCCTTCGCCATGAAGGTGGCCTCCGGCGCGCTCCCCATTGAGAAGTGCCCCCACATGTCCGCAGAGGCCCTCTCCACCCTCTCCGAGGCCACCGCGCCCCCCATGAAGAGCTTCAAGGTGGGCGAGCTGAGCCTGGGCGGCGAGACTGTGCTCAGCCGCCACGAGAAGACCCTGGTCAGCAAGACCCTGTACGCCGTCCAGGTCTGCGACTGCATGGACAGCGCCAAGCAGGACGCGGTGCTCTCCGCCATCCCCGCCGTGGACTACGAGCGCATCAGCGAGCGGATGTACGTGGAGATGGTCTACGTGCGCCACAGCAATGACAAGGCCCCTGCGGACTACGCCGCCCTGGTCTCCAAGGCCAAGGCCCTGGGCCGTCCCATGGTCCTCAGCTGCACCGATGTGGAGGCCATGAAGGCCGGTGTGGAGGCCGCCGCCGGCTGCGACATCATCGTCAACGGCGCCACCCCCGACAACTTCGCCGACATGAGCGCCGTGGCCACCGGGGCCAAGGCCCTGCTGGGCGTCCGCGCCGGCAGCCTGGAGGCCCTCCACGAGGTGGTGGAGAAGCTGGAGGCCGCCGGCAACAAGAATCTGATCCTGGAGGTCAGCGCCGCCTCTGTCAAGGAGGCCTACGCCGACGCCGTCCAGATCCGCCGCGCCGCCCTGAAGGACGGCGACCGGACCTTCGGCTACCCCTCTATCGTCAACGTGGCCGCCCTGTCGGGCGGGGACGCCCACCTGGAGGCCGCCCTGCTGAGCCTGTTCACCTGCAAGTACGGCTCCATCGTGGTCTGCTCCGAGATGACCTACGCCAAGGCCCTGCCCCTGTACGGCCTGCGCCAGAACATCTTCACGGATCCCCAGAAGCCCATGAAGGTGGCTCCCGGCATCTACCCCATCAACGGCGCGGACGAGAACAGCCCCTGCTGCCTGACCGTGGACTTCGCCCTGACCTACTTCCTGGTCTCCGGCGAGATCGAGCGCAGCAAGATGCCTGTGAACCTGCTGATTACCGACGCCTCCGGCATGTCCGTGCTCACCGCCTGGGCCGCCGGCAAGTTCTCCAGCTCCTCCATCAAGAAGTTCTTTGACGAGTTTGACGTGGCGGGCAAGATCAAGAACCGCGCCCTCATCATCCCCGGCAAGGTGGCTGTCATGAAGGGCGAGATCCAGGATAAGCTGCCCGAGTGGAGCGTCATCGTGGGCACCACCGAGGCCGTGCAGCTGGTGAAATACCTGCGGGACGAGGAGTGGAAGAAGAGCTACACCGCCAAGAGCGCCGCCCCCGCCGCCGGCGAGGCCGCCGCTGAGGCCGCTCCCGCCCCCAAGAAGGTCCTGCCCGCGCCCCCCATCGTGGTCACCGGCCCCTACATGATCGACGACAAGCCTGTTACTTACAAGGGCCACGATCCCAACGCCCAGACCTTCGTCACCATCGGCGAGCGGATCCACTGCATCTCCCCCGCCATCCGCAAGGCCATGGACAGCTACGACGAGGCCCCCATCCTCAAGCGGGCCGCCGAGCAGATCGCCGCCGGCGCAACCTACCTGGATGTGAACATCGGGCCTGCGGAATCCAACGGCCCCGAGCTGATGCAGTGGGCGGTCCAGCTGCTCCAGCAGAACTTCAACAACG